>NZ_JBFAID010000004.1:0-251975 GCF_040654475.1 Micromonospora sp. NPDC050686
GCCCCTCCTCACCGCCGCGGCGCGCTGGCGCCCGCCCCCGCGCGCGGGCCGGGCCCCCCCCGCCCGCCCCCGCCCCCCCCCGCCCCCGCGCCCACGGGCACGGCGGGGCCGCGCGGCGTGCCCACCGGAGCCCCGCGCGGGAGCGGGCGCCGGGCTCAGCGGCGGCGGAAGAGGGCGGCCAGGCGCCGCCGCAGCCCGCTCAGCGGGCCCGACCGGCGCACCGAGGCGGCCGGCCGGGCGATCAGCCGCCGGGCCAGTGCCGCCGTCGCCGGGTCGAGCGTTGGTGCGGCCAACGCCAGGTGGGCCAGCGAGACCGAGATCGGCACCGGCCGCTCCCGGGACACCGCGGCCACGTCGGCCAGCCGCTCCGCCACCACGGCGGCCACGTCGGGGCGTACCGCGGGGTCGACCCAGGCGGCGGTGACCAGGGCGAAGAGCGCCGCCTCGGTGGTCCAGTCCTCGACGCCCCAGACCAGTTCCAGCAGCACCCGGCGCCGGGTCGAGTCGGCCCACGGCTCGTCGGTGCGGTGGTGCAGCAGGCCCAGGCAGGCCCAGACCTGCACGCAGCGGACCCAGAGCGACGGGTCCTGGCCGGCGAGCACCCGGCCCAGCGAGGTGCCCGGCGCGTCGGGCGGGTGCACCAGCAGGCCGAGCAGGTCGTTCAGCTCAAGGGTGGCGAGCACGACCGCCGAGTCGTACGCCGCCGGGGGATGCGGCCACGCCGGGTGCGCGAGCTGGCGGATCCGGTCCGCGGCGGCGGCCGACGGCGCGGGCAGCGCGGGGGCGGCCATCCCGCCGTCGTACCGCCAGAGCTGGCAGGTGCTGGCCCGCCGGGGCTCGCGCGGGTCCGGGCCCGCCACGTCGGGCACCTCGACGCGCAGGCCGGGCACGGCCGCGGTGACCGTACGCATCGCGCTCGGCGGCTCCCACCCGTCGAGGCGTACGGCGGCGAAGGCGGTGCCACCGGCGGCCAGCAGCCGGCGCAGCACGTCGACCATCGCCCCGCCGGCCGGGGTGACCTGACCCAGCCAGGGCCGGCCCCGGCAGCACTCGGCCAGGTCACCGTGCTCGTGGCTGTCGTCCGGGTGGTCCCGGCTGAAGTCCGCCAGGGCGACCAGGTGCGCCACGTCGCCGTCCCGCTGCCAGCGCAGCCGGTACGCGGTGTGCACGGCACAGTCGAACGTCGGGTCCCGGTCCAGCGCCCGGTCGATCCACTCCAACGCCTCGTCCAGCCGGCCGTGGTCGGCCAGCGTGCCGGCGATGTCGGCGTACACGGCTAGGTCGTCGGGGTCGTGCTCGACCGCCCGGCCCAGCGCCGCGAGCGCCTCCCGGAGCCGGCCGGCGCTGCGGTACGCGTACCCGAGCCACACCTCGCCGAGTTTCGACGGCTCCGCCCGTACCCCCCGGGCCGCCCAGGTGACGGCCAGCGGGACCTCGCCGAGCCGCCGGGCCAGCGCGGACGCCGCGCCCAGCAGCAGGCCGTGGGCCGGATGCGCGGCGGTCACCTGCCGGGCCAGCGTGAGGTACGGCCGCAGCGGCGCCCGCCCGGCCCGCGGCACCGGGTCGGCGACGGCGGCGCAGATCTGCATCAGGAGCCGGGCCACCCGGTCCGGCTCCAGCCGTGCGGCCAGCTCGGGCGCGGTCACCCAGGGCACCCCGGCCCAGTCCGCCTGCGGCGCGTGCACGGTGGCCGCGGCCAGCAGGTCGAGCCCGTCGGCCGGGCGCCCGGCGGCGGCGAGCAGGTGCGCCCGGGCGACCACGGCGCCGACGAAGGCGTGCGGACCGAGCGGGAAGAGGTCGAGCGCGCCCGGGCCGGCGGCGGCGGCCAGCCGGGCCAGCGTCTCGTGCGCCTCGGGCAGCGTGGGTGAGCGCAGCAGCGCCCCGGCGACGTGGTCCGCCGCGTGGGCCAGGTCACCGGAGTCCAGGGCCAGCCGGGCCAGGGCCAGTTCCTCCGCCGCGGACAGCTCGGGTTCGTCCCTTGCCTCGGACACGTCGACCTTTCGCTCGCCGGTGCTTTCCTGGGCCGCGCCAGCCTAGGGGATGGCGGAATCCGCCGTGAGCCACGCCCCCGGCCGGCGCGGCGGTCCGCGACGACGGCGCCCGTCCCGCCGTGGCAGGCTGTGGGCGTGTCCACGCTGCGCGACCTCGCCGAGGAGCACACCCGGCTCCGGCCCTCCGACATCGACCACCTGCACCGGATCGCGGGGGACTGGCAGCTGCTGTCCGACCTCTCCTTCGCGGACCTGCTGCTCTGGGTGCCGGTGGACGGTGACGGCACCTTCCTCTGCGTGGCCCAGGTGCGCCCGACCACCGCCCCCACGGCGTACCTGGACGACCAGGTGGGGCGGATCGTCGGCGGGCCGGAGGTGGCCCACCTGGAGGTGGCCCACCGGCAGGGCCGGATCTGGCGGGAGGGGGACCCGGTCTGGTACGGCGACGTGCCGGCCCGGCACGAGGCGATCCCGGTCCGGCTGCGCACCGCCGACGGGGAGGCCGGCGAGGTGATCGCGGTCGTCGGCCGGGACACCAACCTCTCCACCGCCCGGACGCCCAGCCAGCTCGAACTCAACTACCTGACCACCGCCGACGACCTGGCCCAGATGATCGCCGACGGGACCTTCCCGCCACCCCGGCACCCGGGCGAGACCACTTCGGCGCCCCGGGTCGGCGACGGGCTGGTCCGGCTGGACGCCAACGGCAAGGTGACCTACGCCAGCCCGAACGCGCAGTCCGCGTACCGGCGCCTGGGACACGCCTCCCACCTGGTGGGCGAGGATCTGGCCGGGCTGCACCGCCGGCTGGCCAGCGACCCGCTGGAGGGCACCGACGCGGCGAACAGCGTGCTGGCGGCGCTGCGCGGAGACGCCCCGCCGCGCCGGGAGATCGACGCCCGGGGCGCCACCATGCTGACCCGTTCGCTGCCGCTGATGCCGGCGGGCGTGCCGATCGGTGCGCTGGTGCTGGTCCGCGACGTCACCGAGGTGCGCCGCCGGGACCGCGCCCTGATCACCAAGGACGCCACCATCCGGGAGATCCACCACCGGGTGAAGAACAACCTGCAGACGGTCGCCGCGCTGCTGCGCCTCCAGGCCCGCCGGGTCGCCATGCCCGAGGCCCGGGTCGCCCTGGAGGAGTCGGTACGCCGGGTCGCCTCGATCGCCCTGGTGCACGAGACGCTCTCCATGTCCAGCGACGAGGCGGTCGAGTTCGACGGCATCGTCGACCGGGTGGCCAGCGCCGCGACCGAGGTGGCGGCCACCGAGGTGTCGGTCGGCATGCGCCGCCGGGGCAGCTTCGGGGTGCTTCCCGCCGAGATCGCCACCTCGCTGGTGATGGTGCTCAACGAGTTGCTGCTCAACGCCGTCGAGCACGGCTTCCCACCGCCCGCCGAGGACGGCGCCGCCGCCCCGCGGGACGAGGGCGCCCGGCCCGAGGTGGTGGTCACCGCGCAGCGGCTCCGCAAGCAGCTGCACGTGTCGGTGGCCGACAACGGACGCGGTCTGCCGGCCGCGTTCGACGCGGAACGCGGCGGCAACCTCGGCCTCCAGATCGTCCGGGCCCTGGTCACCGGCGAGCTGCGGGGCAGCATCGAGCTGCGCAACGGCGCTGCGGGCGGCACCGAGGCGGTCCTGGTGGTCCCGCTGGCCAAGGGCTGAGCCGGCACGGTTCACCGTGGCCACGATGATCAGGGACGTGGCACGACCGCGCGGTCGCGGCGGCCGGCGCGGTGGGCGTGGCGAGCGCGGTCGGCGCGACTGGGGGTGCGGCCCGCGGCTAGGGGTTCGGCACGCTTTGCTCTGCTTCAGCGGAGGCAACAGGCACACGGCGTGATCGGGCGGTCGACCGCGCTCGCGACGATCCCGGACGTAGCGCCTGTTCAGGGCCGTGTTGCGCGGGTTGAAGCAGAGCAAAGCGCCGGCAAGGGTGCGTCGGGGTCGGTCGCGGCGGCCACGAAGAGTGGTCGGGCAGCCTCATCCGCCGTCCGTGATGTGGGATCGCACACTGGAAGATTGGCTGGCCATCGAGGGCTGTGCGAGCATTGGCACATGACCGCCGCTGTCGTCCGCCGCTTCGTGGCTCGCCGCCACGTCGACTACGGCCGCGTGCGCAGCGCGATCTGTCCGGCCCACTGACGACGCCCGACCCATCCGTCTCGGGCGCCTGCGCGCTGGCCGTCTCCGACACCGCCGTCCACGGCCCTCACGGGCCAGCCGTCGCGTCAGCGCA
Source organism: Micromonospora sp. NPDC050686 (assembly GCF_040654475.1). Lineage (NCBI taxonomy): Bacteria > Bacillati > Actinomycetota > Actinomycetes > Micromonosporales > Micromonosporaceae > Micromonospora > Micromonospora sp. NPDC050686. The sequence continues at coordinate 4,228 of NZ_JBFAID010000004.1, forward strand.
ACCGGGCACGTAGCCAACGGAGGACGCCGCGATGGCGGTCAGCAGCACCCCGACCCGCGCCCAGGACCCGTCCGCCCCCGCCGCCCGGGCGTCCCGCCCCCGGCGCGGGGAGGGCCAGTGGGCGTTGGGCCACCGCGAGCCGCTCAACCCCAACGAGCGGATCAAGAAGGACGACGACCCGCTGAACGTGCGGGCCCGGATCGAGAACATCTACGCCCACGGCGGCTTCGCCTCGATCGACCCGCAGGACCTGCGCGGCCGGTTCCGCTGGTGGGGGCTCTACACCCAGCGCAAGGCCGGCATCGACGGCGGGCGCACCGCCGTGCTGGAGCCGCACGAGCTGGAGGACGAGTTCTTCATGCTCCGGGTCCGGGTGGACGGCGGCCAGCTCAGCCTCGCCCAGCTCCGGGTCGTCGCGGAGATCTCCCGGGAGTTCGGGCGGGACACCGCCGACATCACCGACCGGCAGAACATCCAGTACCACTGGATCCGGGTCGAGGACATGCCGGAGATCTGGCGCCGGCTGGAGGCGGTCGGCCTGCAGACCACCGAGGCGTGCGGCGACTGCCCGCGCATCGTGCTGGGCAGCCCGGTCGCCGGGGTGGCCCGGGACGAGCTGGTCGATCCCACCCCGGCGATCGACGAGATCGTCCGCCGGTACGTCGGCGACAAGGCGTACTCCAACCTGCCCCGCAAGTTCAAGTCTTCGATCTCCTGGCTGGTCGACACCCCGTACGAGGCGAACGACATCGCCTTCCTCGGGGTCGAGCACCCGGAGCACGGTCCCGGCTTCGACGTCTGGGTCGGCGGTGGCCTCGCCACCAACCCGATGCTGGCCAAGCGGCTCGGCGTCTGGGTGCCGCTGCACGAGGTGCCGGACGTGTGGGCCGGCGTGGTCGGCATCTTCCGCGACTACGGCTACCGCCGGCTGCGCAACCGGGCCCGGCTGAAGTTCCTGGTCGCCGACTGGGGCGTGGAGCGCTTCCGCGAGGTGCTGGAGAAGGAGTACCTGGGCCGGGCGCTGCTCGACGGCCCGGCTGCGGAGCTGCCGGCGAAGCCGGTCGACCACATCGGCGTGCACCCGCAGCGCGACGGGCGCAACTACGTCGGGGCCGCCCCGGTGGTGGGGCGCGTCTCCGGCAGCCAGCTCGCCCGGCTGGCCGACGTGGTCGAGGCGCACGGCAGCGACCGGGTGCGGCTCACCCCGTACCAGAAGCTGCTGGTGCTGGACGTGGCGCCGGAGCGGACCGACTCGCTGGTGGCCGCGTTGCGCGGGATCGGCCTGGAGGCCCGGCCGTCGGCCTGGCGGCGCGGCACCATGGCCTGCACCGGCATCGAGTTCTGCAAGCTGGCCATCGTGGAGACCAAGCGGCGCGGCGAGGAGCTGGTGGCCCGGCTGGAGGAGCGGCTGCGCGACGTCGACGCGGACATCTCCATCCACCTCAACGGCTGCCCGAACGCCTGCGCCCGCACCCAGGTCGCCGACATCGGGCTGAAGGGCCAGCTGGTGGTCGGCCCGGACGGCCGCCAGGTGGAGGGCTTCCAGGTGCACCTGGGTGGCGGTCTCGGCATGGCCCAGGGGCGGACCGCCGGCTTCGGGCGCAAGCTGCGCGGCCTGAAGACCACCGCCGAGGAGCTGCCGGAGTACGTGGAACGACTGGCCCGCCGCTACCTGGCCGGGCGGGCTGAGGGCGAGACGTTCGCCAACTGGGTGATCCGGGTCGACGAGGAGGAACTCCGATGAGCGAAACGCGATCTGTGCCGCTGTACTGCCCGTACTGCGGGGAGGAGGACCTGCGGCCGAGCGAGACCGGGCACGGCGCCTGGGAGTGCCACGCCTGCGCCCGGGTCTTCACCGTACGGTTCACCGGCCTGCTCTCCCGGGCGGTGGACCGGTGAGCCCCGTCTCCGCCGCGGGCCTCGGGCTGGTCGGGGCCGGTGCTCCGGCGCCGGCCGACCCGGACCGCCGCGACCCCGAGGAGTTGCGCGAGCTGGCCGGGCGGGCCGGCCGGGAACTGGAGGGCGCCCCGGCGCTGGAGATCGCCCGGTGGGCCGCGGAGACCTTCGGCGAGCGGTTCTGCGTGACCAGCTCGATGGCCGACGGGGTGCTCGCCCACCTGGTCTCCCGGGTGGCGCCCGGGGTGGACGTGGTCTTCCTCGACACCGGCCTGCACTTCCCGGAGACGCTGCGGGTACGCGACGAGGTGGCCCGCCGGCTGCCGGTGAACGTCCGCTCCATCCGGCCCCGGCGCACCGTCGGCCAGCAGGACGGCGAGTACGGTCCCCGGCTGTTCGAACGCTCCCCGGACGAGTGCTGCCAGCTGCGCAAGGTGGAGCCCTTGGAACGGGCACTGACCGGGTACGACGCCTGGGCCGCCGGGTTGCGCCGGGACGAGTCGCCGACCCGGGCGAACACGCCGGTGGTGGCCTTCGACGCCCGGCGCGGCCGGGTCAAGGTGAACCCGATCGCCGCCTGGACGCAGGCCGACGTCGATTCCTACATCGCCCGGTACGACATTCCGGTCAACGAGCTGTTCGCCCGCGGCTACGGCTCGATCGGCTGCTGGCCGTGCACCCGGCGGACCAGGGCGGGGGAGGACCCGCGGGCCGGCCGCTGGGCGATGTTCGAGAAGACCGAGTGCGGGCTGCACGTCTGAGCGCGCTGGGCGATGCGGGCGGGCCGGCGACGGCCACGCCGGTGGTGCTGGTGGCGCACGGCAGTCGGGACCCGCGGGCGGCCGAGGCGACCCGGGCGCTGGCCCGGGCGGTCGGCGCGGCGTGGCCCGGGCTTCCGGTCGTGCCGAGCTGGCTGGATCACACCGAGCCCGGCCCGGCCGCCGTGCTGCGGGAGCTGGCCGTGGCGGGGCACCGCACGGCGGTGGTGGTGCCGCTGCTGCTGACCGCCGCGTACCACCGGCGGGTCGACCTGCCGGCGGCGGTGGCGGCGGCCCGGGCGGACGCGCCGGGGCTCACGGTACGGGTCGCCGACGTGCTCGGCCCGCTGGGCGGCCCGGTCGACGGCGCGCTGCTGGCCGGGTTGCGCCGCCGGCTGGCCGAGGCCGGCCCGGGGGAGTACGACGCGCTGGTGCTGGCCGCGGCGGGCACCCGGGACGCGGGGGCGCGCGGGTCGGTGGGGCGGGTGGCGGCGGCCCTCGGCGCGGCGCTGCGGGTGCCCGCCCGCGTGTCGTACGCCTCGGCGGCGCCGCCGGACACCGGGGCGGCGGTGGCCCGGCTCCGCGGCCGGGGCGCCCGCCGGGTGGCCGTGGCCGCCTACTTCCTCGCCCCCGGCCTCTTCCATGACGCGGTGGCGGTGGCCGCCCGGAACGCCGGCGCGGTGGCGGTGGCCGACCCGCTGACCGACGTGCCGGAACTCGCCGAACTGGTGCGGCGCCGGGTGGCGGCGGTCAGCCGACCGGGCGGCATCACATGATCGAAACCGGGTATCGAGGCTTCGTGGACAGCGAGACGCCCCGGAGGGCGAACCCTGCCGGGGCGTACGGCTGTGATGCGTTCGGTTCAGGCGGAGTGAGCGCGCAGCACCCGGAGCCCACCGCGGCGCTTGACCGCGCGGCGCTCCTCCTCGCTCATCCCACCCCAGACGCCGGCGTCCTGACCGGACTCCAGCGCCCACTGAAGGCAACTGTCCGTCACCGGGCAACGCCGGCAGACGGCCTTGGCCTGCTCCACCTGCAGCAGAGCCGGCCCGGACGTCCCGATCGGGAAGAACAGCTCCGGGTCCTCGTCGCGGCAGACGGCATCGTGGCGCCAGTCCATGGCGGCAACACTCCTCATTCTGGATGGGTGGCAGATGTCGCTCGTTGCTTTTTCTATATGCATCCGCATTGCCGGCGGTGACGGTTCGCGTACACCTATTCGGCAGTGCGTGAGCAGGCTGTGGGCCCCGTGGACCTGCTGGAAGTGCTCAACCGGACGAGCATATCCAGGCAATGTCCCGGTAACACAAGTGCGCTTGTGAATACTTTCACGAACACACGCAATGTCAAGGGTGACGCTCGGAAAAACTCCGCACGGTGAGCAAGCTCACGACCCTTTTGTCCGGGTTTCCAGCTGCTCTGGTTACCCGCCGTACCACAGTCGAGGATCAATATAGTACAGTCCGCGTGACTTAGCTGACATTTCCGGCACGAACCCTCCCGGTGTCGCCGACCCGCTCGACGCGCGTGTGGCGCGCCGCCCGCTCGACCAAGGGCTGTACCCGAGACCTAGCAGATTACTCTCAGTGCGCCGGGAATGGATGTGAATCTGACTTTCTGCCGGTCGCCGAGGTAGTCGCCGTCGAGCTGGAACGCCTGCGGACGCGCCGAGACCAGCGTGAACTCCGCTACGTCATGCAGCCGTAGCACCTGGGAGCCGTGCGGATCGGGGCGGCGGGACAGCGACTGGGTGACCGTACGTGCGGTGCTGGCGACGCGCAGTCGACGGATCGCCATCAGGTCCAGGCCGAGGTCGAACGACGCCTCCGGGTTCGGATTGATCTCCCGCTCGCCCAGGTACGTCCACGGTGCGGTGTTCTGGATGATGACCGTGGACAGCTCGTCCTCGGTCTGCTCGCCGGGCCGCTCCACGCTGATCGCCGGATGCCGCCGGTCGGAGCCGAAGAAGTACTGGTTGAACGTTGCCCGCATGTAGAGCGCGGGGGTGGAGACCCGCCCACGCCGCCGGGCCTGCTCCACCCGGTGGATCACCGCGGCGTCCACCCCGAAGCCGGCGCAGAAGGTGAAGTACCGGTCGTCGGCCCGGCCCAGCCCGATCGTGCGGGACCGGCCCAGCCGCAGCCCCTCCAGGATCATGGAGGTGCCCTCCGGCCACTCCCGGGGCAGCCCGAGGGCGCGGGCGAAGACGTTGGTCGAGCCGCCCGGCACCGTGGCCAGGGCCGGCAGGCGCTGGGCCGACGGCACGCCGGTGACCGTCGGCGGCTGCGCCGCCATCAGGCCGTTGACCACCTCGTTGACGGTGCCGTCACCACCGAGCGTGACCACCACGTCGACGCCCTCCTCGGCCGCCTCCCGGGCCAGGTCGGTCGCGTGACCGCGCCGCCGGGTGTACCGCACGGAGAGGTCGACCTCGCTGCGCAGCGCCCGGACCAACACGTCCCGGCTGCGCTCACTGGTGGTGGTGGCCTTCGGATTGACCACCAGGACGGCCCGCATGGGCGGCACTGTACCGCGATCGGGCCCGGTATCGTGTCGGCCGTGACCCTCGACTCCGACCCGATTCCCGTCACTCTGCGCTGGGCGGTCCGGCTGCTGCGGGCGGAGGCGGTCGCCGTCGGGCTGATCGCCGCCTGGCTGGCCTGGGCCGACCTCACCGCCGACACCCTCGACCTGACCTCGGCGCTGCTGGTCACCGGGTTCGCCGTGGTGGGCGCCATCGCGCTCTGGATGTTCGGCAGCGCCCTCGCCGCGCGCCGCCCCGGCGGCCGGGCGCCGGCCATCGTGCTCCAGCTCATGCTGCTGCCGATCGGCTGGTACATGATCCAGGGCGGCCTGGGCTGGCTGGGAGTGCCGGTGATGGCCCTCGGGCTCGGGGTGAGCGCGCTGCTGGTCAGCCCACCCACGATCCGCGCGCTGGGCCTGGGCTGAAGTGAACCACTTGCGCTGGGCCGGGGCTGAGCCGGGCCGGGCGGCTCACCAGCCGGACGAGCGCCGGGTGAGCAGCGAGATGGTCGCCCGGCCGTCCGTCACGTCCGCCGCCGCCCCGGTGGTCAGCGCCGTCAACACTTTCCAGGCGAACGAGGACTCCGCGGGCAGGGTGGCGCCCGGCACCATCGGCACCGTCACCTCCACGGTCAGCGCGTCCTCGGTGACCGCGAACCGGCAGTCCAGCTCGGCGTCCCGGGTGGCGATGGCGAGCAGCATGGCGCAGGCCTCGTCAACCGCGATGCGCAGATCCTCGATCTCGTCCAGGGCGAACTGGAGCCGGGCCGCCAGCCCGGCCGTGGCGGTCCGCAGCACGCCGAGATAGCCACCGTCGGCGGGCACCGTCAGGTGCACCACGTCGTCGGTGGCCGCCGGTCCGGTCAGTTGAGTCACGCCGCATCCCCCCGGTCGGGGACTCTACCCGTACCGGGCGTCGGGCGGGCGGTGAGCGTCGCCCCGGCGGCGGGCGGCGCGCTCAGCTCGGCCGCCAGCCCGTGCAGCGCCGGGCCGGTGAGCCGGTACGGCAGCCACTCGTCCATCCGCACCGCCCCGATCGAGGCGTAGAACCGGGCTGCCGGATTCCAGTGGATCATCCACCAGTCCAGCCGCTGGTAGCCGCGCTCCACGCAGACCGCGGCCAGCGCGGCCATCAGCAGCCGGCCCGCGCCGCTGCCCCGGAACGCCGGCCGGACGTAGAGGTCCTCCAGGTAGACCCCGTGCACGCCGGCCCAGGTGGAGAAGTTCAGGAACCACAGGGCGAAGCCGACCGGCTCGCCGTCGGCGTCCACCGCGACGTGACCGAACAGCGCCGGCGATGGGCCGAACAGGGCGGCCCGCAACTGCTCCTCGGTGAGGTGGCACTGCTCCGGGGCACGCTCGTACTCGGCCAGCTCGTGCACCATCGCGACCACGGCCGGCACGTCCTCGGGACGTGCCGGCCGGACGGTCGGTGCCGCAGGGGAGCGGCTCACGCCTTCTTGGTCTCCCAGAAGATCTTCGAGATCTCGTCGATCTTCTGCAGCAGCTCGTCGGCCTTGGCCGGGTCGGTCGCACCCTTGGCGCCGGCGGCGCCGGCCAGCTTGGTGGCCTCGTTGAAGAGCTGGTGCAGGTGCGGGTACTTCTCGAAGTGGGCCGGCTTGAAGTAGTCGGTCCAGAGCACCCACAGGTGGTGCTTGACCAGCTCGGCCCGCTGCTCCTTGATCAGGATCGCCCGGGTGCGGAACTCGGGGTCGGTGTTGGCCTGGTACTTCTCGCAGATCATTTTGACCGACTCGGCCTCGATCCGGGCCTGGGCCGGGTCGTAGACGCCGCACGGCAGGTCGCAGTGGGCGCTGGCGGTCACGCGGGGCACAAGGATGCGAGGAAGGCGCATCGGGATCCTCCATGGGATGTTTGCGATGATCCAAGCTGACATTACTCCTGGAGACTGCTGCCCGGCGGCGTGGAGGTGAAACCGGGATGCGTGCCGACGAGGGCCCCGCGCCGCCCCGACTCCGGGGATTCCTGGTGCCCGTGCTGGTGACCGGGCCGTCGATGGCGCCGACCCTGCGGCACGGCGACGCCGTACTGGTCCGGCCCGGCGGGCGCCCCGTCCGGCCCGGGGACGTGGTGGTCGGGGTGTTCCGCGCCCGGCCGGACCTGCTGGTCGTCAAGCGGGCGGTCCGGCCCGAGGACGGCGGCTGGTGGCTGCGCGGCGACAACGCCCTCGTCGCCGACGACTCCCGGGCGTACGGCGTGGCCGACGTGCACGGCCGGGTGGTGGCCCGCTGGTGGCCGCGCCCCGGGCGGCTCGGCGATCCATCGTTATGACCCTACTCACATCCGGCTGGCGGGCTCGGGACTATGCTCGGCACGTGCCCGGGTGACCCCCGCACCGCCCGCCACCGCTCGCCGCAGACCTCGCGGGCGAGCCGGCCGGTCCATCTGCTCGACAGATCCTGGAGTCACCATGCCCACGCCTTCCGTGGATCCCGCCGATCCCGTCTTCCGGCTGCACGCCGGCGGCAAACTGGCCGTCGCCTCCACCGTTCCACTCACCAGCCGGGAGGACCTCTCCCTCGCGTACACCCCCGGGGTGGCCCGAGTGTGTGAGGCGATCGCCGCCGAGCCCGACCTCGTCGACGACTACACCTGGGTGTCGCACACCGTCGCGGTGGTCACCGACGGGTCGGCGGTACTCGGGCTGGGCAACATCGGCCCGCGCGCCGCGCTGCCCGTGATGGAGGGCAAGGCGGTGCTGTTCAAGCAGTTCGCCGGCGTGGACGCCGTGCCGATCTGCCTGGACACCCAGGACGTGGACGAGATCGTGGCCGTGGTGCGGGCGCTCGCCCCCTCCTTCGGCGGGATCAACCTGGAGGACATCAGCGCGCCGCGCTGCTTCGAGGTGGAACGCCGGCTGGACGAGGCGCTGCCGATCCCGGTCTTCCACGACGACCAGCACGGCACCGCGATCGTCGTGCTGGCCGCGCTGCGCAACGCGGCGGCCCTGCTCAACCGCAAGCTCGGTGACCTGCGGGTGGCGGTCAGCGGGGCCGGCGCGGCCGGGGTGGCGGTGACCAGGATGCTGGTCGCCGGGGGCGTGAACCCGGACCAGGTGGTGGTCTGCGACTCGCGGGGGATCCTCGGCCCGCACCGCGAGCTGACCGGCTCCAAGGCGGAGCTGGCCGCGCTCACCAACGCCGACGGCCGCCACGGCGACATCACCGAGGCGCTGCGCGGGGCGGACGTCCTGATCGGGGTCTCCGGGGGCCAGATCCCGGAGGCGGCGGTCGCCGGGATGGCCCCCGACGGCATCGTCTTCGCGCTGGCCAACCCGACCCCCGAGGTGCACCCCGAGGTGGCCGGCCGGCACGTGGCGGTCGTCGCCACCGGGCGCAGCGACTACCCCAACCAGATCAACAACGTGCTCGCCTTCCCCGGGGTGTTCCGCGGCGCGCTGGACGCCCGGGCCACCCGGATCACCGACGGGATGAAGGTGGCGGCGGCCGACGCCATCGCCGGCGTGGTGGACGGCGCGCTGAGCGCGGACGCGATCGTGCCGTCCCCGCTGGACCCGCGGGTCGCCCCCGCCGTGGCGGAGGCGGTCGCCGAGGCCGCCCGCCGCGACGGCGTCGCCCGCGCCTGACGTGCAAGGAGGGGCCCCTTCTTAACGCATCTCGCATAGGAAGGGGCCCTTCTTAACCCGGGCTCAGCTTGTTACGGTGCGGATCATGCGTGCTGCCTATGCCTCGGCCTTCGACGCCGACAACCCGCTCGCCGCGCTCACCGTCGGCGACCGGCCCGAGCCGACCCACCCGCAGGAGGACTGGGTCACCGTCCAGGTCCGGGCCAGCTCGCTCAACCACCACGACCTGTGGTCGCTGCGCGGGGTCGGACTCACCGGCGACCAGCTCCCGATGATCCTCGGCTGCGACGCGGTGGGGGAGGACCCGGACGGCAACCAGGTGGTCATCTACCCCGTGGTGCCCACCCCGGGTGACCCGCGCGGGATGTCGATCCTCTCCGAGCACTTCCCGGGCACCCTGGCCGAGCGGGTGGCCGTACCCCGGATGAACCTGCTGCCCCTGCCGGCGGACCTGTCGGCCACCGACGCGGCCTGCCTGCCCACGGCCTGGCTGACCGCGTGGCGGATGCTCACCACCAGGGGCCGGGCCGAGGAGGCCGAGTCGGTGCTGGTGCAGGGCGCGGGCGGCGGCGTGGCCACCGCGGCCGTCGCGCTGGGCCTGGCGCTGGGCAAGCGGGTGTACGCGACGAGCCGCGACGCCGCCAAGCGGGACCGGATCACCGAGCTGGGCGCGACCGCGCTGGAGCCCGGGGCGCGGCTGCCGGAGCGGGTCGACGTGGTGATCGAGACCGTCGGCGCGGCGACCTTCGACCACTCGCTGAAGTCGGCCGCGCCCGGGGCGCGGATCGTGGTCTCCGGGGCGACCGCCGGGCACGAGCCCAAGGTCAACCTGCGCCGGGTCTTCGCCATGCAGTTGGAGATCCTCGGCACCTCGATGGGCACCCCGGGGGAGCTGATCGAGCTGCTGGCGTTCTGCGCCGAGCACGAGGTGCGCCCGGTGGTGGACAGCGTGCTGCCGTTCAGCCGGGTCGAGGAGGCGTTCGCCCGGCTGCACTCCGGCGAGGTGTTCGGCAAGGTGGTCGTCGACCACACCGCCTGAGGTGTTGAGCGGGGGCCCCGCCTTACAGGCGGTCGTCGAGGGTGGCGAGGTTGTTGCGGCGGGCTTCGGTGGGGAGGCGGGTTTTGGCCGCCGCGTCGCCGTAGAGCGTCCAGCGGAGGAACTCGACGGTGGTGTCCGCGACGACCCGCAACGCCGCGCCGTCGGTGAGCAGCGCCCGGCCGTGGTCACCCTTGGTCAGGCTGAGCATCGCCTTGGGCCAGGGCACCGCGTCGTAGACCGCCTTGCCGGCCGCGTAGTCGACCACCTCGTCGGCCTCGCCGTGCACGAACAGCTGCGGGGCGGCCGCCCCGGCGAAGGCGGTACCGACCCCCAGCCCGGTGCCGGCGAACACCACGCCCGCGTCCAGCCGGTCGTCCCGGCTCGCGGTGAACAGGCCGATGGTGGTCACCCCGCCGGCCGAGTGCCCGGCCGCGGCCACCCGGTCGGTGGCCAGCCGGCCGCGCAGCGGGTCGCCGGCGGCGCCGTCGAGGGCGAGCACCCGGGTCAGCGCGTACGACACGTCGGCCGGCTGGTTCAGCACGTCGAGGACGTTGCCGTCGGCGCCCCGGCGGGTGTGCGGGAAGGCCGGCGCGGCCACCACGAACCCGGCCGTCGCCCAGCGGTTGAGCAGCGAGGCGTAGTCGTCCGGCCGGCCGCCCAGCCCGTGGCTGAACATCACCACCGGGAACCGTCCGGCCGCCGCCGGGGCGGACCGTTCCGGGTCGCCGCCGGCCGCGCCCCGCGCCGGGTACCAGACGGTCACCGGCAGCGGCCGGTCGCCGTCGCGGTTCAGCTTCAACTCGCGTACGCCGACGGCGAAGCTTCCGGTGGGCGCGTGCCCCTCGGGGACGCGCGGGGCCGGCGTGGTGGGTTTCACCGTGGCCGGCGGCGTCGCCCGGGCGTCGCGCCCGGCCGGCGCCGGCTCCCCCGAGCAGCCCACCAGCCCCACGCTGAGCAGGGCGGCGGTGAGCAGGGCGGGGGTACGACGAGGGCGCATGAATCCGATTGTGCCTCGCGCTCGGCGGACGGCCGACCCGGATCAGCCGGCCGCCGGGTGGCCCAGGCTCGCCCGCAGCCGGGCCAGGTCGGCGGCGTCCTTCGCCCGGCGGGGCCGCTCCGGCATCCAGACCGGGTACATCTCCTTGAACTCGATCTGGGCGGCCGGGGCGATGATCGGCGCGGCGAGCGACCCGATCCGGCCGGGCGGCGCGTCCAGCAGCCCCGCCGGCAGCGGCGTGCCCGTCCACGGGCCGGCCCCGACCACCACCCGACCGGCACCGTCGCGCCCGAGGTACGCGAAGCTCAGCTCGACGTCGTCGCGGAGCAGGTCGAGTTGGATGGCCGCCGGCATCGCCGGGTCCGGGCGCCAGCCCTCGTCGGTCAGCAGCGCGGCCAGCCGGTCCGCGTCGTCGCGCCAGCAGTACCAGTCTACGTCCCGGTGCGGTCGGGTGATCTCGCCGAGGTGGAAGTCCAGCGCCCAGCCGCCGCGCAGCCACACCGGTATCCCGCCGCCCGCCGCCACCCGGAGCACCGCACCGATCGCGGCGAGCTGACGACCGGGCAACCCGCTTTCGTCCAGGCCGCTTCCGTCCACGCGGCGACGCTACCGTGGCCCGGTCCCGCGCGGGGGGCGCCTCGACGGGGGCTCCTCCCAGGGGCGCGTCAGCGGCCTCCCCGGGGGCGGCTCAGCTGCGCAGCCGGCTGTCGAAGCTGGTGACGCCGGCCAGCCGGGCGTCGGCGGGCAGCCGGTGGCGGGCCGCCCGGTCGTCGTAGAGCGTCCAGCGGAGGAAGTCGGTGGTGGTGGCGAGGACCTGGGCGAAGCCGGGACGGCCGGGGCTCAGGTATTCGCCGTGCCCCTGGCCGCTGAGGCTCAGGAACGCGGCGGGCCCCGTCGTCCGGTCGTAGGCGGCCCGGCCGACCGACTCGGCCACGATCGGGTCGGCGCTGCCGTGCACGAACAGCAGCGGCGCGGCGGGCCCGGCGAAGCTGCCGGCCAGCCCACCGCCGGCGATCACGATGCCGGACCGCAGCCGGGCCGAGTGGCCGGAGGTGAGCATGCCGGCCGTGGTGAAGCCGCCCGCGGAGTGGCCGGCGGCGGCGAACCGGTTGACGTCGAGGTGACCGGCGAGCGGGTCGCCCCGGGCGGCGTCCAGGCGTACCAGGTAGCGGATCACCCGCCAGCCGTCGGCGGGCTGGTTGCGCACGTCGGCGCGGGTGAAGTGCGCGGCCCGCAGGTTCGTGCGGGGGTAGGTGGGCGCGGCGACGACGAAGCCGGCGGCGGCCCACCGGGTGGTCAGCGCCGCGTGGAGTTCGGGCAGGCTGCGCAGGCCGTGGCTGTAGAGCACCACCGGGAACCGCCCGGCGGCCACCCGTCCCGCCGTCGCCGGGTACCAGACGGTGAGCGGCAGGGGCCGGCGGCTGCCCGGGTCGACGGTCAACTGCCGGACCGCCACGTCGTACGTCCCGTCCGGGGCGTGCCGGGTCGGCCCGGGCGTCCCGCCGCCGGACGCGGCGGTGGCCGTCCCGCAGCCGGCCAGCAGTGCCGTCAACAGCACGGCCACCAGCCGCTGCGCCCCCATGCCCTCACGGTAGGGCGCGCGCCGTCCCGGCCGGCCCCACCGTCCGGACCGGGTACCACCACCACCCGGACGGACCAGCTCCGCCGGCCGGATGGACCTGCCGGCGCTCGGCCCGGCGCGTCCCGTGCAGGTCGACGTTCTTGGTTATCGTCACCGCATGTCTGAGAACTTCACCGACCCGAGCGGCAACACCGCGCAGTTCCGTGCCTTCGCCCACGCCCCGGACGACGCCGCCGCGCCGGCGCCGTCGCGGCTCCCGCTGGTCATCGGTGGCGTCGCCGCCGCCGTGGTTCTGCTCGCGGTGGCTGTCTGGCTCGCCCTGGCCTGAGTCGCCCGGCCGGTCCGGCCGGTGCCCGACGCCCGTTCGGTCAGCCTCGGGCGCCGAGGACCGCCCGGGTCTGCCGGGCGATCTCCCGCTCCTCGTCCGTGCCGATCACGCAGACCGTCACCTCCGCGCCGTCGGGGGAGATCACCCGGTCCCCGTCGCCGCCGTTGCGCGCCGGGTCGACGCTGATCCCGAGCCGCTCCAGCCCGGCCAGGGAGGCGGCGCGGACCGGGGCGGCGTGCTCGCCCACCCCGGCGGTGAAGGCGACCGCGTCGACCCGCCCCAGCAGCGCGTAGTACGCGCCCAGATAGCCCTTGATCCGGCGGCAGTAGACGTCGAAGGCGAGGGCCGCCGCGGCGTCCCCGCCGGCGCGGCGGTCCAGCACCTCGCGCATGTCGTTCACCCCGGCCAGCCCGAGCAGGCCGCTGCGGTGGTTGAGCAGGTCGTCGATCTCGTCCACCCCCATGCCGGCCTCGCGGCGCAGGTGGAAGACGACGGCCGGGTCCAGGTCGCCGCTGCGGGTGCCCATCACGAGGCCCTCCAGCGGTGACATCCCCATCGAGGTGGCCACGCTGCGCCCGCCGGCGACCGCGCAGGCGCTCGCCCCGTTGCCCAGGTGCAGGGTGATGACGTTCAGCTCCCCGTACGGGCGGTCCAGCAGCTCGGCGGTGCGCCGGGAGACGTACGCGTGCGAGGTGCCGTGGAAGCCGTACCGGCGGATGCCGTACCGCTCGGCGGTCTCCCGGTCGATCGCGTAGGTGGCGGCTGCCTCGGGCAGCGTGTGGTGGAACGCGGTGTCGAAGACGGCCACCTGCGGCACCTCCGGCAACGCCTCCCGGGCCGCCACGATGCCGGCCAGGTTCGCCGGGTTGTGCAGCGGGGCCAGCGGCACCAGCTCCTCGATCGCGGCGAAGACCCGCTCGTCGATCAGCACCGGCTCGCTGAACGTCCGGCCGCCGTGCACCACCCGGTGCCCCACCCCGCGCAGTCCCGCGAGGTCGAGCCGGTCCAGCACCTCGCGTACCGCCGCCGCGTGGTCCGCCGGCCCACCGCCCGGCTCGCCGATCCGCTCGACGATGCCCTTGTCGCGGATCTCCTCGTCGTCGTACAGCCGGTACTTCACCGACGACGAACCGGAGTTCAGCACCAGCACCCGGTCGGTCACGAGCCCTCCTCCGGCGTCCCGGCCGCCTGGATGGCCGTGATCGCCACGGTGTTGACGATGTCGGGGACGGTGGCCCCGCGGGACAGGTCGTTCACCGGCCGCCGCAGGCCCTGCATCACCGGCCCGACGGCCACCGCGCCCGCCGAGCGCTGCACCGCCTTGTACGTGTTGTTGCCGGTGTTCAGGTCCGGGAAGATGAAGACCGTCGCCCGCCCCGCCACCGGGCTCTCCGGCAGCTTGGTGGCCGCCACCTGCGGGTCGATCGCCGCGTCGTACTGGATAGGCCCCTCGACCAGCAGGTCCGGCCGGCGTTCCCGGACCAGCTCGGTGGCCGCCGCGACCTTCTCCACGTCGGCGCCGGAGCCCGAGTCCCCGGTCGAGTACGACAGCATCGCCACCCGGGGCTCGATGCCGAACCGGGCGGCGGTGTCCGCCGAGGAGATGGCGATGTCGGCGAGCTGGGCGGCGTCCGGGTCCGGGTTGACCGCGCAGTCGCCGTAGACCAGCACCCGGTCGGCGAGCAGCATGAAGAAGACGCTGGAGGCCACCGACACGCCCGGCACGTTACGGATGATCTCGAAGGCGGGGCGGATGGTGGCCGCCGTGGTGTGGGTGGCCCCGGAGACCATGCCGTCGGCACGCCCGGTGGCCACCATCATGGTGCCGAAGTAGTTGGGTTGGGCCACCACGTCGTGGGCCAGCTCGACGGTCATGCCCCGGTGCTCCCGGAGCTTCGCGTACGCCTCGGCGAACTTGTCGCGCCACTCGCTGGTCACCGGGTCGACGACCTCGGCGCCGGAGATGTCGACGCTCAGCTCCCGGGTGCGCCGGGCGATGTCGTCGGGACGGCCGAGCAGGGTCAGGTCGGCCACGCCCCGCCGGAGCAGCACCTCCGCGGCGCGCAGGATCCGTTCCTCGCCGCCCTCGGGCAGCACCAGCCGGCGCCGGGCGGCCCGGGCCCGGTCGATGAGGTCGTACTCGAACATCAGCGGGGTGACCCGTTCCGAGCGGCTGACCCGCAGCCGCCGGGCCAGGTCGACGGTGTCCACGTTCGCCTCGAAGGCGCCGAGCGCCGCCTCCACCTTGCGCGGGTTGGCCGCGCCGGGCCGCCCCTCGATCCGGCTGGACGCCGCCACCGTGTCGTAGCTGTCGCTGGGCACGGAGAGCACCGCGAGCCCGGTGTTGAGCCCCTCGACCAGGCGCATCGCCCGGGGGTCCGGCTGCTCGCCGAGGGTGAGCACCAGCCCGGCCACCGACACCTGCCCGGCCACGTGCGCGGCGCTCGCCGCGACCAGCAGGTCGGCCCGGTCCCCGGGGGTGATCACCAGGGCGCCGTCGGTCAGGTGGTCGAGCAGCGTCGGCACGTGCGCCGCGCCGACGACGTAGTCGAGCACGTCCCGGCCCAGCGCGGTGTCGTCGCCGGCCAGCAGGGTGGCGCCGAGCGCCGCCGCCACCTCGGCCACCGTCGGCGCCGACACGGCCGGCACCTCCGGGATCGCGTACGCGGGCACCGGCAGCTCGGGCAGCGCCATCGGCTCCGGCACCCGGTTGGCGATCACCGCCAGCACCGTGGCGCCCAGGTCCGCCAGATCGTGGTACGCCCCGCGCAGCGCCGCCGCGATCGCCTCCGGGCGCTGCCCGAAGCCGTCCACCACCGGCACCACCACGCTGCCGAACTCGGTGGCCAGCCGGGCGTTGAAGGCCAGCTCGCGGGGGCCCGCGCCGTCCCCGCCGTCGGCGAAGTCGCTGCCGACCACCACCACGGCCGGGCAGCGCCGCTCGACCTCCCGGTAGCGCTCGACGATCCGGGTGATCAGCTCCTCCCGCCGCCCCTCGGCGACCAGCGCGGTCGCCTCGGCGTAGCTGGTGCCGGCGAGTTGCGCGGCGGGCAGCTCGACCCGGTACCGGTCGGTGAGCAGGGTGAGGATCTGGTCGGGGGCGTGGTCGGAGACCAGCGGGCGGAACACGCCGATCCGCTCGACCTGGCGGGAGAGCAGCTCGGCCAGGCCGAGTGCGATTGTCGACTTTCCGCCGCCGGAACCGACGCTGGTCAGGTACACGCTGCGCGCCACGACCTCACGCTACAAGATCGCCGTGTCCGCCGCCCGGGTCCTTCGCCCGGGGTCGGCGGGCCCTCCCGCGGCCGGCTCACCCGCCGGCCGGCCCCAGCTCCCGCTCGTACACCTGCCCGGTCAGGTCCGCGCCGAAGCTGTGGTGGGGTTCCTCCTGGATCAGCCGGAAGCCGCGGGACAGATAGATCCGGCGGGCCGCGACCAGGGGGTGATTGGTCCAGAGCCGCATCCGGGGGTAACCCGCCCGCCGGGCGAAGGTGAGGCATTCGTCGACGAGCCGGCCGCCGACCTGGCGTCCCCGGGCTGCCGGGTCCACCAGCAGGATCCGGAGCTGGGCCGTCCGCTCGTCGGCCGCCACGCAGAAGACGCAGCCCACCCGCTCGCCGTCGATCTCGGCGATCCAGGCGGCCTCCCGGGCCGGGTCATGGCCGGCGGCGTAGTCGGCCACGATCCGGGCCACGAGCGCCTCGAAGCTGGTGTCCCAGCCGAACTCGGCGGCGTACACCTCGCCGTGGGCCATCACCACCCAGCCCAGGTCGCCAGGGTGGCCCAGCGGACGGACGAGAACGTCGGAACCCATCGAGCACCCCTCCCGACTGAAACGGTCGTTTCAGTGGCAGAGTAGCGCTGTGACCCAGCATGAGCGACCCCCCAGCGCCCGCCGGGACGAACTCACCGAACGGGCCTACCGCTACGCGCTGGAGCACGGGCTGACGGAGCTGTCGCTGCGTCCGCTCGCCGCCGCCATCGGGTCCAGCCCCCGGGTACTGCTCTTCCTCTTCGGCTCCAAGGACGAGCTGATCCGTGCCCTGCTCGCCCGGGCCCGCGCCGACGAGCTGGCAGCGCTGCACCGAGCCCGGGAGGCGGGCGGGCACGACGACCTCGCCGCGACGGTGCGGGCGATCTGGGGCTGGCTCGTGGACCCGGCGCACCGCCCCATGCTGGTCCTCTGGCTTCAGGCGTACGCCCGCTCGCTGAACGAGCCGGACGGGCCCTGGGCGGGCTTCGCCCGGCAGACGGTGGAGGACTGGCTCGGCCTGCTGGCCGGCGTCCACGGCGAGGCCGGCAGCGGTCATGACGCCGGCGACACGGACCCGTCGCTCGGCCTGGCGCTGCTGCGCGGCGCCCTGCTCGACCTGCTGGCCACCGGCGACGCCGAGCGGGCGACGGCGGTCGTCGAACGGTACCTGAGCCTGATCCGGGCGCCGGCCCGGTAACCCTGGCCGGCGTCGCCGGCCTACTCGTCGTCCTCGTCGTCCAGCCGGGCGAGCCAGGTGGCGAAACGCTCGATCGGGGTCTCGAACTCCGGGTTCAGGTCGACGAAGTCACGCAGCCGCTCGCCGAGCCACTCCACGCTGACCTGCTCCTCGCCCCGGCGCTCGACCAGCTCCTCGATCCCGCGGTCGGTGAAGTACATGTCCGTCCTCTCCAAGTCTTGCCGCTACGCGATCCGGCCCGCCCCTCGGAAGGGACGGGCCGGGTGGTGTCCGTCAGGTCACGGGCGGGGGAGGGCCGCCTCGATCAGCGCGGTCTGCTCGACCTCGTGCATCTTGGCCGAGCCGACGGCCGGGGCGGCCGCGGCGGGGCGGGAGATGCGACGCAGCCGGACGTCGCTCAGGTGCTCCAACAGGTTGAGCGCGACGAACGACCAGGCGCCCTGGTTGGCCGGTTCCTCCTGCACCCAGGCGAAGTCCTCGGCGTTCGGGTACTGCGCCAGGGCGGCCCGGATCTCCTCGACCGGCAGCGGGTAGAGCTGCTCCATCCGGAGGATCGCGGTGTCGGTGACGCCCCGCTCCTGCCGGGCCTGGAACAGGTCGTAGTAGACCTTGCCCGAGCAGAGCAGCACCCGCTTCACCTGCTTCGGCGCCGGGGCGCCGGAGTCGGCGAGCACCGGCTGGAACGTGCCGGTGGTGAAGTCCTCGACCGGCGAGACGCAGAGCTTGTGCCGCAGCAGGGACTTCGGCGTGAACACCACCAGCGGCTTGCGCTTGGGCGACAGCGCCTGGCGGCGCAGCAGGTGGAAGTAGTTCGCCGGGGTGGTCGGGATGGCCACCCGCATGTTGTCCTCGGCGCAGAGCTGGAGGAACCGCTCCGGGCGGCCGGAGGTGTGGTCCGGGCCCTGGCCCTCGTGACCGTGCGGCAGCAGCAGGGTGACCGCGGAGCGCTGGCCCCACTTCACCTCGCCGGAGGAGATGAACTCGTCGATCACCGACTGGGCGCCGTTGACGAAGTCGCCGAACTGGGCCTCCCAGGCCACCAGCGCGTTGATGTTCTCCACCGAGTAGCCGTACTCGAAGCCCATCGCCGCGTACTCGCTGAGCAGCGAGTCGTGCACGAAGAAGCGGGACCGCTCGCCGTCGGCGGTGAGCGACTGCAGCGGCAGGTAGTCGTCGCCGGTCTTGGCGTCGACCACCGAGGCGTGCCGCTGGACGAAGGTGCCGCGGCGGGAGTCCTGCCCGGCGAGCCGGACGGTGACCCCGTCGTGCAGCAGCGACCCGAACGCGATGATCTCGCCGAAGCCCCAGTCGATGGTGCCCTCGACGGACATCTTCCGGCGCCGCTCCAGCAACTGCTGGATCCGCTTGTGCGGGGTGAAGCCCTCCGGCAGGTTGACGTGGGCCTCGCCGACCGCCTTGAGCACCGACGCCTCGGTGGCGGTCTCGACCTGGGGCTCCGGCTCGGCCTCGCGCCGCTGCCGGGCCGGCTGCTTCGGCGACGAGGCGGCGTCCCGGGTGGCCTTGAAGACCCGCTCGAGCTGCGCCTGGTAGTCGCGCAGCAGCTCCTCCGCGTCCTCCACGGTGATGTCCCCGCGGCCGATCAGCTCCTCGGTGTAGAGCTTGCGGACCGAGCGCTTCGAGTCAATGATCTTGTACATCTGGGGGTTGGACATCGACGGGTCGTCGCCCTCGTTGTGCCCGCGCCGGCGGTAGCAGACCATGTCGATCACGACGTCCTTGTTGAACGCCTGCCGGTACTCGAAGGCCAGCCGGGCCACCCGGACCACGGCCTCCGGGTCGTCGCCGTTGACGTGGAAGATCGGTGCCTGGATCATCCGGGCCACGTCGGTGCTGTAGAGGCTGGACCGGCTGTATTCCGGGGCGGTGGTGAAGCCGACCTGGTTGTTGACCACCACGTGCACGGTGCCGCCGGTGCGGTAGCCGCGTAGCTGCGACAGGTTGAGCGTCTCGGCGACCACGCCCTGGCCGGCGAAGGCGGCGTCACCGTGCACCGCCAGCGGCAGCACGGTGTAGCCCTCCAGCTTGAGGTCGATCCGGTCCTGCTTGGCCCGGACTATGCCCTCCAGCACCGGGTCGACGGCCTCCAGGTGTGACGGGTTCGCCACCACCGACACCTTGACCGCGTGCTCGCCGTCCGGGGTGGTGAACTTGCCGTTCTGGCCGAGGTGGTACTTCACGTCGCCCGAGCCCTGCGTCGAGCGCGGGTCGAGGTGCCCCTCGAACTCGGAGAAGATCTTCTCGTACGGCTTGCCGACGATGTTGGCCAGCACGTTGAGCCGGCCGCGGTGGGCCATGCCGATGACGACCTCGTCCAGCCCGGCCTCGGCGGAGGACTCCAGCACCTCGCCCAGCAGCGGGATCAGCGACTCGCCGCCCTCCAGCGAGAAGCGCTTCTGCCCGACGTACTTGGTCTGCAGGAAGGTCTCGAACGCCTCGGCCGCGTTGAGCCGGTTGAGCACGTGCTTCTGCTCGTCCGCGGCGGGCTTCTCGTACTTGCGCTCGACCCGCTCCTGGATCCAGCGCCGCTCCTCCGGGTCCTGGATGTGCATGTACTCGATGCCGACCCGGCGGCAGTACGAGTCGCGCAGCACGCCGAGGATCGAGCGCAGCTTCATCCGTTGCCGGCCGGCGAAGCCGTTCACCGGGAAGGTCCGGTCCAGGTCCCACAGGGTCAGCCCGTGCTGGAGGACGTCCAGGTCCGGGTGCTTGCGGATCTTGAACTCGAGCGGGTCGGTGTCGGCCATCAGGTGGCCGCGCACCCGGTACGCGTGGATCAGCTCGTGCACCCGGGCGGTCTTGTTGATCTGGCCCTCGGAGTCGACCGCCACGTCCCGCATCCAGCGCACCGGCTCGTACGGGATGCGCAGCGAGGTGAAGATCTCGTCGTAGAAGCCCCGCTCGCCGAGCAGCAGCTCGTGCATCACCTTGAGGAACTCGCCGGACTGGGCGCCCTGGATGATCCGGTGGTCGTACGTGCTGGTCAGCGTGATGATCTTGCTGACCGCCAGCTCGGCCAGGGTCGCCTCGCTCATGCCCTGGTACGGCGCCGGGTACTCCATCGCGCCGACGCCGATGATGGCGCTCTGCCCCTGCATCAGGCGCGGGATCGAGTGCACCGTGCCGATGCCGCCCGGGTTGGTCAGCGAGATGGTGGTGCCGCCGTAGTCCTCCATGGTCAGCTCGTTGCGACGGGCACGCCGGACCACGTCCTCGTACGCCTGCCAGAATTGCCGGAAGTCCATCTGCTCGCAGGCCTTGATGGAGGGCACCACCAGGTTGCGGGAGCCGTCCGGCTTGACCAGGTCGATGGCGATGCCCAGGTTGACGTGCTCCGGGCGGACCATCGCCGGCCGGCCGTCGACCTCGGCGAAGGAGTTGTTCATCTCCGGGTGCTCGACCACCGCCCGGACCAGCGCGTACCCGATCAGGTGGGTGAAGCTGACCTTGCCGCCGCGGCCGCGGGTGAGGTGGTTGTTGATCACGATGCGGTTGTCGACCAGCAGCTTCGCCGGCACCGAGCGCACGCTGGTGGCGGTCGGGACGGCGAGCGAGGCGTCCATGTTCTGGACGATCTTGGCGGCCACGCCGCGCAGCGGGGTGGTGCCGGCGGCGCTGGCCGTCGGTGCCTTGGCGGCCGGCTTCGCCGGGGCGGCCTTGGCGGCCGGGGCCGGCTTGGCGGCCGGCTTCGCGGGCGCGGCCTTCTTTTCCGGCGCGGCCTTCGGCGCCGGGGCGGCGGCCGGCTTCGCGGCCGGCGCCGGCGCGGCGGCCGGGGCCTGGGCGACCGAGGCGACCGCCTCCTGCTGCTCGGCCGGTTCTGGCTTGGCGGCCGGGGCGGGCTGCCCGTCGGCGGGGCGCGGCGTGGCGGCTCCCGGCGCCGGCCGGTAGTCGGCGAAGAATTCGTGCCAGGCCGAATCGACGCTCGTGGGGTCGTTGAGGTAGCGCTGGTACATCTCCTCGACGATCCACTCGTTCGGACCGAAACCCGCCAGTGGGTTCTCCTGCGAAGTCTGCTGGGTCGACACGGCCGGTAATCGCCTCTTTCACGCGGGTTTGTGTGTCACGCGGTGTCCGCCCTCGCCGTCAACGGGCGATGGGTAACGGCCCCAGGCTACGCCGTGCCATCGGCGCAGGCATTCTCGCCTCCGGCCGGTGTTGCGTTTCACAGAAGACGCCAGAAATTCGCAAACCAGCGCAGCGGCCTCGGCCGGCTGCTAGGCCCCGTCCTGGGCCCGCGTCCGGCCGGTGGCGACGAAACGCCACCGGCCGGACGGATCAGGCGATGTCCCGCCGCCGCATGATCAACGTGCCGATGGCCCCGGTCACCACCGCGTACGCGATCAGGACGACCGCCCCGACCCACTGCGGCGGGTTGCCCGGCAGTTCGGTGCCGCTGATCATCAGCTGCGACGCGGTGGACGGCACGATCACCGCCAGCTTGCTGATCCAGTCCCAGCCGAACTGCTGCTGGAGCAGGAAGAAGACCAGGTTCGCCGCGGTGGTGCCGACCAGGTAGAGCACCACCGCGGTGATGGTCGCCCCGATCTGGCTGCGGATCAGCACGCCGAACCCGACGCCGAAGATGCCCCACAGCACGTACGCGAGCAGGTTGAGCAGGATGGCCCGGGTGATGTCCCAGTCGCCGAAGTGCGCGTCCCAGCCCTTGGCGCTGAAGTAGAGCAGCGTGGCCGGCACGGTCAGCACCGTGGTCACCAGCCAGAACAGCGCGCCGAACAGGGCCGCGGTGACCAGCTTCGCCAGCACCACCACCGACCGCTGCGGAGTGGTGAGGAAGGTGGTGGTCGCGGTCTGGTGGTAGAACTCGTTGGTCACCAGGATGATGCCGAGCAGCAGCACGAAGAGCAGCCCGAAGTACTGCCCCGAGGTGAACAGGTTCGCCGCCTGGTAGAGCTCGCTCGCGGCGGCCTCGATCTGGGCGGCCTGGCCCTCCGGCAGCCCGTCCGTGGGCGGCGCGGTGGTCAGCGAGAAGTTCGCGTTGACCGCATTGACCAGGAAGGCCAGCGCCAGGGTCACCAGCGCGCCCAGGCCGAACAGCCACCACGTGTTGGTCGTACGGATCTTGAGAATTTCGGACCGGACGAGGTTCATCGGATGCCCGCCTTTCCGGCCGTCAGATCCAGGAACACCCGCTCCAGGTCGGGCCGTTCCGAGGTCAGTTCGTGCAGCTCCACCTTGGCGCCGAGGGCGGCCCGGCCGACCGTCGGGGCGTCCACCCCGTCGATCAACAGCCCACCCTGCCCGTCCGGGGTGACCGTGGCAGGCAGCTCGCGCAGCGCCACGGTCAGCTCCTCGACCTGCGGGGTGCGTACCCGGACCCGGCCGCCCTGGGTC
This sequence comes from Micromonospora sp. NPDC050686, assembly GCF_040654475.1. Lineage (NCBI taxonomy): Bacteria > Bacillati > Actinomycetota > Actinomycetes > Micromonosporales > Micromonosporaceae > Micromonospora > Micromonospora sp. NPDC050686. The sequence goes on from NZ_JBFAID010000004.1 coordinate 26,779, forward strand.
ATCGAGTTCATCACCTCGGTTACCGGCCCCTGCCGGACCAGCTTGCCGGCCGCGATGATCACCACGTCGTCGGCGAGCAGCTGCATCTCGGAGAGCAGGTGGCTGGAGACCAGCACCGTACGGCCCTGCCCGGCCAGCCCCTTGAGGAAGCCGCGCATCCACCGGATGCCCTCCGGGTCGAGGCCGTTCGCCGGCTCGTCGAGGATCAGCACCCGCGGGTCGCCGAGCATCGCCGCGGCGATCCCGAGCCGCTGCTTCATGCCCAGCGAGTAGCCCTTGAACTTCCGCTTCGCGGCCGGGGTCAGGCCGACCATGTCCAGCACCTCGTCGGCCCGCCGCGCGGGCAGCCCGGCCGCCGCGCAGACCACCCGCAGGTGGTTGAGGCCGGTCCGGCCCTTGTGCGCGCTGGACGCCTCGAGCACCGCGCCGACGTGCCGCAACGGCTCCGTCAGGTCGGCGTACCGCTGGCCGTCGATGGTGGCCGTGCCGCTGGTCGGCGTGACCAGGTTCAGCAGCATGCGCAGCGTGGTGGTCTTGCCGGCGCCGTTCGGCCCGAGGAAACCGGTCACCCGCCCGGGCTGGACGGCGAAGGACAGGTCGTCCACCGCCCGGAGGTTCTTGTACTGCTTGGTCAGGCCGGTGACCACGATCTGGCCGTCGCCGGTGGTGGGGCTTCGCTGCCCGTCAGACATCCTTCTCCCATCGTGGGCGGCGCGGAGGCGCGCCGGTGTACGACGCCGTTGCGGGGGCGCCGCAGCACAGCCTGGCAAGCCGGCGCAACCTGGTCAATCAGGCGCGGTCCCTACCGCCGTATCCGCCGTGGGCAGGAGGGGATCATCCTCAGGGATGACCCGGGACCGGGCGGATCCGTCCCGGCCGGTCGGGGCGAGCCCGCCCGGCGCCGGCCGGCCGGGTCCCCGGCGTCACGACGGCGGCAGGGCGATCCAGGTGGCGCGGGCGTGCCCCAGCAGGGTGCCGTCCGGGCCGTACAGGCCGGAGCGGACCTGCGCCTTGCGGCCCTCCCCGCCGACCGCCGCGCCGACCACGACGCACTCGTCGCCCGGCTCGGGCAGCCGGTCGACGACCACCGCGAGGCGGCCCAGCACGTACGGCCGGCCGGGGGCGATCACCGCCCAGCCGCCGGGGCAGTCCAGGGCGGCCCAGACCGTCGCCGGCGCCACGTCCGCCGGGGCCCGGAACGGGGCCGCCGTCCGGCCGTCCGGCAGCCGCCCGGGAAAGATCCGCAACCCCGCCGGGTGTTCCGGGCCGCAGACGTAGCAGCCGGGAAAGGGGTGGTCCACCAGCCCGGGGTACGCGGTCGCGGCGGCCTCGGCGGTCGCTCGGTCCACCGGCGGCACCTCGGCCGGAAAGCCGGGCACCGGGGCGACCTGCGCGACCACCGTGCCGTCCGGGTCGTGCACCGTACCGTCGGCCAGGGTGAGCGGGGTGTCCAGCGGCGGCGGCCGGCGCAGGGTGACCTCGGCGGGCCCGTGGGCCAGGCCCGCCCCGGCGGCGATGATCCCGGCGCTCCAACCGCCGTTGCCCGAGCCGGGCGGTCCGTTGAAGCGGGCCTCGATCAGCATCAGTTACCTCCCCCGGTGCCCGGCCCGGCTTCCCTGCCGGCCCGTCCCGGCAGCTTCGCACCCGGGGCCGGAGTGTTGAGCGGGGGCCCCTGCTCTACCGGAAGCGTTAACCGAGGGCCCTTCCTTGCGCCAAGGGCTGGCAACCCGCGCCCCTTACACAGAACGCATGGCTGTCCTGCATGCCGCCGGCGCACCCCTGACGACCAGCGGTTACACCCTCCTGATCGCCGACGACCCGACCCTGGTCGCGGCCGCGCAACGGCTGCGCCACGAGGTGTTCGCCACCGAGCTCGGTGCCCGGCTGGGCGACGGCCCCGCCGGGCTGGACCGGGACGAGTTCGACGCCCACTGCGACCACCTGATCGTGCGCGAGGAGCGCACCGGGGCGGTGGTCGGCACGTACCGGCTGCTGCCGCCGGGGCGGACCGACCGCCGGTACGCCGACGGCGAGTTCGACCTCGCCGCGCTCGACCCGCTCCGCGACGACCTGGTCGAGACCGGCCGGTCCTGCGTGCACCCCGAGCACCGCTCCGGCGCGGTGATCAACCTGATGTGGGCCGGCCTGGCCCGCTACCTGCACCTGCGCGGGTCCCGCTGGCTGGGCGGCTGCGCCTCGGTGCCGGTGGCCGACGGCGGCCGGGCGGTCGAGGCGGTCTGGGCCCGGGCGCGGGACCGGCACCTGGCCCCGCCGCCGCTGCGGGTCCGCCCCCGCCGGCCGTGGTTCGCCGAGGCGCCCACCGGGGGCGGGAAGCCGGTCGACCCCGCCGGGGCCCGCGAGCTGATCCCGCCGCTGCTCCGCGGCTACCTGCGGCTGGGCGCCTGGGTCTGCGGACAGCCGGCGTACGACCCGGACTTCCGGGTGGCCGACTTCTACGTGCTGCTCTCGCTGGACCGGATGAACCCCCGCTACCTGCGGCACTTTCTGGGCGGGGCGCAGCGGTGAGCGTCCCGACCGATCCGTGGCGGCCCTCGTCGGGCTGCGGCCCGGACTGCCTGCCGGCGCCGGGCAAGGCGGCGAGGGTCCCGGTCGCCCGGCGGGCCGGCCGGCTGCTGGCCGTACTCGGGATGCTGCTGGCCGGGGCGGTGCTGGCCGCGCTGCTGCCGGTGCTGCCCGGCCGGGAGCGGTCGGCCGCGGTGCGGGCCTGGGCGTGCGGCACGCTGCGCGCCTTCGGCGTGCGGCTGGTCCGGGCGGGGCGGCTGCCCCGGCGGCCGGCCCTGCTGGTGGCCAACCACGTCTCCTGGCTGGACATCCTGGCGTTGCTGGCGGTCCGGCCGGCGCGGATGGTGGCCAAGCGCGAGGTGCGGGGCTGGCCGCTGGTGGGCGCGCTGGCGTCGGCGGCGGGCACCGTCTGGGTGGACCGGGCCCGGCCCCGTTCGCTGCCGGAGACGGTGGACCGGGTCGCCGCCGCGCTGCGCGCCGGTCGCCCGGTCGCGGTCTTCCCGGAGGGTACGACCTGGTGCGGCGGCCGGGCCGGCTGCCGTCCACGCGGCGGGTTCCGGCCCGCGATGTTCCAGGCGGCGATCGACGCCGGGGCGCCGGTGGTGCCGGTGCGGATCGGCTACCGGCACCCGGTCGCCGGCGCCCCCTCGGCGCTGGCCGCCTTCGTCGGCGACGAGACCCTCTGGCGTTCGGTCCGCCGGGTGCTGGCCGCGGCGGACCTGACTGTTTCGGTCTCCGTCGCGGGCGCGCTGCATCCGGTCGCCGGGGCCGACCGCCGGGTGCTCGCCCGCGCGGCGGAGTCCGCGGTCCACCTGGTCGGTGCTCCGCTGGTCGTCCGGACGGCACGGCGTGGGCCGGCGGCGGGGGCGAAGGTCCCGGCACCGACGGGCCAGCCGTCGGCCGGGGAGCTGGACCTGGCCGCCTGAGTTACCGGCGGGCCGACCACCCGACGGTCCGCCACTCGCGACAGTCTTGTTGAGTCGCGATGTATCGCGTTATGCTCATCCCGTCGGACGCGCCGTCGGGGCGCGTCGCCGAGGGAGGCGCGCCATGCCCAACTGGACCGTCGAGGGGCCGCAGCGGATCACGCTGGACGAGCCGGTCACCGTCCTGGACGTGAGCCTGATCAGCGGGCGGCTCAACGTGGTCAGCACGGACGGGCCGGCCCGGGTGGACGTGACCCGGGTCAGCAGCCGCCCGATCCTGGTCGAGCTGCGCGACGGCCGGCTGACCGTCCGCCACCCCCGCCGGCCGAAGTGGCCGGGGGTGCTCTGGTGGCTGGGCCAGCTCGGCCGGCGGTTCCACGCGGACGTCTCCGTGGCCGTCCCCGCCGACGTACGGGCCGACCTGGGACTCGTGGACGGCGCGCTGGTCGCCTCCGGGCTGCGCGGCCAGACCCGGGTGGACGTCACCTCCGGCCGGATCACCCTGATGGGGCTGCGCGGCAGCACCTCGGCCCGGATCGTCTCCGGGCCGGTCGAGGCGCTCGGCGTGGGCGGCGACCTCAACCTGGACACCGTCTCCGGCGAGGTGATCCTCGCCGACAGCACGGCCGACCGGGTGAACGCCAGCACCGTCTCCGGCGCCATCACCTGCGACCTGGACAACCCGCGGGGCAGCGACATCCGGCTGACGGCGATCTCCGGCAGCATCACCGTGCGGGTCCGGGAGGACAGCGACCTCGCGGTCCGGCTGATGACCACCTCCGGCCGGATCACCAGCGGCTTCCCGCAGCTCGGTGGGTCGGGCTTCCCCGGGGTCCGGGACAGCCACGGGGTGCTCGGCGCGGGCACCGGTAAGCTCTGGGCCTCCGCCACCTCCGGCAGCGTCGCCCTGCTGTCCCGACCGGTGGCGGCCGCCGAGGACCTCGAGGAGCTGCCGTGACGGCCGTGTTCAGTCACGGGCGGCTCCGGCTCTATCTGCTCAAACTGCTCGACGACGGGCCCAAGCACGGCTACGAGCTGATCCGCCGGCTGGAGGACCGCTTCCTCGGCCTGTACGCCCCGAGCGCCGGCACGATCTATCCCCGGCTGGCCCGGCTGGAGGCCGAGGGGCTGGTCGAGCACACCGCCGCCGGTGGGCGGAAGGTCTACCGGATCACCGAGGCGGGGCGGGCCGAGCTGCACCAGCGCTCCGGCGAGGTGACCGCCCTGGAATCGGACATCGCCGCCTCGATCGAGGACCTCTCCGGCCTGGCCGGCGAGATCCAGGACGAGGTGCGCGGCTCGGTGCGCGACCTCAAGCAGGAGCTGCGGGAGGCGGCCCGGCAGACCCGGCGGGCCGGGTGGGCGCCGCCGAGCCGGGCGGCCGCACCCCGCCCGCAGCCGGCGGCCGACACGCCGCTGCTCGGCGAGTTCGACCAGAAACTGGCCGCCTTCACCGTCGAGGTGAGCGCGCTGGTGCGCGCCCGCGGCCTCAGCGACACCCAGCTGCGTACGGCCATCCGGCTCCTCGACGGGGCGCTGGACGGGCTGCGCCGGCTGCTGCGCTGACCTCGGCGAACGGTCGTCGGGCAGCTCACAGGGTCTTTTCAGGAAGCGCCCAGCGCCGGTGCAGCGAGGGCAGAGATGATGGGCCCATGGCCGCTACCCAGACCGAGGCGCGACTGCTCGTCGTCGAGGACGATCCCAACATCCTCGAACTGCTCTCCGCGAGCCTGCGCTTCGCGGGCTTCGACGTGGCGACCGCCACGAGCGGCAGCGCGGCGCTGAGCACCGCCAAGGACCACCGACCCGACCTCGTCGTACTCGACGTGATGCTGCCCGACCTCGACGGCTTCGAGGTGATCCGGATGCTCCGCGAGGGCGGTACGCGTACCCCGGTGGTCTTCCTGACCGCCCGGGACGCCACCGACGACAAGATCCGTGGGTTGACGCTGGGCGGCGACGACTACGTCACCAAGCCGTTCAGCCTGGAGGAGCTGACCGCCCGGATCCGCGCCGTGCTACGCCGCACGGCCAGCGGGGAGCAGGCCCCGTCCCGGCTCACCTTCGCCGACCTGGAGCTGGACGAGGAGACCCACGAGGTGCACCGGGCCGGGCGGCGGGTGCAGCTGTCCCCGACCGAGTTCAAGCTGCTGCGCTACCTGATGCTCAACGCCAACCGGGTGCTGTCCAAGGCGCAGATCCTCGACCACGTCTGGAACTACGACTTCCGCGGCGACGACAACATCGTCGAGTCGTACATCTCGTACCTGCGCCGCAAGGTCGACAACACCCAACCCCGGCTGATCCACACGCTTCGCGGCGTGGGGTACGTGCTGCGCAAGCCGGCGGCGTGAGCGTCGTCGCGGAGGCCAAGGGGCGACTGCGGGGCGTACCGCTGCGGGTCAAGCTGGTCGCCGCGGTGCTGGCCCTGGTCGCCGCGGCGCTGGTGGTGATCAGCTCGCTGACCACGTACTTCCTGCGGGAGTACCTGGTCGGGCAGGTGGACGGGGAGCTGAAGGGCACCACCCAGTCGGTCGAGACGCTGCTGCCCGCGCTCCGCTCCAGGCAGGTCAACGCCACGCTGCCCAGCGACTACGTCGTGGTGCTCGCCGAGCCGGGCCAGGTGCGCGGCCCGGATTACGACCAGGCCAACCTGACCGCCGACGACTTGCCCCGGCTACCGACCCAGATGCGGGACTTCGCCCGCCTGGAGGGCGACCCCTTCACCGTCCGGTCCGTCGACGGGCGGTCCCGCTGGCGGATGCTGTACTCCCCGCTGCCCGACGGCAGCGTGCTGGCGGTGGGGCAGCACCTGACCGTCATCGACCTGGCCGTCAAGCGGCTGGTCTGGATAGACCTCCTGGTCGGCGGCGCGGTGCTCATCCTGCTCGCCTCGATCGGCGCGGCGATCGTCCGGACCAGCCTCAAGCCGCTGGTGGAGATCGAACGTACCGCCGCCGCCATCGCCGGCGGCGACCTCAGCCGCCGGGTGCCCGACCCGGAGGAGGGGCAGGTCTGCGCCACCTCCGAACTGGGCCGGCTGTCGCGGGCGCTGAACGCGATGCTGACCCAGATCGAGGCGGCCTTCACCGCCCGGGCCGCGTCGGAGGCCGCCGCGCGTTCGGCCGAGGCGGGCGCCCGGGAGGCCGCGGTGGCGGCGCAGGCGTCCGAGGCCCGGTCCCGCCGGTCCGAGGAGCGGATGCGGCAGTTCATCGCGGACGCGTCGCACGAACTGCGTACGCCGCTGACCACGATCCGCGGCTTCGCCGAGCTGTACCGGCAGGGCGCGGCCCGCGAGCCGGAGCAGACCGGTGACCTGCTGCGCCGGATCGAGGACGAGGCGGCCCGGATGGGGCTGCTCGTCGAGGATCTGCTGCTGCTCGCCCGGCTGGACCGGGAGCGCCCGCTGTCGCTCGCGCCGGTGGAGCTGCCGGTGCTCGCCAGCGACGCCGTGGAGGCGGCCCGGGTGGTCGCGCCGGACCGGCACATCGAGTTGGAGATCGAACCCGGTGCCGGCCCGCTGGTGGTGTACGGGGACGACGCCCGGCTGCGCCAGGTGATCGGCAACCTGATGACCAACGCGCTCACCCACACCCCGCCGGAGGCCGCGGTCGTGCTGCGGTTGCGCGCCGAGCCGGGCAACCTGGCGGTGGTCGAGGTGGCCGACACCGGCCCCGGCCTCACCCCGGAGCAGACCGAACGGGTCTTCGAGCGGTTCTACCGGGCGGACAAGGCCCGGACCCGGCGGGCGGCCGGCGTGACCAGCACCGGCCTCGGGCTGGCCATCGTCGCCGCCCTGGTGGCGGCCCACTGGGGCACCGTGGAGGCGGCGGAGACCCCGGGCGGCGGCGCCACCTTCCGGGTACGGCTGCCGCTGGTGCCCGACACGGAGCGGGGCAACGAGTGACCCTCAGCGAACATTCAGGTGGATTCCAGGCGGATCGCAGAGCCGGGAGGGAAGGTGTATCCATGAGCGAGTACGAGACCGACCCGCAGCGCCGGCCGGGCCCCACCGACGCCGAGCCGTCGCACCCCACCGCCGAGGCCCGCGCCGAGCGCGGCCAGGCCGACTCCTCCACCGCCCCCGGTGACCCGACGGCCACCGGCGCCGGCCAGGTCGACCCCACCGTCCCGGGCTTCGCGCCGGCCCCGCCCCCCGGCTCCGGCGACGCGCCGACCTCGGCGTACCCGGCCGCTCCGGCGGACGCGCCGACCTCGGCGTTCCCGGCGGCCCCTGGCGACGCGCCGACCTCGCCGTTCCCGGGCCACGCGTCAACCACCGAATACCCGGCGGCCCCGGCCGCCGCGCCCACCTCCGGCTACCCGGCGGCCGCGCCGACCTCCGGGCCGTACGGCGCGCACGGGTACGCCGGCTCCCCGTACGGCCAGCCGCCGGCCGCCGGCCGTTATCCCGGTGCGCCCTGGTACCCGGGGCAGCAGCAGTCCGGCTGGGCGGGGCAGCCCGGCCAGCCCGCCCCGGCCGGGCAGTCCGGCTACCCCGGCCAGCCGTACGCGGGCGGGCCGGTGCCGCCGTGGGCGCAGGGACCGCAGCAGCACCGCCCCGGACGGGCGGCCAAGTTCGTCGGCGCCGGGGTGGCCGTGCTGGCGCTGATGTTCGGCTCCGGCGTGGCCGGCGGCGCGCTCGCGCTCGCCGTGGGCGGCAACGGCGGGAGCACCCGTACCTACACCGCCGCCCCGGTGATCAACGGCGCCGACCTGCCGAAGATCGCGGCAGCGGTGCAGGACAGCGTCGTTTCGATCATGACGGACAGCGGTGAGGGTTCCGGGGTGATCCTCAGCGACGACGGCTTCGTGCTCACCAACAACCACGTGGTCGCCTCGGCCACCGGGGGCAAGGTCCGGGTGGTCTTCGCCGACGGCAAGTCCACCACGGCCGAGATCGTGGGCACCGACCCGAAGACCGACCTGGCCGTGGTCAAGGCCGGCGGGGTCAGCGGCCTCAAGGCGGCCAAGTTCGGCGACAGCGACGCCATGCAGGTCGGCGACCAGGTGCTCGCCCTGGGCAGCCCGCTCGGCCTGCAGGGTTCGGTCACCGCCGGCATCCTCAGCGCCCGGGACCGGACCATCCAGGCCGGCGAGGGCGGACAGCAGCAGGACCCCCGGCAGGGCGCCAGCTCGATCTCCGGCCTGTTGCAGACCGACGCCCCGATCAACCCCGGCAACTCAGGCGGCGCGCTGGTCAACACCCGTGGCGAGGTGATCGGCATCAACACCGCGATCGCCACCGCCGGGCAGGGCAGCACGGGCAACATCGGGGTCGGCTTCGCCATCCCGAGCAACAAGGCCAAGGACGTCGCGGGCAAGCTCCAGCGCGGCGAGAAGGTCAGCCACCCGTCCCTCGGGGTCCAGGTCAACGGGGCCGAGGGCGGCGGAGCGCTCGTCGCCGGCGTCGTGCCGGGCAGCGCGGCCGAGAAGGCCGGCCTCCAGCGCGGCGACGTGATCACCAAGTTCGGCGACCAGATGATCAACGATTCGGACGATCTGGTCGGTGCCGTACAGGCCGGCAAGGTCGGCGACAAGGTGCGGATGGAATTCAAGCGGAACGGTTCGTCCCAGACGGCAACCGTGACGCTCGCCGAGACGTCATAACGACAACTGCTTCCCTTCTGGAGCGGAAGGGTGACGGGCCAAGGGGGTTGGTGCTGTCGCTCTTTCCTCCGGGTGGCGGGTGACGGGCCAAGGGGGTTGGCTCGTCACCCGCCACCCGCTTTCTGCCCGGTCCCGCCGGGCTGAGCGCCGTTTGCCGGCATCCGCGCAGGGAATGCGCCCCGAGCACCTTCACCCACCGGGGAGGACTCGTGGCCGCGCACCACCGACCGTCCGACCATGCCCGCGAACGGCCGCTGCGGATCGCGATGGTCGTCCCGCCCTGGCTGACGGTCCCGCCGCCCGGGTACGGCGGGCTGGAGCAGGTGGTGGCCGGCCTGGTGGAGGCCCTGGTCGGGCACGGCCACACGGTGACCGTGTTCGGCGCCGGCGAGCGCCACGGCACCCCGGCCGGGTTCGTCTCCACCGTGCCCGAGCTCCAGTACGACCGGCTCGGCGAGTCGCTGCCCGAACTGGCGCACCTCGCCCGGGTCCGGCAGCTGGTCGGGCCGGCCGACTTCGACGTGGTGCACGACCACACCACCATCGGGCCGCTGGTGGCCGGCCGGCGTACGGTGCCGACGGTGGCGACCGTGCACGGCAACCCGGTGGGCGAGTACGGCGACGTGCTCAGCGACACCGACCACGGGGTGGGCCTGGTGGCCATCTCGCACGCGCAGCGCCGGGCCAACCCGGGGCTGCCCTGGGTCGGCACCGTGCACAACGCGCTGGACGTACGGGAGATCCCACACAAGCGGAGCCCGGGCCGTGGGCCGGTGCTCTGGCTGGCCCGGTTCAGCCCCGACAAGGGCCCCGACGTGGCGATCCGGGCGTGCCGGGCGGCCGGGCTGCCGCTGACCCTCGCCGGCAAGTGCAACGAGCCGGCCGAGCGGCGCTACTACGAGCAGGTCGTCTCGCCGCTGCTGGGCGAGGACGTGGACGTGGTGCTCAACGCGGACCGCCAGGAGACGCTGCGGATGCTGCTCGACGCGCGTTGCCTGATCATGCCGATCCAGTGGGAGGAGCCCTTCGGCATGGTGATGGTGGAGGCCATGGCGACCGGTACGCCGGTGGTGGCGCTGCACCGGGGCGCCGTGCCGGAGGTGGTCCGCCCCGGCGTGACCGGGCTGATCTGCGCCACGGCGGACGAGCTGCCCGCGGCGCTGCGGGCGGTGGACCGGCTTGAGCCGGCGGCCTGCGTGGCGCACGTGGCGGAGCACTTCTCCACCGAGCGGATGGCCGAGGGCTACGCGGAGGTCTACCGGAGGCAGGCGTTGGTGGGGCCGATCCGGGAGCCGGTCGCCGCCCGCTGACCCCGGCCGGCACGCGGCGGCGACGGTGGACGCCCGGGTCAGACCCGGGCGGCGCCGAGGGCCGCGATCGCGGTGTCGAGCTGCCGGGCGTACTCCGGGGTGATCGCGCCCTCGCGGAGGCGGACGGTCACCTTCTCGCGCAGCCGCGCCACCGGAAAGGCCGGGTCGGCCCGCCCGTCGCCCACCGCGGTGGTCAGGTTGCGCAGCTCGTTGCGCAGGTCCAGGCCGACGTCGTCGCGGATCGCACCGGTGCTCACCCCGTCGCCGATCAGCCCCTCCACCCGGGCAGCCACCTCGACCAGGTGTTCCGGCCCGGGCAGCGGAGCCACCGTGGACGGCCGCGGGGCGGTCGCCGGTGGCGGATTCCCGGCCGGCGCGGTCGAGGTGGCGGCCGGCGCGGGCGACGCCGTCGCGGGCCCGGCGGTCGGCGCCACCACGGGCGCGATCCGGTCCGGGCGCAGTGCCGGCGCGGCGAGCGCCAGCGCGGCGGCCAGCCCGACCCCCGCCACCAGCGCTGGCCGCGCCCACCGGCGGCCGGTCGGCGGGGGCGCGTCCGGCTGCGACCCGGGGGCGGCCGACCGGTCCGGGTCCGGGCCGTCGGCGGGCGGCGCGTCGGCCGCCGGTCGCGGCGTCAGCGGCAGGGTGATGGTCGGGGCCAGCATCGTCGCGGCCTGCGGGTCGGCCGGCAGGAGCTGGTCGCGCAGCGCCGCGGCCACCTGCCGGGCGGTGGGCCGGTCGTGCGGGTCGCGGACCAGGCAGCGGGCGCAGACCCCGGCCACCGCCGGCGGCAGCCCGGGTACGTCCGGTGGCTCCGGCGCGCCTTGGCGCAGCGCCTCCGCGAGCTGCTCCCAGGTGTCCGCCGGGTACGGCACCCGGCCGGTCAGGGTCTGGTACAGCAGCACGCCCAGCGAATAGACGTCGGCGGCCGGCTGGGCCGGCACCCCGTCCAGCCGCTCCGGCGCCACGTACGCCGGGGTGCCGAACGTGCCGCCGTCCTCGTCGTCGTCCGGTGCCCCGATCTGGGTGGCGATGCCGAAGTCGAGGACCTTCGCCCCGACCGAGGTGAGCATGACGTTGGCCGGGGTGATGTCCCGGTGCACGACGCCCAGCCGGTGCGCGGCGGCCAGTGCCTCGGCCACCTGGGCGCCCAGCTCCACCGCCGCCGGCCAGGGCAGCGGCCCCTCCGTCAGCCGGCGTTCCAGGGCCTCGCCGGTGAGCAGCTCCATCACCACGAACGCGGTGATGCTGCCGTCCGGCGCCAGCGCCTCCCCGTAGTCGTGCACCGACGTCACGTGCGGGTGGACCAGCTGCGCGGCCGACCGGGCCTCCTCCCGGACCAGGTCCCGGAACCGGGCGTCGGCGGCCAGCGACGGGGCGAGGACCTTCAGCGCGACCACCCGGTCCAGCACCTCGTCGCGGGCCCGCCAGATCACCGACATGCCACCGGCGCCGATCTGGTCGATCAGCCGGTACCGCCGGGCCAGCAGGTCGCCGGCGTCCAGTGCTGCTGCCATGGGGATCGCACCTGCCTGGGTGTGGGAGCCGTACCAGATTGCGGCAATGTGTCAGGGGTGTCAACGGGCGTCCGGTTTCCCGGCCCACCGTCCGCGCCGGTCCGGTGGCGGGCGCGACCGCGCTCCGCCCGGCCCGGCCGATGGGAGCCGGCGTGCCAGGATGAACGGCATGGTGAACGGTCCGGTGGCGTTCGTGCTCGGCGGTGGGGGAGTGCTGGGCGCGGTCGAGGTGGGCATGCTCCGGGCCCTGTTCCGCGCCCGGATCCGCCCGGACATGGTGCTCGGCACCTCGATCGGCGCGGTCAACGGCGCGCTGGTCGCCGCCGACCCGTCCGAGGCGGTCACCGACCGGCTGGTAAGGCTCTGGGCCTCGCCGGAGGCGAGTGAGGTGTACGGCGACTCAGTCGCCCGCCAGCTGCGCCGGTTCGCCGCGCGCACCCACCTGCACTCGCCCCGGCCGCTGCGCCGGCTGCTGGAGAAGGAACTGGGGGAGCAGACCACGTTCGCCGACCTGAAGGTGCCCTTCCGGTGCTGCGCGGCGAACATCGAACGGGCCGCCGAATACTGGTTCCACCACGGGCCCGTCGTGCCGGCGGTGCTCGCCTCCGCCTCCGTGCCGGGACTGCTGCCGCCCGCCGAGATCGGGGGCCAGCACTTCATCGACGGCGGGATCGTCAACTCGATCCCGATCGGCGAGGCGGTGATCCAGGGCGCGAAGCAGATTTTCGTCCTCCAGGTGGGCCGGATCGAGCGGGAGCTGACCCCGCCCCGGCGGCCGTGGGAGATCGCCCAGGTCGCGTTCGAGATCGCCCGCCGGCACCGGTTCGCCCGGGAGCTGGCGGCGCTGCCCGAGGACGTCGAGGTGCACGTGCTGCCCACCGGTGGGGCGGGGCCGCGCGACGACAGCCCGTGGGCGTACCGGGACATGGCCGCCGTGGGGCGGCGAATCAGCCGGGCGTACACCGCCACCCGGCACTACCTCGCGACCCGGCTGGAGAGCTGATGCCGCTGCCCCCACGGTGGATCCGCCGGCTGCTGGTGGCGCCCGCCGTGGTGCTGCTCGCGGTGCTGCTGGTCACCACGCTGCCCGCCTGGGCGCTGCTGGCCCTGGCCCTCTCCCCGTTCGTGCCCGGCCGGCTGCGCCCGCTGCGGCTGCTCTGGATCGGCTGCGTCTACCTGGTCTGGGACGCGGCGGCGCTGCTCGCGCTCTTCGCGCTCTGGCTCGCCTCGGGCTTCGGCGCGTACAAGCGCTCGCCGGCCTTCCAGCGCGCCCACTACGTGCTCGCCGGCTGGTTCCTGCGGGCGCTGTTCTGGCAGGCCCGCTGGACGTTGCGGCTGAGCATCGACGTGGTCGGCACCGACCCGGACACCGCCCTGCCGGGCCGGCCCGAACTGGTGCTCTGCCGGCACGCCGGCCCCGGCGACTCGTTCATCCTGATCCACGCCCTGGTCAACTGGTTCCACCGGGAACCCCGGATCGTGCTGAAGGCGAGCCTGCAGTGGGACCCGGCGATCGACGTACTGCTCAACCGGTTGCCCAACCGGTTCATCGCGCCCGGCCCGGACGGCAGGCCCGCGGTGGTCCGGCAGATCGGCCACCTGGCCACCGGGCTGGACGACGACGATGCCTTCGTGATCTTTCCGGAGGGCGGCAACTTCACCCCCGACCGGCGGCTGCGGGCCATCGACCGGCTGCGTTCGCTCGGGATGGAGCGGATGGCGCGGCGCGCGGAGCGGATGCGGCACGTGCTCGCCCCGCAGCCCGGCGGGCTGCTCGCCGCGCTGGACGCGGCGCCGGACGCCGGGGTGATCTTCGTGGCGCACACCGGGCTGGACCGGATGCTCACCGTCACCGACGTGTGGCGGGAACTGCCGATGGACAAGCGGATCGTGATGCGCTTCTGGTCGGTGCCGCCGGAGGAGGTCCCGGCCGGCCGGCAGGAACGCATCGAGTGGCTCTACGACTGGTGGGCCCGGATCGACGAGTGGATCGCGGCCAACCGGGACGGCGTCACCGCCGCGTAGGGTGCGCTCGTGGAGCAGATCTGCGTGGTGACGACGGTGGTGGACGCGCGCTCGGTCGCGGACGTGCTGGCGGCGACCGCGGTCGCCGGCCGGCTGGCCGCCTGCGCACAGGTCGGCGGACAGGTCGACAGCACCTACTGGTGGCAGGACCGGATGGAGACCACCACCGAGTGGTCGGTGCAGTTCAAGACCGCGCCGGACCGGGTGGACGCCCTGGTGGACCAGGTCCGCGCCGGGCACCCGTACGAGGTGCCGGAGGTGCTGGTGACCCGGGTGGAGTGCGGCGAACCGGCGTACGCGGACTGGGTGCGCGAGCAGACCCGCCCCTGAGTACGCGCACTCTGTCCGCCGGGTTGACATGCCCGTGAGGATGGCCCGGTGGAGAACACCGGCTATCCCTGCCCCCGCTGCGGTGCGCCCGCCGATCTCGTCGTCGGATGTGCCCGCTGCGGCCTGCCGCCGTACCCGCCCGCGGCCGAGGTGATCCGGCTCGACCGGGAGATCGCCGTGCTGGGCCCGGAGGTGGAGCGGGCCCGGCAGGCGTACCAGGGGCTGGCCGGTCGGTTGGCCGCGGCCCGGCACCGGCGCGCGGAGCTGGCCGCCCAGGTCCGCGCCGAGGTGCCCGCGGCGCGCCCGGTCCCGGTGGCCGGGCCGCCGGTCGCCCCGGCCCCGGCGCTGCCCGTCGCCCCGGCGCTGCCCGTCGCCCCGGCGCTGCCCGTCGCCCCGGCGCTGCCGGTCGGCCCGGTCCCCGCGCCGCTCGTCGCCCCGGCCGCCGGTCGGCCGGAGGCGTCCACCCGGGCGGTGCAGGGCCTGCTCTTCGTCCTCGGTGGCCTGCTGCTCGGCACCGCGGCGGTGGTCTTCACCGCGGTGGCCTGGGCGGCCGTCGGGGTGGCCGGCCGGGCGCTGATCCTCGCCGCGGTCACCGCCCTGGCCCTGGCCGTGCCGCTGGTCGCGGTCCGGCGGGGGCTGCGGGGCACCGCGGAGACGTTCGCCGCGGTCGGCCTGCTGCTGGTGCTGCTGGACGGGTACGCCGCCTGGACGGTGGACCTGTTCGGGGTGGCCGGCTGGCCGGGCGGCCGGTACGTCGGCGCGGTGGCCGCGTTCGCCACCGTGGTCGCCGCCGGATACGGGCGGCACAGTCGGCTGGTGGTGCCCTGGTACGCCGCGTTGCTGACCGTCCAGCCGGTGCTGCCGCTGCTGGCCGCGCCGGCCCGGCCGGACGCGACCGGCTGGGCGGTGGTGTTCGTCGGGGTGGCGCTGCTCGACCTCGCCGTGCTGGCGGAGCTGCGCCGCCGGGGGGTCGGCCTCGCGAGGGGGGAGGCCGCGGCGGCGCCGCACGGGGGCCCGGCGGCCGGCGGGGGGCCGGTCGCCGGGGCGTCCCCCCGGCCGTCCGGCGCGGGCGCGGCGGTGGCCGGGCTGGTGCTCGCCGGGCTGGCGTACGGCGTGGCGCTGACGGTCGCCGCCGGTTGCGCGCTGGTGCCCCTGGTGGTGGGCCACGCCCTGGGGTCGCCGCTGCTGGCCGGGGCACCCCTGCTGCTGGTGGCCCTGGCGCTGCTCGCCGGGGCGGCCCAGGTCCGGCTCCGGGTGCCCCGGCTGGTGGCCGGCGGGCTGCTGGTGCCGGTGCTGGCGCTGGCGTTGCTGCGGCCGGTGGTCGAGCTGCGGCCGGGGCTGTCCACGGTGGCCGCCGGCATGGTGGCGGCGGCGCTGGCCGGTGCGGTACGACTGCTGCCCGGACGCCTGCGTACCGGCCCGCGCGGGGGAGCGCTGGCCGTGGCCGGCGCGGTGCTGCTGCCCGCCGGGCTGGTGGCCGCCGTGGCCGCCGGCGGGGCGGTCGCCCGGTCCCTGCCGCCGTGGCACGGCGCGCCGGTGACGCCCGCGCCGAACTGGGGCTGGCAGCTGGCGATGCTGGTGGTGCTGACCGTCGGCGCGGCGACGCCGCTGCTGCCCCGGCCCGCCCGCCCGGCCACCCTGGTCGCCGGCGCGGCGCTGGCCGGCTTCGCCGCGCCGGTCGCCGTGGCGGTGCCCTGGCCGGTGGTGGTCGCCGGTGACCTCGGGCTCGGCGTCGCGCTGCTGCTGGCCGCCGTGACCGTGGCCCGACGGCCGGCGACGGTGGGCGTCGCCGGTGCGGCCGGGACGGCGTTGGTCGGGCACGGGCTGCTGGTGGGGCTGGCCGCGCCGGCCGGTGCCGGGGCCGCCCTGGCCGTCGTGCTGGTCGCCGGGTCGGTGGTGGCGGCGGTGGGCCGGCGGGGCGGCGCCGTCCAGCGGCTGCTCGCCGGGGGCGCGCTGGGCGCGGCGCTGCTCGCCGTACCGGCCGGGGTGCTGGTCGCGCTGATCGGTGCCGGGGCCGCCCCGTGGTGGCAGGCCCGGGCCGGGTTCGCCGCCGTCGCGGTGCTGGCCGGGGCGCTGCTCCTGGTCCGTCGCCACTGGCCGGAGCTGACCCGGTACGCCGTGCTGGCCGGCACCGTCGCGCTCGGGTCGGCGGGCCTCGCCCCGCTGGTCGTACCGGGGCGGGAGCCGCTGGTGCTCTACGCGGCCGGGGCGGCCCTGCTGGCCGCGGTGGCCGGTCCGCCCACCCGGCCGGCCGTACCGCTGCGCGCCGCCGGGCTGGGACTGGCCGGGGTGGCCCTGCTCGCCGCCCTGCCGGCCACGCTCACCGTGCTGGCCACCCCGTACGGCGGGCCGCCCGGGCCGTGGTCGGGCGCCCCCGAGAGCGTGCCGCTGCCCGGGGCGCTGCCGGCCGGGCTGGCGCTGCTGGCGCTGGCGGCGGCCGTCGGGCCGCTCACCCGCGCGGCCCTCCCGGCCACCGTGCCGGCCCCGGCTGCGGCCACCGTGCCGGCCCCGGCTGCGGCCACCGCGCCGGCTGCGGCCACCGTGCCGGCCCGGGCCAGCGTGCCGCCGCCGGTCGCCGGGTGGCGGTGGACCGCCGTGCCGCTGGTGGCGGCCGCGCTGCCGCTGCTGCTGGCCGCGGCCCGGGCACCGTGGCCGGTGCTGCCGGCGGTCACCCTGCTGATCGGCCTCGCCGCGCTGCTGGCCGGCACGCTGCCGGTGCCCCGGGCCGAGCGGGTGGTGGCGCTGGTGCCGGTCGGTGCGCTGTGGACGGTCGCCGGTCTCGTGGGGCTGCTGCCCACCCGGGCCGGCACGCTCGCCGGGCTGGGCGGGCTGACGGTCGCGGCGGTGGTGGCCGGGGCGGTCGCGCGTACCGTCACGGTCCGGCTGCTCGGCGCCGTGCTGGCCGTCGCCGCGGCCACCTGGTTCGCGGTCACCGCGGCGCTGGCCGGTGGGCTGCCGCTGCGTACCGCGGGGTTCGCCGTGCTGGCGGTGGCGGTGGCGGTGCTGTACGTCGCGCCGTTGCGCGGCCGGCGGGACGCCCTGCCGGGGCGGGCACTGGAGGCGGCGGCCCAGGCGGTGGCCCTGGTGGCGCTGCTGCTCGCCGTCTCCGCGCCCCGGCACGCCGCCGCGATCTGCGTCCTCTGGGGAGCGGCGGTCGCGGTCCGGGCGCTGCGGCGGGGCGAGCCGGTCGGCCGGCGGCGGGTGTTCGCCGGCATCGCGGGCGGCAGCGAACTGCTCGGCTGCTGGCTGCTGCTGGCCGACGGCGGGGTGGTGCTGCTGGAGGCGTACACCGTGCCGGCCGCCGGGCTGGCGCTCGCCGCCGGTCTGCTGGCGTTGCGCGGCCGGCCGGGGTTGACCAGCTGGCTGGCGCTCGGCCCCGGCCTGGCCGCCGCTCTGGCGCCGAGCCTGGTCTCGGTGCTGGTGGCCGCCGAACCGCAGCCGTGGCGCCGGCTGCTGCTCGGGGTGGCCGCGCTGGCCGCCGTGCTGGGCGGGGCGGTGCGCCGCTGGCAGGCGCCGGTGCTGCTGGGCGGGGTGAGTCTGGCCCTGCTCGCGCTGCACGAGCTGGGCCGTGGCTGGGACCTGCTGCCCCGGTGGATCTACCTGGCCGTCGGCGGCCTGGCGCTGATCGCCCTGGCCGCCACCTACGAGCGGCGCCGGCGGGACCTGGACCGGCTGCGGTCGGCGGTCGGCCGGATGAGCTGACACCGCCCGGTGCGACGCGGCGGGGCGGCGCCGTCGTCCGGCACCGCCCCGCGTTGCTCGTCCGGCGTCAGTTGCCGAACGCCTTGACCAGTGACTCGGGCGCCGGGGCCGTCTCGCTCGCCGCCGGCTTCTCCGCCGTGACCTCGACGCCGAAGTCCGAGTAGGTGGTGGTCAGCTTGCCCAGCGACTGCTGGAGCACACTGGTGTCCACCACCAGCTCGACCAGCCGGCCCTCGTCGTCGACCTTCGCGGTGAAGGGCACCTTCTTGGCCTTCTCGCCGAGCGCGGCGATCTCCTTCTTGCCTGGGTTGGCCTTGGTGTAGTCGAGGGTGCCGGAGAAGCTGCCCGCGCCGGTCTCGGTCACCTCGACGATGCCGTTGACCATCTTCTTCGCGCCCCCGGCGTCGCCGTCGGGCATCAGGCTGGTCCGTGACTCCGGGCCGAGCTTGGTGGCGTCCATGTGCATCCACTTGTCGGGCAGGCCGGAGTCGGACATGCCGGTGACCTTCATGTACGCGTCGTCGCCCAGGATCATGAAGCGGATCTTGCCCTGCCCGCCCATGTCCATGGTCATGTCGGCGGTCTTGGACTTCGGGTCCATCAGGCCGGTGGACTTGAGGAACGACGAGTCGATCTTGAGCCGCAAGCTCTCCTCGTTGAGCTTCAACGTGGCGGCGGTCAGCTTGTCGAGAGCACTCGCCGGAGCCGTGGTGGTCTCGGGCGTGGTGGCGCCACCGGCGGCCGGGGTGTCCGCTCCGGTCTGGTTGCCGCAGCCGGTGAGACCGAGTGCGAGCGCGGCGACGAGTGCGACCCCCGTGGTAGCCAGCCGTCGGTTCTTCATACCTGGATGTCTCCTCCTGTGGAGTGGGTCGGGACCGATGTCGGACAGCCGTCCCGACCGGGCCGCGGGTCAGCGTAACGGGCGAAGGCGACACCGTGGGTCGACCCGACCGCCGGCCGGTGGCCGGGTGTACGTCCGCAGTCACCGTCGGCTACGACGTCGCCGGTGGTGGCCGTGGCACGTCGGGGGCGTCGGCGCCGGCCGGTAGGGTCGGGCCATGGCAGACCTGCTCACCGCGACGGCGGTGCGAGAAGAGCGGGGCGGGTTGGCGGACCGGTCGGGCGTGCCCACCGGGCCGATCCGCGCCGCCCGGCCGTGCGAGGCCGACGAGTTGGTGCGGAGCGCCGAATGAGATTTGAGATCAGCAAGGTGTTGGACGCCATCGAGGGCCGGGTCTGCACCGATCCGGCGCTGGCCCGGGCGGTGGTGGACCTGGCCGAGGTGATCCGCTGGCAGGATCTGGACGGCGGCCGGCCGGCCAGCCTGCTCCGGCTCGGCATGGTGATCGATGCGCTGGCCCGACAAATGGAGGAGGACAGCGTTCCGGTCTACGCGATCGTGCACCGGGCCCTGCTCTCCGACGCCGACCTGACCTCCAACGAGCGGATGGTGGTCCGGCGCTGGGCCGACGACGGCCTGGTCGAGGTGCTGGACCAGCCCGGCGACCGGGTGCTGGAGGTGGCCGACCTGCTGGGCCTGCCGGTGCTCACCCGGGTCCGCTTCGACGGGCTGACCGGGCGGCTGCCGTGGCTCGGGCAGGCGGGCCGGTTGCTGGCCCCGGTGCCCGGCGCCGGTGGCCCGGTCTTCATCGCGCACGTCGGCGGCGGCCAGGCCCCGTCGACCGGTCCCCGGTCGGCGGCCGGTCAGCAGCTGCTGACCCGGCAGTGGCGCTGCCCCGAGCCGGGCTGCGCCCTGTTCGGCGCCGGTGGCGGGGGCGGGGCCTTCGCCGACCTGGCCCGGGTGGACCGCAGCTCCGTCGGCCAGCCGCCGCCCACCCTGCGCGGCGGCGCGCCGGCGTGTCCCCGGCACGGCGCGCGGCTGAGCGACGCGGGTCCTCGGCCGCGTACCGAGGTGCTGGCGGTGCGGATCGGCGGCCTGGTCCGCCGGCGGTTCGTGGTCACCGAGGACCAGCCGGTCGTGGCGGGGCGGGCGCCGGAACAGGCCGGCGGCGTCGTGCTCGGCCAGTGGCTCAACGACGAGGCGCGCCGGTGGATCAGCCGCGGGCACGTCCGGTTCGAGCTGCGGGTGGGTGAGGTCGTGGTGACCGACACCAGCACCAACGGCTCGGGCATCCGGCCGGGCGGCTCACTGGCCGAGGCGGACCGGGTCGCGCTGGCTCCCGGGCAGTCCCGGGTGCTCGGTGAGGGCGACTTCGTCGAGCTCTACCCCGGGGTGCAGATCGGCCGGGCGGAGGAGCTGCCCAGCGCGGCCCCGTTCACCCCCGCCTCGGTGATGGCCGAGGCGCCGACCATGGCGATGCGCCTGCCCCGGGTCTGAGCCGGACGACGAAGGGCGCCGGGACCATCGCGGTCCCGGCGCCCTTCGCGTACGGCGGGTCAGCCCGCCAGCACGGCGGCGAGCTGGGCCACCGCGTGGTCGATCTCGTCGGCGGTGATCACCAGCGGCGGGGCCAGCCGGATGGTCGAGCCGTGGGTGTCCTTGGCCAGCACGCCCCGCTCCATCAGCCGCTCGCAGGCCTGCCGGCCGCTCATCAGCGCCGGGTCGATGTCGACGCCCGCCCAGAGGCCGCGCACCCGCACGGCGACCAGGCCCTTGCCGACCAGCCCCTCCAAGCCCGCCCGCAGCCGGTCGCCCAGCTCGGCCGAACGCCGCTGGAACTCGCCGGTGGCCAGCAGCCGGACCACCTCGGTGGCCACCGCGCAGGCCAGCGGGTTGCCGCCGAAGGTCGAGCCGTGCTGGCCCGGCTTCAGCACGCCGAGCACGTCGCTGTCCGCGGCCACCGCCGACACCGGCACGATGCCGCCGCCGAGCGCCTTGCCCAGCAGGTACATGTCCGGGGTGACGCCCTCCAGGTCGCAGGCGAAGGTGCTGCCCGTGCGGCCCAGACCCGACTGGATCTCGTCGGCGATGAAGAGCACGTTGCGCTCGGTGCAGACCTGGCGCACGCCCGGCAGGTAGCCCTCCGGCGGCACCACCACGCCCTGCTCGCCCTGGATCGGCTCGAGCAGCACCGCCACGGTGTTCTCGTCGATCGCCGCCGCCAGCGCGGCCAGGTCGCCGTAGGGCACCACGGTGAAGCCCGGGGTGTACGGCCCGAAGTCGGCGCGGGCGTCGGAGTCGGTGGAGAAGCTGACGATGGTGGTGGTCCGGCCGTGGAAGTTGCCCTCGGCGACCACGATGTTGGCCTGGCCCGGGGTGACGCCCTTGACCTGGTAGCCCCACTTGCGGGCGACCTTGATGCCGGTCTCCACCGCCTCGGCGCCGGTGTTCATCGGCAGCACGAGCTGCTTGCCGCACAGCTCGGCCAGCTCGCGGCAGAAGTCGGCGAACTGGTCGTGGATGAACGCCCGGCTGGTCAGGGTGAGCCGGTCGAGCTGCGCGTGCGCGGCCTCGATCAGCTTCGGGTGCCGGTGGCCGAAGTTCAGCGCCGAGTAGCCGGCCAGGCAGTCGAGGTAGCGGCGGCCGTCCACGTCGGTCAGCCAGGCGCCCTCCGCCGACGAGATCACCACCGGCAGCGGGTGGTAGTTGTGCGCCGTGTGGCGCTCGGCGTCCCGGACCGCGGACGGCGTCCGCAGCATGTCGTCGACGATCACTTGACTGCCTTTCCCTGACGGAGTCGCAACGTGCAGCACTTCGGTCCGCCGCCGGCCTTGCGCAGCTCGGACAGGTCGATCCCGATGGTCTCGTAGCCCCGGTCGCGCAGCTTCGCGGCCAGGTCGGTGGCCTGCGCGGGGAGCACCACGTGCCGCCCGTCGCTGACCGCGTTCAGGCCGAGCACCTCGGCGTCGGCCAGGGTGGCGTGCACCGCGTCCGGGAAGAGCCGGCGCAGCACCGCCTGGCTGCCCGGCGAGAACGCCTCCGGCAGGTACGCCACGGTCCGCTCGTCGAGCACGGTCAGCGCGGTGTCCAGGTGGTAGAAGCGGGCGTCCACCAGCTGCATGGTGATCACCGGGTAGCCGAAGACCTCCTGGAGCTGGGCGTGCGAGGCGTGCGCGGTGCGGAACCCGGTGCCGGCCAGCAGGTGGTCGCCGACCAGCAGGACGTCGCCCTCACCCTCGTTGACGTGCTTCGGGTCGTACATCTGGAAGCCGGCGGTCTCGAACCAGGCGCGGTAGGCGGGGGCCTCGTCGGCGCGCTGCGGGTCGCGGAACTGCACCGCCATGGCCTTGCCGTCGATCACCGTGCCGCCGTTGGCGGCGAAGACCATGTCCGGCAGGCCGGCGACCGGCTCGATCAGCTCCACCTCGTGGCCCAGGTCGAGGTACGTCTGCCGGAGCCGCTCCCACTGGCGGATCGCCAGCTCGGCGTCGACCGGCGCGGTCGGGTCCATCCACGGGTTGATCGCGTAGTCGACGGCGAAGTACGTCGGCCGGCACATCAGAAAGCGCTGGCGGATGGCGTCCATCGTCATGTCCTGCTCCTGGGGTCGGGCGCGCCCGGCCACCTTCGGCTCGCGGGCTGGCGCCGTTGTTCAACGTTATGCGCCGGGAGCAGGCGACATCCACCGCCGGACCTTGCGTACGGCAGCGGAACGTTGCGTGTAGGAGTCGATGATCGGCGGATCGTTGCGCATCCTCGGTCAGCGACGGGCCTGGGCACGCTTCGAGGGGCGGCGCACCGCCGCCCCTCGGAAGGATGCGTGCCCGGCTGGTGAACCACCAGGCTGATCGGGCGTCGCCGGCGCATCGTCGGCGAACGGATAGTTGCCCCTCAGAAACGATTCACAAACTGTGAATCAAGCCACTCGCGGAACCGGGCCACCCAGTCGCCGTCGGTGGTGGGCCAGGCGAAGATGCCGGTCATCGCCAGTACGCCCAGCACCACCGCGCCCAGGCCGAACAGGATGCCGAACAGGGCGTCGGTCTTGCCGGCGATGTGCCGCCGCCGGGTGGCGATCAGGCCCAGCACGGACAGCACCGCGCCGACCGCGCCCAGCCCGATGCCGTACCCGGCCAGGGCGCCGGTCAGCACGAACAACGCGCCCGCCACCCCGAGGATCAGCCCCAGCGTGGCGAGCAGGCTCGCCCGCGGCTTCGGCCCGGCCACCACCGGCTCCCCGGCGCGGGTCCGGTCGAGGTCCGCCTCCCGGCGGTCGACCACCCCGTCGCCGTCGAGGTCGGCGGGGCGCCGGTCCGGGACGCCGTCGCCGTCCCGGTCGGTGCCGCGGCGGCCCCGGTCCAGGTCCGCGCGCTCCCGGTCCACGTCGACGGTGCGCTCGGCGGCCGGATCGGTGGCCGCGGCGGCGGTCACCGGGGTGGCCGGCGCGGTGCTGCTGCGGTACGTGGTCCGGTCCGTCTCCCGGTCGGTGACCCGGGGCCGGCCCGCGGTCGGGTCGGTGACCCGGGGCTGTGCGGCGGTGGAGTCGGTGACCCGGGGCTGTGCAGCGGTCCGCTCGGTGTCCGCCGGTCGGTCGACGGCACCCGTGGTGGCCGTCGCGTCGTCCGCGTCGACGCGGCCGTCGCCGTTCATGTCACGGTCGGACGCCGGCTGGTTCCGGCGCGACAGCAGGGGAAAATTCATCTAGACACCTCCTCGTCCATGCGTGGAGGCCTCGGAGGCGCCGCGGCTGCCACGCGGTTCTCCTCGTGACGTACCCAACTGCGGCGTTTGCGACACCCGATGCCGCCACCAGCGGCACGTGAGCCCCAGGCTGGGCGGCGTGCGGGCCCGGCACGGCTCACCGTCGCCGCAATGATCAGTTGCGGGACGGGACCGCACGGGGTCGGCGGGGCCGGTGCCAGACGCTTTGCTCTGCTTCAGCGGAGGCAACAGGCACGGGGCGTGACCGGGTGGCCGGCCGGCCGCACCGCGGTCCCCGGAGGGAACGCCTGGTCAGCCGGTGTTGCGCGGGTTGAAGCAGAGCAAAGTCGGCAGCAGGGGGATGTCGGGGTCGGTCGGGGCAGCTACGAAGAGTGACCTGCGTCGCACGTGCCACCGAGCCGGAGGCGCGCCCGAGTCGGCACTCGTACCGCTCGGACTACCCTTGACGCCCGTGCCAGAAGGACACACCAGCCGTGGGGCAGGGGCGGGGAGGGCAGCCCGGATATCCGCCTCTACCTGCTCCTACGCCCACGCCGGCTGATCTCCGACTAGGGCCGGTACAACCCCGGTACAACCGCGTCACCTGTAGCCAGCCCTGCGCCCGCCTACGACCAGCGCCCCCGGTTGGTGTTCCTCGCGGCGTCCAGTAGGTTGGCCAGCCGGTACCGCAGCACTCGCGCCTGCCCGATGGACAGAACCAGGCTGGCCGCGCTGCCATCGATGGAGGTCAGGGCAACCATCGGCTCGGCCGCCGGGTGCAGGGCTTGCACCAGGGCCACGTCAACGATGAACGCCTCTGGCCGGTTGGTGTCCACGTGCCGGGCGCGGGAGCGGTGCTGGCCGCGTCGCTGGCAGCCGTCCCGGTCGCACCAGCGCGGGCAGCCGGACGGATCAGGCAGAATGGGCATGGGTCGCCTCCCTGGGGCGATCAAGGCCCCGCCCGGTGTCGCTAGCACCGCGTGCGGGGCCGACTACTGAACGTGACCAAGCTAGTCGCGCCTGCCGATGGCGAGCAAGGAAAGCGACCGTCGCTGCGCTGGCCAACCTTGCGCCCTCGGGCGACCATGTCGGCATGTCTTCCGGAACGCCCGCGTGGGCGGTGCTCGTCGTCGCGGCCCTTGGCGTCCTCGGAACGCTGGCAGCTGCGGTCATCACGCAGATCCTGAGCGGACGCCGCGAGGCCCGGCAGTGGGAGCGGCAGCGGGCGCACGAGCAGACCCGATGGGAGCGCGAGCGCGACGAGCGGCGGGAACAGTGGGAGCGGGAAGACCACTCCCGCTGGCATCAGGAGAGGTTGGCGGCGTACACCGAACTCCTCCAGCGCATTGAGGACTGGGATATGGCGGTACTCCACGTGCTGCATCCGGTCCAACCCGGCCCGGCCGCGCTGTCGCCGGACGAGAGGAAGAGCGTGGGAGAGGCATTGGCCGCCATCACCAGAGCCGATACCAAGGCGCGGTTCTTCGCCTCTGAAGACACCATCAAGGCAGCAAGGGAGTACTTTCTTCAGGCCGCCACCTGCTACGCGCGGCTGGACGGCGGAGGGCTGGACGACCCAGAGCGCCTCAAGCCGATGCGCTTGGCGATGCGAAAGCTGGACGACAAGAAGCGAACTCTTCTTGAGCAGACCCGGCGGGACTTGGGTATCGGGGCGGAGCACCCTGACGAGGAGTAGCTGAACGCGATCGGGGCCGCCCACCACCCGGCAGACGGCCCCGATACCTGCGGTTCGCGCGCGCCGAGGCTGGCACCAACGCGGACGGGTGTCCCTGTCGCACCCCTGCATTACTGTCCGGGCCATGATGAAGGACACCTGGGAGAGCCGAGAGCTCCCGGTCCTGCGCGCGATCGTGGAAATCTCTGACGAAGGCGTTAGGGACATGGACGCGCGGGATGTCGCCAAGCATGTAGGCCTCGACCTAGAAACCACCCTGGTCGCCTTGTTTGCTCTCGCTGGTGAGCGCCCACCGCTCTTCAAGTATGAAGACGCGAGCGACTTTGACGGACGCGACATGTGCCTGATCCGCGAACCAAGCGGGCATGCTCGTAGGACAGTTGGCACCTGGCCCACCCCGGAGGCCTTGGCCGACCGCTTGGTGCAAGCCATGCAGCAGGCGGCTGACCAGGAGCCGGACGAGGAGAAGCGCGGATGGCTGCGCAAGACTGCAGACTGGCTCGGGTCCGCTGGGCGGGACATCGCCGTGGACGTAGCGGGAACTGCCCTTGCTAAGAGCGTCGGAGCGAGCTAGGCAAGGATGAAGAGAAGCGAGCGCTACAAGCAGATGGCGCAGGATGTCGCCAGATTCCGCGACGCGTACCAGTCTGTGTTGACCCACATGGAGCCGGTGCAGGAGTACATGACCGGCTCGCTCATGGCGTTTCGACCGAAGAAGACCGAGAAGGCGGAGGCCGCCCAGGCATCTCAGGAGGCGTCGCAACTGGCCGGCAGAGCCAAGCGTGCACAGGTTCGGTCCGGCATCTCGCGAACATTCGTTGTGCCGAAGATCGGGGTGCCGATCGATCCCATCACAGGCTGGGATCACTCGCTTCGCGATGTGAGGGCGATGCCTCCCCAGCAGGTCGTCAACACCTGCGACCTGATAGTCGGCGCACTTGAGGAGAAGGCCGAGAGGGCGGATGCCACGGACCGAACCCTTGTGGGCAAGTTGGCAGCAATGGCAGCACTTCCCGCTCGGGTGCGATCGATTGTCGCGGAGGACCATCCGGGCCTCGGCAAGGTCGGCTTTGCGACCGGAGTCGTCGCTCAGATCGTGGTGACGGTCGTGGGCGGCCTCATCCTTGCGGGTGCGACGGCTGGCGTGGCAGCGCTGTGGAAGAACGTGGTGCAATCCTCGCCAGTGCCGGCCTCGTCGCCAACCGTCGGGCCGTCCACGGTTACGCCAGCCACCGAAACGCCTACCGCCCCGACAGCCACCACGGTCCCCGGCCCCACGCCGAAGTGACCGACCGGCAATGCCTCACCAATCCCCGCTCGACCCGTATACCGGCGGTTCGGGGTCGCCGGCCCGGCGCGCCGCTTCGCGTTCGGCCCTGGCCTGGCGTTCGTACGGCGTGGGCACGCTTGGGTCGTACTCGCTGGCGTACAGCGGGCCGAACCGTTGCTTGGCGGCTGCCTCCAGTTCCTGGTCACGCTGCGGCTTGATCAGCGCGGCGTACCGCTCGGGGTCGCTGGTCTTGATGGCTTCCAGTTCCTCGGGCGTCATGCCCGGACCGCCCACCGGCCCTGCTGCCCGGCCGTGCCCTGCGCCACGTTCTGGACGAGGTGGATGCCGGGGCCGCGCAGGCTCACCCGGAGATCGACGACCCCACCGCCGTACTCGTGGATCACCTCGGCCGGGAGGGTTGTGCCGGCGACCGGGTCGGGCATGTAGGGGAACCGGCTCACGCCAGTGGACTTCCCGCGCAGCCGGACGTACTCCGCCTGCGCGGCGTCGAAGGTGTAGTGGACGACATCTCCAAGCATTGCCTTGCTCCTGTCTCGTAGGACATGCCCTCATCGAGGCTGTGGAGGCCGCAGGTAGCGGCGCTAGAGCCAGGCTATGGAGGAACATCTATGGCTCGGCCGTCTTTTCTGGGCAGCAAGAGGGGCCGCCCACCCTGCGGCAAGCGGCCCCGAGGCCAACCCTTCGGGCGCGCTAGCCCGTCTTGCGCCTGCGGTATGCGGCCAGGTCGACCACTCCGCCCGCTATCGGCCCTGTGGTCGACGCTGCCGGGCAAGCAGGGCCCGGCTCGGCCGTGGGTGCCCGACGGCTACCGGCGGCCCACAGGTCGGCGAAGGCGGCAGACACGTCGCGGCTCTTGTGTTCTAGGACGTGCCCGTACACGTCGAGCGTGATGGATGGGCGGCTGTGGCCAAGGCGGCGGCTCACGTACTGCACGTCGCCATTGCACAGCAGCAGCATCGCGGACGCGTGATAGTGGCGAAGATCGTGGAACCGCACGCCGACCAGGCCGAGGCGGGCCATCAGCGGTCGCCAAACACGCTCGTTGAAGTCCCGCTGCCGGTACGGCGTACCGCCGACCCCGAACACGAAGTCATCCGGGGCCATGCCGTCGACGTGGGCGGCCAGGCGGCGGCACAGGTCCGGGTGCAGGTCATCCACGGTCCGATAGCCCGCCTTGCTCTTGGGCGTGCCAAGGGTGATCTTCCCGCTGATCTCCTGGCTCGTCTCCTCCACAACCAGCAGGCGGCGCGCGGTGTCCAGGTTCCTGACTCGCAGCCCGGCAAGCTCGCCGGCTCGGCATCCGCTGCCGACGGCCAGCTCCACCAGCAGCCGCCAGCGGTCCGGCACAGCGGCCACGATCCGCCCCACGTCCGGCGGCTGTAGGACGATCTCGGCCCGACGGCTGATCAGCTTCGGCTTGGCCACCTCGCGCGCCGGGTTCGCCCGCAGGTAGCCGCTCCGCACGGCATGGTCGAACACGCAGCGCAGCACGTGCACGACGTGCCGGACCGTGGAAGGCGCGTAGGCGGTCATCAGCTCGCCCACCAGGCGGCTGACCTCGGCGTAGCCCAACCGACCCACGTGCACCCGGTGCAGCGGCGCGCAGTGCTTGTCGTAGATCACCCGGTAGCTGTGCCGCGTGCTCGGCTTCAGACCGCGTACGTGCGGGCTGGCCAGCCAGTCCTCCGCCACGTCCGCGAACCGTACCGCCCCGGCGCTGCGCGCCACGTACGTCCCGGCCTGCACGTCGGCACGGGCGGTGACGCTGGCCCGGCGGGCGGCCTCCTTGGTGTCGTAGCTGCCGACGTGCCGGAGCTTGCCCAACGCGTCCTTGACCTGCACCTCGTACTTCACGACCTGGCGGCCGTCCGGGTAGGTGCGGGTCGCCTTGCGCACGCCGGATATCTCGGTGCCGGTCTTCGTCACGGTTCCCCGTGCCATGTCATCCCTCCTTCCTGGCTGAGCGCGATCGGCCGCCCGAACGCGATTGGCTGGCTTCGAGCGCGGCTGCGGTGGCCAGGTCGATGGCGTAGCTGTTCAGCAGGCGTCGGACGGTGCTGTGCCGCCACGGACCACCGCCCACGGTCGGCACAGCGCGCTTAGACAGCTCGGCCGCTGCCCGGCGGTGGCTTAGCCCCTCTACGCCCACCAGATCGGCCACCAGGGCCACCACGTCGGCCGGGTACTGCCGGGGCCGCCCCAGCCGTACGCCGTTGGCCTTGGCTGCGGCCAGGGCCTCGCGGGTGCGTTGGGCGATGATCTCCCGTTCCCACTCCGCGATCTGGGCCATCAGGCCGGCGACGAGCTTGCCGTTGGGCGTGCTGGTGTCCACGCCTAGGTCGAGCAGCACCACCGACCAGCCCTGCTTCTTGGCGGTCGCCAGAGTGTCCGCGAAGTCCACGACGCTGCGGCTCAGCCGGTCGAGCTTGGCCACCGCTAGCCCGGCGTGGGTGTGGGCGGCGAGCAGGGCCAGGGCCTCCCGCAGTGCGGGCCGGTCGAGGGAGGCCGCGGAGTACCCGTCGTCCACCATCCAGGTCAGCGACCAGCCGTGCCGGTCGCCGTGGTCCTGTATGCGGTTGCGCTGTGCGTCGAGGCCAAGGCCGCTGTCCGCCTGGCGGTCGGTGCTCACCCGCAGGTAGCCGATCATGGGGATCATCGGCCCTCCTCCACCCGGCGGTACACGGGCGGGTCCTCCATGTACAGCGGGGCCACCTCCCACAGCGGCTCATTCAGGTCGGCCTTGGCCACCTCGATCCGCACCAGTCCGGCGGGGCCGTGGTCGGCGTCGTACTGCGGGCGGATGAGCACCACCCGCACGCCCTCGGCCGTCTGATAGCGCTTGTGCAGTTCAAGCGCCTCGCCGTCCACCGTCACAGTGCTGCCCACCGGGTAGTCGGCCAGGTCGTTAGTGCTCACCGTCGGCATCAGGCGTCCCCGTCCTCGTCCGACTCGGCGCCGAACACGATCTCGGCCACGTCCTCCGCGTACAGGTCGTCGTGCAGGCCGTCCGTGATCTCGTCCATGAGGGCCAGGGTGTTCAGCGCCCGGCGCACGGTGGCCTTGCTGGTCTCGCAGGCCTCGGCCACCTGCCGCACGGTCGCGCCCTGGTCGACGCACAGCCGGTACCACTCGGCCGTCTCCAGGGCCTCGCCGGCGAGCCACGACAGCCGCCGCATCGTGCCGGTGCCGCGCAGGCGGAACAGACGCACGGTGCCAGCGGCGCAGGCAGCGGCGAGCGGGCTCGGCTGCTCCTCGTACCAGGCGTCGATGGCCTCGGCCATCTCATCGGCCGTGGGCAGCGGCAGCGCTCGGCCTTCCTCCTCCGGGGCCGTCACGTTTAGGTCGACGTGCCCGAACGCCTCAGCGGGCGCAGGGGCCTCGGTGGGCTGCTGCTCGGCCGCCAGGGCTACCGGGGCCGGTTCGGGCGTCTGGGTCGGGATGGGGTCGGTTGCCTCGGTAACCGGGGCGGTGGTGGTGTCGGTGCTGGTGGTCATGGTGGGCTCCTTGGCCTCCGTGGCGCTTGGTCAGCGCCGTGCATGACCAGTCAATAGACGATCCTCGATGTAAACCAGGAGAACGCGAGGAAATCTCAGCGGTTCTCCGGGCAATCTCCGCAAGCGCCGACCACGGGGAGCACTAGGTGGCAGGACGAACAGACCTGGCGGGTCGGCCTCCGGCTGCGCTCACGCTTCGGCTTGCGGGCTGGGATCGCCTTCGGCTTGGCCGGGGCGGGGGCGGTGGGCTTCGGCTTGGCCGCTTGGCACTGCGTGACGTAGCGGTAGTCGGAGCAGGTGTGGCACCACACCCGCTCTCCGCCGCGTGGTGGCACCTCGGCGCGGAAGAGGTGGCCGCACATGAGCGGCGTAGCCCTGAGCCCCATGCATCTCCTCCTGACTACGCTGCGTGTGCGCCTGGCCGAACGCGATACGTCCGTCTCGTGGGCGCGGGGTGGTGGGGCGGGCCAGGGATCCACTCGTAACCCGCCCCCTTCCGCAGCGTATGGAGGCCAGCCCTACTCGTAATCGTCATCCTCGTCGGGCTGCGCATAGCGGTTGAGCTCGTGCGGTGCGGCGTTGCCGTCCTCGTCGACGATTACCGTATGGAACACGTCCTTCCACTTCGGCGTCTCAACCTCGATCTTGGAGCTAGGCCCGAGGCCAGCGCGGTCGAGGATGGCCGTGGCAGCCCGCACGCGGTCACTGTCCTTCGGGGCGTCCTTGACCACCTCTGAGAGCGCGGTGATGGCGGGGTCGGCCAACTCCAGCAGTCGGAGCGCGGCTGCCTTCCTCGCCTGCGGCGCACTGCCCCCGTGCATCCGGCACACCTCCTGACCCATCATCGGCGGGTTGGCGCACTGGTCGCCGGTCGTCCTGGCGTTCGCCTTGCACCGCTTGCTAGGGGTGTCGCCGTGCACGGGGTCGTCCACAGTGGCCGGTGGATTCTGGGGCACGGCAGCCAGGCGGGGCGTACGCCGTTTCCTCTGCTCTGTCATCGGTCTTCCCTTCCTTGCATCGCTGCTCGCCTATTTCCCCTGCTAGAGGCCCGAAAGTGTCAGTTCCCCGGTAGGTACTACCTGGCAACTGTCACTTTCGGCCTTCTACCTGCGGAAACTACGGTTCGTGTGTGGGCCATTACTGCGCCCTACCGGAGAACTGACACATTCGGCCTTCTACCAGGGGATTCAGAAGTTGATCTCCACCCTCCCTCCGGCCCTGGCAACGCTCCCGCTCTGCCGGCGATGGCCGAACACCTGCTCCAGCCGCTTGACCAGCCGGTCGGCGTCGGCGGTGGCCTGCGTCTTGGTGGTGTCCACACCGGCCTCCTGGACCATCTCCTCCAGTTCGCGCACGCTGCGGCCGTGGCCCCGGAACAGCAGTGAGCGCTCCTCGTCCTTCTTCTTGCGGGGCTCTTCCGACAGCCGCCAAGCCTTGGACCACTGGTGGCGCACCGGCTCCAACTGCAAGAGCCGTCCGGGCAGCGCGACCATGAAGTCCGCCCACACATGCCGGGTCGTCTCCCATCCCCACCCGCTCAGCTCCTCGGCGGCAACGAGGTACGTGCGCTTCCCGGTCAGCGCCACGTTGAGATACGCCACCTTCCGGCGCTGCGCCGCCGTCCGCACCGCCCGCGAGTACCGCTCGGGCACCAGCAGGTCGAACAGCGGGGCCTCGGGCATGGTCATGGACATGAGGTGGTCCGACATCTTCTCCACCTTCTGCGTAGCGCATTTCTCGCACCTCCAAGTCAGGCAAGGGGCCAACAGGAACTCGTGCCGCAGGTCCGCCCACAGGTGGAAGACGGGTTGGGGGCACCGGGGCGGGCGAGGGGAGGCCATCGCCGGTCACGCCAGGATCGTCAGGTGCTTGGCCGCGCGGGTGATCCCGGTGTAGAGCCAGCGGTAGTACTCCTGCGTCGGTGGCTTCGGCTTGGTGCTCCACTCCCGGTCGCGGTAGTCGTCGATCAAGACCACTTCGTCGGCCTGGCTGCCCTGCGCCTTGTGCACCGTGATGCAGTACGCGTAGTCCCACAGGTCCACGCCCTTGACGTCGTCCAGCGGCCCCGTCCGGCCGAACTGCGCGGACGAGATCTTGCCGGTGTACGTGGTGCCAGCCTCCGGCAGCCAGATGGTGGCGAGGTATCGCTTGCTGTCCATCCGGCGGATCTCCCGGATGATGCCGACCATGCCGTTGAAGACCTCGGCCTTGTGGTTGTTCTTCAGGCAGATCACCTTGTCGCCGGGCTCCGGTTCCGGCCCACACCCGAGCGCCTTGCGTGCCTGCTGGTTCATCGCCACACGCACGACGTTCTTGAAGCAGAGCACCATCAGGTCGGGCTTGCTGGCCCAGTCAATCCGGTGATTGCGCCGAAGCGCCTTGACCACGTCGTCACCGTGCTGGCCGAGGCGGATCGGCTTGCCCCGCCGCGCCATGCTGGCCACCGTGAGGATGGCCGACCCCTCGCGCTGTCGCCAGGACGTCTCCATGAAAACGTCCGGCTTGGCCATCAGGTCGAGTTCTCCCTTGACCGGCGGCAACTGGCCGTGGTCGCCAACGAAGAGCACGCGGTAGCTCGTCTTAGTAGCGATCCGCTCGAACATCTCGTCGTCCACCATGGACGCCTCGTCCACCACGAGGAGCTTCCACGGCGGCAAGCCGTGCTTGTCCTCCCACCCGAGCGGGGCGCAACCGCAGCGGCCGACACCGTGGCACGGGGTCGCCTCCCTGAGGACGCTGGGGCACGACGAGCAGTGCGGGCGAACCGGCTTCACGAGCAAGGAGTGCAGCGTGCTGACAGCACCGCCTACGCCTGCCCCGAGCAACCTGCCAGCCAGGTTCCACGCAGCCTTGCCGGTGGGAGCCGCGTAGCCGACCTCCATGACGGTAAGTCCCAGGCGCTCCGCCACGCTGGCCACCCGCTCCGTCTTGCCGGTGCCAGCCGACCCGGACAGCTTGAAGAACCGGCCCGGCCCGCGCCACCACTGCTCGATCTGGTGCATGGCGAGCTCCTGCTCCACCTTGCCCTTGTGCACGCCCGGCCCGACGTTCCATCCGGCATGCCGCAGCTCTGCGACCACCTTGGCGCGCGGGTCCGGGAAGGCTTCATCGGGGCGCACGGCCAGGGCGAGGGCGTCATCGGGGCTGTGCCCGGCGGCGAAGTAGTCGTCTAGCCCAACCTTGCTGCCGTCGCTGCCTTCGGGCAGGAAGACCCATCGAACATCGGCGCCGCGGCTGATCAAGAAATCGGTCAGCTCTTCCAGTGCACGGCGCACCTTCGGGTTGGTCATCACGTCGCTGTCGAAGGCCACGAACACGGCGCGGCCGTCGAGCGGTACATGCTGCCAGTCGGGGAGCGGGTCTCCGTCCTTCTGCCAGCACCACACCCCGGTCAGCGCGATGCAGGCAAGCCCCAGGGTGGCGGCCGAGTCCGCCTTCTTGACGCCCTCGGTGATCCACAGGGGCCAGGCCGGATCCTTGATCCGGCGCAGCACCCGTGGCGCGAAGTCGATGCGCAGTCGCGAGCCCAACGGCGTCTCGTACTTGATGAGCCTGCCGTCCCGACCCTTGCGCGGGCTGTCGGGCTTCACCTGCCACAGCACCGGCTGCCCCTGCGGCCCGTACAGCGGCACCAGCAGGCCAGCACGGGCCTGAAACCGCCGGAAGCCACGCCCACGCAGGGCAGCGGCATCTACGGTGGCGTAGCCCCGAGCGGCAATCGCGCCCGGACCGATCCGACTGGCCCGAAGCTCCGCCCTGTGTTTTGGACCCAGGAGGGGCGCTGCCGCCGGGCTACTATTGGCCCTAGTCATCTTCACTTCTTTCTGTCAGGGTCGGTCCGCCACAGACCGGCCCTGACGATTTACTTGTCGCGGGTAGGTGAGCCCTCTCGCTTAGCCCGAGCCCGACGCCGGGCGTCCGCCAATGCCACGCCCACCGCCTTTCGCTGCTCCGGGGTCGCCTTGTCCCAGCGCTTACGCACGAGGTAGCGTCCGACGTCGCTCGGGTTGAATTGCTGGTCCATCGCTTCTCCTCAATGGCTGAAGCTCGTTGCTTTATGTACGGTACAGCGCCCGCAGCGCTCTTCCATTGTCGATTCTTCTGACCTTCGTGGCCCGAGTCCATTTCCCCAGGTGGGAGGCCGAATGTGCTAGTTCCCCGGTAGCAGTTACCTAGGAACTGACACATTCGGCTGTCTAGCAGGGCATTCGCTCCACCGCGAGCCCTATACGCGGGCTTCGCATTCTGATGGCCATTCGGGTTCACCACCCGGTTACGCTGCACCTGCACGGCAACCGCCCTCCTTAAGTGCTCTCCTGCCGTCGGGTCAGGGCGCGGTTTGCTCACAAGGCATTCCGCGCCCTGACGACGATTCAGCCGCAGGTGGTGCACCTATCGAGCGGCACCAGGACCAGGCCGCTACGCGGGTTGTTCAGGACGTCGCAGAGGAACTGGTCCACCACGTCCCAGCGCGGGTCGTTGTGGCGAGGCAGTTCGTCGAACGTGCGCCAGGCGACCCTCAGGCGCAGGCAGTGGAAGGTCATCACGAGGCCGTGGCCACGGCTGCGCTGGTCGTTGATCCAGCGCTGGATGACGCGGCCTTGCCGGCAGGTGCGGTCGGCCTTGACGTTCACCGCCACGCCCCATTCGTGCTGCTCAATGCGGAGCCGTTCTGGAAGCCACTTGGACGGGGGAGGAGCCGTGCTCAGGGCTACAATGGACATTGGTACTCCTTTGGGTGGAAGCCGTGCCGAATAGGCGGGGAGAGTCGGGTGAGCCAATCCCGGCCCTCTCCGCCTTTCTGATGATCAGAAGCTTTCGAAGACCGCCTTGCGCGGCAGCTTCCTGAACGCCTGGTGCGTGGTGTCCATGTACCGATGCGGATGCGCGAGCTTCAGCTCGCTGAGTCGGGTGGCGGCGGCCAGTTCCGCGCGCCGCTGCCGCAGCCGCGCGGCCTGCTGCTGGATGGCGTCGAGCTTGCTCAGCGCCTGCGCGGTGGTGAGGTTGCGCGCCTTGATCTCCCCGGCCAGGCTGTCCAGCTCCCGGAGCATGGCGTGGGTGCCCTCGCGCAGCGTGTCGGCGGTGGCGCAGTGCTCCTCCGACTCGCGGGTCACGGCCTCGGTGACCTGCTGCTTCTCCCAGGCGTTGTACTTGTCGCGCTCCTGCTCCAGCCACTTGACCGTCGCGGGCGGGTGCATGTACTGCATCTGCCGGTCGAACTCCCGATCCGCGTGGCTGCGGTAGCTCTCAGCCTCCGCCTCCACCCGGTCAACCGGCACGCCGAGGAAGACCTTGGCGCTCTGGTCCAGGTCGACTGCGGGGTTGATGTCCCTCGTACCGTTCGCTTCCGCCGGAGCGGTTCCCTTGGTGAACATGCCTTGTCCTCTCAGATCGCTCGGCGGCCGTAGCGCGACAGCAGCTTGGCCTCGTCGGTGTCGGGCCTGGCCCGCAGTGCGCCGAGCTCCCGCTCCCGCTGGTGCAGTGCGATCAGCTCGTCCTCAACCTTCTTGGCCCGCTCTTCCAGCGCGGCCAGGTTGCTGTCGATGGCGTCGATGTTCGGCTTCTTCATTCGCGTGATCCCTCCGTTGTATGCGTCGGCATTCCTGCCGACCGCGTCCCTGCCCCACGGGTCCCGGCCCTGCTCGACGGACCGGCGGATCTGCTCGGACCAGACCGGGTCATAGCCATGTATGGCCATCAGCCCTCCCGCTGCGCGGCGTCGCGGGCCGCGAACTCCTCGAAGGCGAGCTTGGTGGCCTGGTCGAAGTGCTCGATGGACTTCTGGATGGCCCCGCGCGCCACGTCCTGCGGCTTGACGCCGAAGAACTCGGCCATCCGCGTCAGGAACTCGTGCGAGTCGTCGTCCAGCGACAGGCTGATCTGATGCGGAAACTGCTTCCGTGGCCCTGGTCGCGCCATTGCCTGCCTCCCTTCTAATCGCGTATTTGGTTGCTTGCCAACTGCGTACGTGAATAGCTTGCAGAAGTTGGCGGGCTCTGGCGCATCTTTCTTTCCAGGCCGGAATTGGGCGTGCGTCATCGTCGCCCCACGGCCAATTAGCGACCGTGGGGACGGCGATATAGGGAATGGGCTACACGGCGGTTCTACGGCGCAGAACGGCCAGCACCAAGGCCAGGGGCAGCGCGCCTATCTAGCCCGGTGGCCGAGCCCTCAGGCTGCCTGCTGGGGCCGACGTGCGCGCCCCGGGGTGTCGGCCATGTACGCCTCAAGGTCGGCCTCGGCGACGCGCAGTTGCCCGCGCACGAACCCGGCGGGCAGCTCTCCGTCACGGATGAGCCGGCGGACTGTCGATTCGGATACGCCGAGCCGTTCGGCCACTGACCGGCCGTCCGGGTTCTTCTTCCTGGGGCCGAGCCGCAGCATGTTCCTCACGGGACCTCTCCTTCCGGCAGGGAGAAGCCCAGAGACGACGAAAGCACCGACCAAAGACTCCTCCCGCCACGCATGGTGACGACAGTTGTCCCGTCGGTGCCCTCCGCACTCAGTCCCGGTGCGGCTCTACCGAGTGGGCTCTGACCAGCCGGGCGGCACCTTCGCGGAAGATCCGGGCCGACATGCGGCCGGTGGACACTTGTGGCGGGTGCCTCATGTTGCAGAGCCTCGGGGTGTTGCTGTGCGGGCTGCTACCCGCGCCACCGAGGTTACCGCTGACCACGGGTGCGCGGCAACACGGCTCGACACTTTGGACCCACCCGGTCTCAGGTACAACCGGGGTACAACCCGTGTCATTGATGGTCATGAACGCCAGGCTTGGCCAACGGCGTCATTCGAGCAGGTCAGATGGCAGACGTGAGCACGGCTGACTACGCTTGACGCCCGTGCCAGAGGGACACACCATCCACCGCCTCGCGACCCGGCACGCCGAGCTGTTCGCCGGCGACAAGGTGCAGGCCACCAGCCCGCAGGGCCGCTTCGCCGAGGGCGCGGCCCGGCTCAGCGGCACCGTGCTGGAGGGCACCGAGGCGTACGGCAAGCACCTGCTGCACCACCACGCCGGGGAGCTGACCCTGCACGTGCACCTCGGGCTGTACGGCAAGGTCACCGACGGGCCCGGCGAGCCGCCGCCCCCGGTCGGCCAGATCCGGCTGCGCCTGTCCAGCGACGCGCACTGGCTGGACCTGCGTGGCCCCACCGCCTGCGAGGTGCTCACCCCGCCCGAGGTGGCCGCGCTGCGCGCCCGGCTCGGCCCCGACCCGCTGCGCGCCGACGCCGACCCCGAACGGACGTACGCCCGGATCCGGCGCAGCGCGACGCCGCTGGCCGCCCTGCTGCTCGACCAGTCGGTGGTGGCCGGCACCGGCCTGATCTTCGTCACCGAGGCGCTGTTCCGGGCCGGGCTGCCGCCGCTGCTGCCCGGCCGGGAGCTCACCCCGGCCGGTTGGGCGGAACTCTGGGCCGACCTGGTCGAGCTGATGACCCTGGCGGTACGGCGCGGCCGGATCGACACGGTCCGGGACGCGCACCTGCCGGCGGCGATGGGACGCCCGGCCCGGGTGGACCGGCACGGCGGCGAGGTGTACGTCTACCGCCGCCCCGGCGTACCCTGCCACGTCTGCGGCACGGGGGTCAGCCGGGGCGAGCTGGCCGGCCGCAACCTCTACTGGTGCGCCACCTGCCAGGCCGGGTGACCGGGGCGGCCCGACCACGGCGACCGGCCGCCGGTCGGGTCCCCGGCGGACCGCTCACTCCTCGCCGAGCAGCCAGCGGACCACCTCGACCTGGTTCGGGAAGACCTGCCCCGCGCCGATGCTCCACGCGGTGCAGTGCACGATCGTCCAGCCCCGGACCCGCTCCCGGTCGAGGCCCAGCTCGGCGCTGAGCCGGTCCAGCCGGTACCGCACGGCCTGCGGGGAATGCCCCAGCTCCACCCCGCGTACCAGCGGCACCGGGGCGAACTCCCGCTCGCCGACCAGCGGCTTCGGGTCGATCGCCAGCCAGGGCTCCCGGGCCGCCCGCAGGATGTTGCCGGCGTGCAGGTCCTGGTTGACCAGCACCGGCTCGCCCTGGCTGCCCACCAGGTCGGCGAGCAGGCCGGCGGCGACGTCCAGCAGCCGCCGCTCGTACGGCCGGCCGGCCTGCTCCCAAGCGGCCGGCACCCGTTCCGCCCAGCCCGCCGCCTCCTCGGCCAGCGGGGTGAACGGTGGGCCGGCCGGTACGCCGAGCCGGGGCAGCAACTCGACCGCCGCCGCCAGCGCCGCGTCGGGGGACAGCTCGTACAGCGGGGTGCCGGGCAGGCACCGCTCCACCAGCAGCGCCCGGCGGTCCGGGTCGTGCGCGAGCAGCCGGATCGCGCCCCGGCCGGCCCAGTGCGCCAGGGCCGCCGCCTCCTGCACGCTGTCGTCGTCCGGGTACTGGAGCTTCAACACCGCCGGCGTGCCGTCCGGCAGTTCCGCCGGCACCGCCAGCGACGCGAAGGCCCCGCCGTACGGCCGGCCCACCCGCAGCTCCCACCGCTGGACGCACTCCGCCAGCAGGCCCGGCAGCGCCGTGCGCCACGCCCGGCCGGCCGGGATCCGTTCGGTCCACCGCAGGCTCTCCGGGATCTCCACCCGACCATCCTGGCGTGCCGACGGTGGTGCCCGTTGACCGGTCCTCAGCGCAGCCGGCGGATGTCGCCGTACGCCCGGTAGAAGCCGCCGCGGCCGGCCTCCCGGACCTCGGTGACCAGGTAACGCGCCCCGGGTTCCCGGATGCCCTTCGGGAACTGCACCGACCAGTCCCGGTCGTACCCGTCGGAGAGCACCCGGACCCGCAGCCGGCCGCCCTCGTCGACGCACTGCACGACCACGCCGCCCCGGGCGTCGGTGGTCACCTCCACCGAGGCCCAGGCGGCCGGCTCGGGCAGCCGGGCCGGCGCCTTGACGTCCACCACCTCCGGCACGCTGCCCGCCTCGGCCGCCCGGATCGCCGGCTCGCTGGCGTCGATGCAGGCCAGGTGGCCGCTGGTGGTGACCACGTAGAGCCGATCCTCGTGGTACTGCATCGAGTACGCCGAGCCGCAGCCGGTGCCGAGCTTCCACAACCGGTGGCCGGCCTCGTCGAAGCAGTAGATCGAGGAGGCGCTGTCGCCGGCGAAGACGTACCGGCCGCCCTCGGCCGTGGCGCAGGAGAAGACCGCGGCGTCGCAGCGGTACGTCCGCTCGGCCCGCCCGTCCTTGCGCAGCCGCACCACCTCGCGGGTGCCGGTGCCGGCGAACACGGCGCCGCGCTCCTGCCAGCCGAAGAGCACCGACCCGGTACGGGTGTGCCACAGCTCCCGGCCGGTCCGCCAGTCGTAGCCGGTGACCCCCTGCGAGTGGCCGTGGTACAGCGCGTCGGCGTCGCAGCGCACCATCCACGCCGACCGGCCTCGCCCCGCCCGCCGCCAGAGGAACTCGTCCTCGTGGTCGATCGCGGCGATGCCGCCGTCGCGGTCGGAGACGCCCAGCACGCCGTCGTGGATGTCCAGCCAGTAGATGTCGATGTCCGGCGCGATCGCGTACGCCGCCCGGGGCACCTTGCCGGAGAGGTCGTAGACGTTGCCGTCGTCGCAGCCGGCGTAGATCCAGGCATCGTCGGCGACGATGCACTTGACCCCGTCGGGGAGCCGCACCTGGTTGAGCACCCGGGCGTCGTGGTCGAGCGTGGTGATCACCCCGTGCTCGTTGCCGACCAGGCAGCTCCGCCCGTCGACGAAGATGCCGAACGCGGGCGCGCCCGAGGCGTACCGCCAGAGGACGGGGGCGGTGCGGGCGGTGGAGCGGGTGCTGACGATCTGCCGGCGGGAGACCGTCCGCTTCTGGCGTACGCCAGGCACCGCCGGGGCGTACCCCTTGCGGACCTTTTCCCCGATCTTCTTCGCGGCGGCGGCCCGGGCACGGGCGTTGTCCGGGAAGCTGGTGGTCTTGACCTGGCCCTGGTCGCCGATCCGCCCGTAGCGCACGGTCATCGCGGTGTCCGCCACCACCACCTCGTAGAACTTGTGCGCCCCACCGTCCACTTCGGACAGTTCGAGGTAGGTCGTCTCCTGCGACATGGGCATGCCTCCGAGGGGAAGTGCCGGAACCCGGCGATGCGACAGCGCCCACACGCTAACCGCGCCCCCCGACAGAATCGGGGCGGATGTCAAGCTGGGCCCCCGCCTGTACAGAAGGCGTTGAGAAGGGGCCCTTCCTACCCGGCGAGGGCGTCGACGGCCTTGCGGGCGGCGATCAGCACCGGATCCCACACCGGCGCGTACGGCGGGGCGTAGCCGAGGTCGAGCGCGGTCATCTCATCCACGGTCATGCCGTTCCACAGCGCCACCGCGAGGGCGTCGATCCGCTTGGCCGCCTCCGACCGGCCGACGATCTGCGCGCCGAGCAGCCGGCCGCTGGGCCGCTCCGCGATGAGCTTGACGTGCATGGTCCGCGCGCCCGGGAAGTAGCCCGCCCGGCTGGTCGACTCGGCCACCACCGAGACGAACTCGAACCCGGCCGCGGCGGCGTCCCGCTCCCGCAGCCCGGTCCGCCCCACCTCCAGCTCACAGACCTTGGTCACGGCGGTGCCGATGACGCCGGGGAAGGTGGCGTACCCGCCGCCGATGTTGATCCCCGCGACCCGGCCCTGCTTGTTGGCGTGCGTGCCCAGCGGGACGTGCACGGGCAGGCCGCTGACCCGGTGCAGGCTTTCCACGCAGTCCCCGGCCGCCCAGACGCCGGGCACCCCGGGCACCCGCATCCGCCGGTCCACCCGGATCGCGCCGCTGGGGCCGAGGGGAAGCCCGGCCGACTCGGCGAGCCCGACGTTGGGGCGTACGCCGAGACCGAGGACCACCACGTCGGCCGGCACCGGCCCCTCCGCGGTCTGCACCGCGGCGATCCGCCCGTCCCGCTCGGCGAGGCCGGTGACCGGGAGGCCGGTCCGGATCTGGATGCCGACGCCCCGCATCGCCTCGGCGACCAGCTCTCCCATCTCCGGGTCCACCGTGGACACCGGCTGGTCGGCCTGCTCCAGCAGGGTGACCGACAGGCCGCGCTGAATCAGCGACTCGGCCATCTCGACCCCGATGTAACCGCCGCCGACCACCACCGCCCGGCGGGGGCGGGGCTCGCCGTCCAGCCAGGCCCGCAAGGCTGCCCCGTCGTCGAGGGTCTGCACCCCGAAGACACCGGCGATCGTGCCGCGCGCCCAGTCCGGCTTGATCGGGACCGCGCCGGCGGCGTACATCAGGGTGTCGAACCCCTCGCGGACCTCGCGGCCACCGTCGAGATCCCGGGCGACGACCTCGCGGCGGTCCAGGTCGATGCCGGTGACCTCGTGCCGCAGCCGGACCTCGATGTCGAACGACTCGCGGAACGTCGTCGGGTCCCGGGCGACCAGCTGGTCCCGCTCCGGCACCACCCCGCTGATCCAGTACGGGATGCCGCAGGCCGAGTACGAGGTGAAGTGCCCCCGCTCGAAGGCCACGATCTCCAGGTCGGCGCGGGCGCGGCGGCGCCGGGCCTGGGACGCCGCCGCCATTCCGGCCGCGTCCCCGCCGATCACGATCAGCCGTTCCGCCACGCCGCCCATCCTGTCACGCGGCCGATCATCGCGGGGGCGCTTGGATCCTGCGTCAGAGCCCCGGGCCGCGGGTCTGCCGGGCGACGTCGGCGACCACGTCGACGATCCGGCCGGTCCGCTCGAAGACCGCCCGCTGCCGGGCCGCCCCGCTGCCGTGCCGGCGCAACCCGCCGAGCAGGTCGGTCACCGTGGCCAGGTCGCCGTGCCGCTCCAGCTCGGGCCGGAGCCGGTCGACCAGCCGGTCCAGCAACTCCCAGGTCGGCCGCAACTCGCCGTCGGTGACGTCCACGCCGTCGCCCTCCAGGCCGTCGTGGGCGGCCCGCCAGTGCGCGGCGACCAGCAGGTGGTGGTCGGTGTTGATCGGCGGCCGGCCCGCCTCGAGGTCCGTCATCGCGGTCGCCACCAGGGCGCGCACCAGGGCCGCCACCAGCACGGTGTCGTCCAGCGAGGGGCAGACGTCGCCGATCCGGATCTCCACGGTGGGGTACTTCGCGGACAGCCGGGCGTACCAGTAGAGCATCCCCTCGTCGAGCATCACCCCGGTGGCGATGAGCTGCCGGATCAGCCGTTCATAGTGCTCGTGGGAGGTCAGGAACGGGGTCGGCGCGACCGAGGGCCAGCGTTCCCACTCCACCGACCGCCAGCTGGCGTAGCCGGTGTCCGCGCCCTTGGCGAACGGCGAGTTGGCGGTCACCGCCGCCAGGATCGGCAGCCACGGGCGGACGTGGTTGAGCACCCGCACCCCGGTCTCCGGGTCGGGCACGCCGACGTGCACGTGCATGCCGTTGTTGCCCGGTCCGGGCACCAGCAGCCGGAACCGCTCGATCATCCGGTCGAAGCGAGGCTTGTCGACCACCGGCGGCACCGGGCCGTCCACCGGGCCGGTGCCGACCGCCAGCAGCCGTACGCCGGCCCGCTCGGCCGCGTCGGCGAGCGCGCCGCGCAGCACCCCCAGCGAGTGCCGGATCGAGGACAGCTCCAGGCCGGGCGGGCTGCCGATCTCGATCTGGCTGGTCTGGAACTCCCGCTCCACCTGCCCGCGCAGCTCGGCCGGCACCTGCTCCATCACCAGGTCGACGGCGGGCACGGCCGTCCCGGTGTGCGGGTCGACGAGCAGGAACTCCTCCTCCACGCCCACGGTGAGCAGGTCGCTCCGGACCGGCGTCGCCACCTGATCCCGCTCCGCCACCCCGCCCGCCATGGCCACCACCGTCCGTTCTGCCGGTCGCGGCGCACCGCCGCGGTGTCGACGGCACCATTACCCAGGGTGTCGATCGGGGGAAACGTTCCGGTTCGGAACCGGCTGCCCGGATGCTTACGATGGGCCGGTCGATCCGGTGCGGCGCGGCCCGTCACCGGGGAACCGGCAGCCCGAGGGAGGTCCGGGTGACCGCTGACGACTCCTCGCGCAGGGTGACCGCCGGGCGGGACTGGCGGCGGCAGGTGCCCCGGGCCTTCGCCACCCTGCTCTGGCTCCTCGCCACGGTCTGCGCCCTGGCCGCGTTGAGCAGCGCGTTCCGCGCGGATGTCCAGCCGGTCCGGATGTTCATCGACACCCTGCTGCTGCCCGCGCCGGCCAACCTGGCGTACGCGGTCTTCCTCGGCACGCTCGCCGCGGCGGTGCTGCGCCGCAAGCGCCTGGCGTACCGGGTGCTGGTCGGCTACTTCTCGCTCAGCCTGGTGGGCGGGCTGCTGGCCGGTGCGCTGCTGGCCGTCGTCGGGGCGGACCGGCTCACCGACGACACCGGGCGGCGGATCTTCAACCTGATCGAGACGGTCGGCGTGTGGGTCGGCGTCGGGTTCGCCGCGCTGGCCCTGGCCCTGCTGCTGGCCGCCCGGCGGGAGTTCTACGCCCGGGTGCGCCGCGGCAGCGCCTGGCGTGCGCTCGGCGTCTTCCTCGGGCTGGCGGTCGTGGCGGTCGGCCTCGGCTACCTGCTGCTCCTGTTCGAGCCGGGCAGCCTACGCACCTGGCCGGGCCGGCTCGGGTACGCCGTCGAGAAGGTGTTCGGCGGCGCGGTCACCCTGGACGTCACCCGGCTGGGGCAGGCGCCGGGCTGGGTGAACCTGCTGCTCGGCGCGTTCGGCGCGGTCGCCTTCGTGGCCGGGTTGTTCACCCTGCTGCGGTCCCAGCGGGCCGCGGCGGTGCTGCATCCGGACGAGGAGGAGCGGATCCGCGCCCTGCTCGCCCGGCACGGCGGGCGCGACTCGCTGGGCTACTTCGCCACCCGGCGGGACAAGGCGGCGATCTTCTCGCCCAGCGGCAAGGCGGCCGTCACCTACCGGGTGGTCAACGGGGTCAGCCTGGCCAGCGGCGACCCGATCGGGGACCCGGAGGCGTGGGGGCCGGTCATCGCGGCGTGGCTGGAGCAGGCCCGCGAGTATGCCTGGACCCCGGCGGTGATGGGCACCAGCGAGGCCGGGGCCCGGGCCTACCACCGGTACGGGCTCAAGGTGCTGCACCTGGGCGACGAGGCGATCCTGGTGACCCGCGAGTTCGACCTGGACGGGCGGGACATGCGCCCGGTGCGGCAGGCGGTGCACC
The DNA here is from genome assembly GCF_040654475.1 of Micromonospora sp. NPDC050686. Taxonomy (NCBI): domain Bacteria; kingdom Bacillati; phylum Actinomycetota; class Actinomycetes; order Micromonosporales; family Micromonosporaceae; genus Micromonospora; species Micromonospora sp. NPDC050686. The sequence continues at coordinate 70,828 of NZ_JBFAID010000004.1, forward strand.
GGGTCGAGCGGGCCGGTTACACGGCCCGGGTCCGCCGGCACGCCGAGATTCCGCCGGGGGAGCTGGCCGAGGCGGCCCGGCTCGCCACCGGATGGCGGGACACCGAGAACGAGCGGGGTTTCTCGATGGCGCTGGGCCGCCTCGGCGACCCCGCCGACGGCGACTGCGTACTGGTCGAGGCGGCCGGCCGGGACGGGCGGGTCCGGGCGCTGCTGTCGCTGAGCCCGTGGGGCACGGACGGGCTGTCGCTGGACCTGATGCGCCGGGACCGGGCCGCCGAGAACGGGATCGTGGAGTTCATGGTGGCGGCGCTGCTCGCCGCCGCCCCCCGGCTCGGCGTCGAGCGGGTGTCGTTGAACTTCGCGGCGTTCCGCGCGGTCTTCGAGCAGGGCGCCCGGATCGGCGCCGGCCCGGTCATCCGGCTCTGGCGGGGGCTGCTGCTGTTCTTCTCCCGCTGGTGGCAGCTGGAGTCGCTGTACCTGTCCAACGCCAAGTACCAGCCGCACTGGGTTCCCCGCTACCTGTGCTTCGGCGAGCGCCGGGAGCTGGCTCGGGTGGGCCTGGCCGCGGTGGCCGCGGAGGGCTTCCTCGCCCTGCCCGGCGGCCGCCCCACCCCGCTGCGCGGGGTGCCACCGGCCGGCGGCGGCGTGCACTACGTCCCGCCGTCGGCCGCGACCGTCCACCCGGTCGCGCCGGAGTCGGCCCCGGAGCACCGCCCGGAACAGGTGCGGGTGCGGGCGGCGAAGCTGGACCGGCTGCGCGCCGAGGGCGTCGACCCGTACCCGGTGGGTTACCCGCGTACCGCGTCGTGCGCCTCGGTGCGGGAGCGGCACGCGGGCCTGGCGCCGGACACCGGCACCGGCGAGACCGTCGCGGTGGCCGGCCGGGTGCTGCTGGTCCGCGACCACGGCGGGATCTGCTTCGGCACGATCCGGGACGGCAGCGGCGACCTGCAACTGGTGCTGGAGCACGACCTGGACCGGTGGCGGGCCACCGTCGACATCGGCGACCACGTCGGTGCCACCGGCGAGGTGTACGCGACCCGGCACGGCGAGGTCTCGGTCCGGGTCGCCGACTGGCAGTTGACCGCCAAGTGCCTGCGCCCGTTGCCGGACAAGCACCGAGGGCTGGCCGATCCGGAGGCCCGGGTCCGCCGCCGCTACCTCGACCTGGCGATCAACCCGGAGGCCCGGGACCTGCTGCGGGCCCGGGGCGCCGTGCTGCACAGCCTGCGCGGCACGCTGGCCGGGCGGGACTTCCTGGAGGTGGAGACGCCGATCCTGCAACGGGTGCACGGCGGCGCGAACGCCCGGCCGTTCGTCACCCACAGCAACGCGTACGACCTGCGGTTGAGCCTGCGCATCGCGCCCGAGCTGTTCCTCAAGCGGCTTGCCGTGGGCGGGGTGGAGCGGGTTTACGAGCTGGGTCGGGCGTTCCGCAACGAGGGGGTCGACCACAGTCACAACCCGGAGTTCACCGTGCTGGAGGCGTACCAGGCGTACGCCGACTACCACGCCATGCGGGAGCTGGCCCGGGAGTTGATCGTGGCCGCGGCGGTGGCGGTGCACGGCGCGCCGGTGGTCCGCCGGCCCGGCACCGACGAGCTGGTGGAGGTGGGCGGCGAGTGGCCGGTGCGCACGGTCGACGAGGCGATCTCCGCGGCGCTGGGTGAGGAGGTCACCCCGGACACCGGGCTGGCCGTGCTGCGCAAGCTCGCCGACCGCGCCCGGGTGTCGTACGACCCGCGCTGGGGCCGGGGCGAGGTGCTGCTGGAGCTGTACGAGCGGCTGGTCGAGGCGCGTACCGGGGTGCCCACGTTCTATCTGGACTTCCCGACCGACACCTCGCCGCTGACCCGTCGGCACCGGGCCGACCCGCGGCTGGCCGAGCGGTGGGACCTGGTGGCGTTCGGGATGGAGCTGGGCACCGCGTACTCGGAGCTGATCGACCCGGTCGAGCAGCGGCGGCGGCTGACCGAGCAGTCGCTGCGGGCGGCCGGCGGCGACCCGGAGGCGATGGAGCTGGACGAGGACTTCCTCACCGCGCTGGAGTACGCCATGCCGCCCACCGGCGGCCTCGGCCTGGGCGTGGACCGGCTGGTGATGCTGCTGACCGGCCGGTCGATCCGGGAGACGCTGCCGTTCCCGCTGGTCCGGGAGTCCTCGTGAGCCGGGCCCGGTCCGCGCCGGCGGTGGCGGTGGCGCTGGTGGTGGCGGCGGTGCTCTACTCCTCCTGGCTGCTCGGGCCGCTGCTCAACCCGGCGCTCGGGCTGACCCACGGGTACGCCAGCGAGCTGGCCGCCCGGGACCAGCCGTACCACCTGGTGTTCGGGCTGGGGGACGCGCTGACCGGGCTGCTGGCCGCCGCCACCGGCGTGGCGCTGGCCCTGCGGGCCCGGGGCGTCACCCGGACGGCCTGGCTGGGCCTGGCCGTGTTCGGGGTGGCCACCGCGCTGGACGGCGGGCTGACGTCGATGGACTGCGCGCCGACGACCGACGCGCGCTGCGCCCGGCTGGAGCGGTTGGGGTCCCTCTCCTGGCGGCACGAGGCGCACACCATCAGTTCGGCGCTGGCGGTGGCCGGCGGGCTGGTCTCGCTGGTCGCCATCCTGGCCGTGCTGCGGGCGCCGGCCTGGCGACGGTGGGGGATCGCGGTGGCGGTGGTGCTGCTGGTCGGGACGGTCACCACGCTGCTGGAGTCGGCGTACCCGGACGGCGGGCTGGGCGGCTGGCAGCGGGTGCAGTTGGTGGGTCTTGCCGGCTGGCTGCTGCTGGCCGCCGCGGTCGCCGCCCGCCCGGACCTGCTGGCCGTCGGGCGGGACGGCAGACCCTAGGCAGGTCCCCGTGGTGTATGCCGCATGTCGCGCTTCCGGATCTTCTTGACCGCCCAGCTGACGAGCATGACGCCGAAGACCGCGAAGATCGCGTAGTTGAACCAGCTGCTGTACCGGTCCACGTCCTCCCAGCGGGAACCCAGCACGTAGCCCAGACCGACGATCAGGCTGTTCCACCCGCCGCTGCCCAGCGTGGTGAACACGACGAACTCCGACATCCGCATCCGGTTGGCTCCCGCCGGCACGGAGACCAGGCTCCGCACCACCGGCACCAGCCGGCCGATCAGCACCGCCCACCGGCCGTGCCGCTCGAACCAGCGGTCGGCCTTCTCCAGGTCCGACCGGTCCACCAGCGGGATGTGGTCCAGCCAGCGCTTCAGCCGTTCCTCGCCGAGGGCGGCGCCGAGCCAGTACAGCACCAACGCGCCGACCAGCGAGCCGACGGTGGCGGCGAGCACGATCAGCACCACGTTGAACCGGCCCTCGTGGGCCAGGTAGCCGGCCATGGCCAGCACGATCTCGCTGGGGATCGGCGGGATGATGCTCTCCAGCGCGACCAGGAAGGCCACGCCCACCGCGCCGAGCGAGTCGAGGACGCTCGCCACCCACCCGGTCAGCCCGCTGAACTGGGACGGGTCGACATTCTGGGCGAGGGCCATGGCCAACCCCTTCCACGGTCTTTCCGGATCGGGGGAAGGTACCCGCGCGCCCGGCCCGCACACCTACCGGTGATCCACCCCACCAACGGCCGGGGCCGCCCTCACGGGTGCAGGGCGGCGTCGGCCGGGCCGGTGCGCCAGCCGGTGAACCGCACCGCCAGGCCGCCGCGGCTGGGCGAGCAGCAGTACGGCCCGGCCGAGGCGGCGGCGTCCGGGGGCAGCGGCGCGAGCCGGACCAGCCGCCACGGCTCGCCGGCCACCCGGGCCCGTACGGTCAGCGCGTCCCCCGCCCGGCTGGCCCGGACGGTGACCGCCCGGCCGGTCCACTCCGGCACCGGCGCGACCGACCAGTCGGAGAACTCCCGGGTCACCACCGCGCCGAGCTGCGGCCGGCCGTCGCTGACCTCGACGCCGGCCTTGACCCAGTGCCGCTCGTCCACCCGGACGAGCACCCCGGCCTGGTCGAACTGCTCGCGGTAGTCCAGCTGAAAGGTCACCTCGACCGCGCGGCCGGTGGGCAGCGGGGCGAGCAGCGCCGAGACGTCGTCGTGCACGAACCCGTAGCTGGTGTGCCGCCACAGGTCGCTGCCCGCGGCCGGCTCGACCAGGAGTTCGCCGGCGTCCGTGCGGTCGGCGCGTACCGGGGGGTTGAGCCAGGTGCCGTCGGCCCAGCCGACCGGCCGGGTGGTCGATGCCTCGTCCATGTCGGGGATCCTGCCACCACCGCGTCGTCCGGCGGGTGCCCGAGTGGACGGACGGTCACGTTTGCCGGGCCGGCGGATCGGAGAAGGTATTCGGGCATGGCTGACAGGTGGTACTCGGAGGCTGTCGTCTACTGCCTCGACATCGACACGTACGTGGACTCCGACGGCGACGGCATCGGTGACATTCCGGGCCTCATCGGTCGCCTCGACTACCTGGCCCGGCTCGGGGTGACCTGCCTCTGGCTCAGCCCGATCCACCCGTCCCCCAACCAGGACGACGGGTATGACGCCACCGACTTCTACAACGTGGACCCGCGGCTGGGCACGCTCGGCGACTTCGCCGAACTGCTGCACCAGGCGCGCAACCGGGGCATCCGGGTGATCATCGATCTGGTGGTCAACCACACCTCGGACCAGCACCCCTGGTTCCAGTCGGCCCGCTCGTCGCCCGACTCCCCCTACCGGGACTGGTACGTCTGGGCCGACGAGGAGCCGTCCTCCCGCTACCAGGGCATGGTCTTCCCGGGCGAGCAGCACGAGACGTGGAGCTACGACCGGACGGCGAAGGCCTGGTACTACCACCGGTTCTACAAGTTCCAGCCGGACCTGAACATCAGCAACCCGAACGTTCGCGAGGAGATCAAGAAGATCACCTCGTTCTGGCTCCAGCTCGGCGTCTCCGGCTTCCGGATGGACGCGGTGCCGTTCATCATCGAGCAGACCGAGCCGGGCAACCTCGACTCGCCGAAGGACTTCGACTTCCTCACCGAGCTGCGCCAGCACGTGCAGTGGCGGCGCGGTGACGCCGTCCTGCTGGCCGAGGCGAACGTCGAGCCGGACCAGCTGCCGACCTACTTCGGTGACGACAGCGGCTCGGGCAACCGGATCCACATGCTCTTCGACTTCATGCTCAACGGCCGGCTGATGCTCGCCCTGGCCCGGGAGGACCCGGAGACGATCATCGAGGCGCTGCGGGACACCCCGAAATTGCCGGTCGGCGGGCAGTGGGCCACCTTCCTGCGCAACCACGACGAGATCGACCTGTCCCGGCTCACCACCGACCAGCGCAACGACGTGCTGGCGAAGTTCGGCCCGGACGAGCACATGCAGCTCTACGGCCGGGGCATCCGGCGCCGGCTCGCGCCGATGCTCGGTAACGACCGGCGGCACATCGAGCTGGCGTATGCGCTCCAGTTCTCGCTGCGCGGCACGCCGGTGCTGCGCTACGGCGAGGAGATCGGCATGGGCGAGGACCTCTCGCTGCCGGGGCGCAAGGCGATCCGTACCCCGATGCAGTGGTCGTACGAGCCCAACGGGGGGTTCTCGCGGGCCGAACCGGAGAAGCTGGTCCGGCCGGTGATCGACAAGGGTGAGTTCAGCTACGAGAAGGTCAACGTCACCGCCCAGCGCAAGGACCCGCGATCCCTGCTCGGCTGGTTCGAGCGGATGATCCGTACGCTGCGCGAGGCGCCGGAAATCGGCTCGGGCTCGACCACCCACATTGACGTGCCGATGCCGCGCGACGTGCTCGCGCACCGGGCCGACGGGCCGACCGGCACGATGGTCTTCCTGCACAATCTCGGCACCGAGGACGTCGAGGTGGACCTGAGCACGTTGCAGCCGGAGGCCGACATGCCGATCGACGTGCTCTCCGACCGGGGCTACCCCGAGGTGGGCAAGCTGGACCGGCTCCAGCTCACCGGTCACGGCTACCGCTGGATCCGGCTCTGCCGCAGCTGGTAGGCCCGCCGCACGCCGTCGCCCACCGCCCCGCCGCCGGTCCTCGGCGGCGGGCCGGCGCGGGTACGCCTGGGTTAAGCTCCTTCGATCGAGCCACAAGTTACCGGGAGGTAATCATGTCGGAGGAGCAGCGGGTCGCCATCGTCACCGGCGCCGCGCGCGGCATCGGTGCGGCCACCGCCCGCCGGCTGGCCGCCGACGGGCTGGCCGTCGCCGTGGTCGACGTCGAGGAGTCGGCCACCAAGGAGACGGTGGAGGCGATCACCGCGGCCGGCGGCCGGGCCCTCGGGGTCGGCGCGGACGTCTCCGACCGGGGCCAGGTGGAGTCCGCCGTGGAGCGGGTGGCCGCCCAGCTCGGCGCCCCCACCGTGCTGGTCAACAACGCCGGCGTGCTCCGCGACAACCTGCTGTTCAAGATGACCGACGCCGACTGGGACACCGTGCTGGCCGTGCACCTGCGCGGCTCGTTCCTGTTCAGCCAGGCGGCGCAGCGGCACATGGTCGAGCAGAAGTGGGGCCGGATCGTCAACCTGTCCAGCACCTCGGCCCTGGGCAACCGCGGCCAGGCCAACTACTCCGCGGCCAAGGCCGGCCTCCAGGGCTTCACCAAGACCCTCGCCATCGAGCTGGGCCCGTACGGGGTGACCGTCAACGCCGTCGCGCCGGGCTTCATCGTCACCGACATGACCGCGGCCACCGCCGCCCGGATGAAGGTCAGCTTCGAGGATCTGCAGCAGCACGCCGCCGCCGAGATCCCGGTCCGCCGCACCGGCCGCCCGGAGGACGTCGCGCACACCGTGTCGTTCCTCGCCAGCGAGGGCGCGTCCTTCGTCTCCGGCCAGGTCATCTACGTGGCCGGCGGCCCCAAGGACTGACCACGTCGCGCCCGCCGCCGCCCCGGCCGGGTGGCGGCGGGGCTCCGCTTCAGCGGTCGGCGTCGCGGGTGCGCCAGAGCCAGAGCAGGCCGAGGATCGGCAGCACCAGCGGCACATAGCCGTACCCGCTGCCGAACTGCGACCAGACCGTCTCGTCTGGGAAGAGCTGCCGGTCGGCCACGCTGAGCACGCCCACCCCGAGCACCCCGACCAGCTCCACAGAGCAGCAGAGCAGGGCGGTACGCCGGCCGGCGTGCCCGGCCCGGGCCAGCCCGACCGCCGCCACGATGTAGATCAGCGCCGCCGCCGCGGAGAGCAGGTACGCCACCGGGGCCCGGTCGAACTTCGTGGCGATCTGCAACCCGGCCCGGGAGGTGGCGGCGATGGCGAAGAGGATGTAGATCGCGATCAACAGCCGGCCCGGCCCCCGATTGGTCGCCTGCGGCTCAGCCACCGACGACCTCCCAGGTCTGCTGGAGGCGGACCACGACCACCGGGGTGACCAGGCAGATGGCGCAGACGATCGCGGAACCCCAGCGGGTCGGCTCCATCCGCGCCAGCACCCAGGCCAGTGGCGGCAGGCAGACCACGGTCACCAGGTAGCCGAAGAAGGCGCCCGGCTCGCCGGGCCGCTCACCGCCGCCGAGCGCCACCAGCGCCACCACGGCGAGGCCGAGCAGCGCCAGCTCCAGCAGTGCCAGGCCGGCGAACTGGGCCCGGTCCGGGGCGCGGTGGCGCAGCGTCGCCACCAGCGCCCAGCCCGCCAGTACGAGCGACAGCACGATGCCGGCCGTCGCGAGGATCCCGTGCACCGGCGAGCCGGCCGCTGCGGCGCTGGTCATCGGCGCCATCCCGGCGCGGTACGGTTCACCGGGACAGCCTACTAACCCGCGTAGTAGCCATCGTCGGCCGGCTCTCCCGCCGGCCGGGTGTCCTATCGCTTCGCCGCGCCGTCAGCGCCGGTCCGGCCAGGGGACCCCGCGCAGGTGCCAACTCAGGGCGAGGGTCAGGAGGGCCATGGCGGTGGTGACCCAGTAGTTGGTGTGCCAGGCGCGGCCAGTGGCGAACTCCTCGGTGAGAGCCGAGTTCGGCGCCGCGTGCTGGGCAACCACGAAGCCCGCGAAGAGCGCTGGCGTGATCACGGCGGAGGCCAGCGGGCCGAGCACCAGGCACAGAATGGCACCGATGCACGAGAAGACGGCCACGTTGCCGATCAGCCCGTGCAGGGGCGGGAACTGTTCGTCGGGGTGACTCGAAGTGATGATCCAGTACCAGGTCGGCAGGACGGCCAGGGGTGCGGCGAGCGCGGCCACGGAGTAGGTCAGGTGCCCGAGTCGGGCCGACGGCCGGGCGGTGAGTTCGCGGCCATCAAACCGGGGGACGGTGAGGGCGGGGAGGACGCTGGCCAAGGCGACCGCGACGATTTCCGGGGTGCCCACGCCTCGGGGTGGTAGGTCGAACACGACGCTCACCGAGAGGCTCAGCTCGGGAAACAATGCGGTGAGCAGCAAGGCGGCAGCGGTGACGGTTACCGCGAGTGGGCCACCACGGACGTGCCACAGCCCCGCAGCGCGGCTTCGCATCACCCGAGAGCGGCGGACAGCCGGCACGAGCTGATCATCTCCTGGTTGTGCTGGACGAATGCGCCGAGTTGCGCGGCGTTCATGGCGGTCAGTTTCCGCGCTGCCGCTGGTGGTGCGTCGGGTCCGAAGGCGCCTGCCAGGTCTTCGAACCCGGCCAATTGAAGAATTCGCGCGTAAAGGACGGTGGCCGTGTCGTAGCTCTCGGTGGTCTGGCCGGGCTGGAGGCAGTTGCCGAGCGTGATGGCTTCGCTCACCTGGAGGGCAACCTGCTCGGGGATGGTGGCGGCGAGGAACCTTCGGTCCAGAGGGCTCGGGTCCAGGCTGATGAGGGCCTCTTTGGCGCGTGGGGTGTCGTGATCGGACACGGCGACATCCGTCACCCGAGACAGCATCGGGGCGAGCCCGGCGGCGCGCAGCCGCGCGACGACGGCGACGGTGCGGTCCATGGCCGGCCGGTTCGCCGCGTGCAGGCACACCTCCGTGCCATCGACCTGCTGGCAGACGCGTGGGACGGGACGATCGACCACAGTGAGCGCCGGGCGCCACGCGAAGGCGATTGCGGCCAGGGCCCCCACCACGGCCAGCCACGTGAGAAGGGGACGGCCCCGTCGGCGGACCGACCCGCGGGAGGCAGCCCACGAGGCGAGAGAGGCGGCAAGCAGGCAGATACCGATGGAAGCGATCACGGCGAAGACGGCGGTCGCGGAGTTCGTCTCGAACCTGGGCGAGCTGGGCGTCCATTGGCGCACCGGCAGCAAGAGTCCGATCGGCATGAACAGCGGCTCGTTTGGCAAACCCATCACCGCGAAGGCCAGCACCGCGACCGCGGGAGCGATCACCCAGTGCCGCACGGCAGCACCGACGCAGAGTCCGATCACCGCCAACGTGGTCACCCCGGCCACACCGACGACCACGTCCTGGATGGCTAGCGCACCGGTGGTCGCTTGTCGCGCCGCGGCGAGGTGAATCGGGGCCAGTCCGAGAGCATGTCCCAGGCAGAGCCACACCGCCAGGGCAAGCCCATGGACGAGGAACAGGCCGGCATCCACCCTCGGCCGCAGCGCCGCGGCCACCGGAGACGCCTTGGGGAAGTACGTTGCTCCGAGCGCGGCGGCTGCACCGGCGACCACCGATCCGGGGATCCAGAGCGACTCGTGCCAGGCGGTGGCGACAGCCGACCACGTGACGTAGTCGGACCCGACTATGTCCCTGGTTGCCAGAAGCGAAGCGGTCGCCATGAGCGTGCCTGCGGCCGGGAACACCCACCGTGGTCCGGGCCAGCCGAAAAACAGGCGCAGGCGATTCATTCGGAACCGCCGAGGGACACGATCAGATCGTCGTAGGCACGCTCGAACGGCGACCCAGGGCGGCCGTCACCGGACGCCTCGGGGATGGTCAGTTGCGATATGGGGCCCTGGTACTGGATCTTTCCGTCGACCAGGACACCAACCGTGTCCGCGAGGTGCTCGACATCCTCGGTCAGGTGGGTCGACAGCACCACCGGCCGCTCGGCGCCGAACTGCTGGATCACCTGTCGTACCCTGAGCCGCTGCCCCGGATCGAGACCGACGGTGGGCTCGTCCAGGATGAGAATGCGCGGATCGTGCACAATGCCGGTGGCCAGTGCGACCCGTTGACGCTGCCCACCGCTGAGGGTGCGGATCCTCCGGGAGGCCAGGTCCAAAGCCTGCATCTTGCCCAGGGCGGCCTCGACCGCTACGTCTGCCCGCGCCGTGTCCATCCCGCTCAGCCAGGCCGCGTAGGCGACGAGGTCGCGCACCTTCGCCAAGCCTGGAAGCGACGGATTCTGCGGTACGTACCCAAGCAATTTCTGAGCTGCCTTACCGTCGCTGACGTCCCGGCCGTCGATGATCACTTGGCCGTGGCTGGGCCGTGCCAGACCCACCATGCACTTGATCAACGTGGTCTTCCCCGCCCCGTTCGGACCGAGCAGAGCGGTCACCCCCGGACCGATCGTCCAGGAGGCGCCGGTCAGGGCCCGACGCCTCCCGTACGAGAATGACAGGTTTCGAACCTCAACGATCCCGGTCACTCAAACCTCTTGCCCTGGTAGTAGTGAGACGCGAAGTGAAGTTAGCAGCGCGTGGCGCGCGACGAAGCCACCGACGCCCCGGTGCTCGACTTGAAGTCAGAGGAGTAGCTACCGCGGCCCTTGCCGCAGGACCCGTTGACCGTCTTGGTGCCGGCTGGACAATTCAGCCGGCAGGTCGAGCCTTAACACCCCGCGATAAGCTTGGTGTCACCCTTCGACATTCAAGCACGTCAGTCGGTGCTGTCTGCCGAGTTCGGCGCAGTTTCGTCGATGACTCCGCTGGTATGCCGGCCGCACGAGTATCGCCGGCACAAGATTTGTCATGACTGTTCTCTAGAGTGAAGGGGCCAGCGAAAAGTCGACTTTCCACGTGACCCGGATGAAGAGAGCATGCGGGACGAGTGCCGCGAATCCGAGGTCGGGCTGGTCGAGTCCAACGGCGAGAAGAACCACCATCTGCTCGTCGACTGCCCGCCCAAATCGCCATCGCCGAGCTGGTCAAGAACCTCAACGGCGTCTCGTCCCCCGGCGGATGCGGCGGACCTGCTCAATCCACGCCGGCACTACTACCGCTGAGGGCGGAGCAACCGCAGGCCGATAGCCGTCGCCCGGCTCTCCGCCGGGTCGCCGCCCGCCGACCGGGCCGGCCGGTTAGCGTGGGATCACGGTCACCGGCGCAGGCCGGGGGGCGGATGACGACGGCAGGGGGATTCGTGCTGCGGTTCGGCTTGTTCGGCACCGGCCACTGGGCGGCGGAGACACACGCCGCGGCCATCGACGCCCACCCCCGCGCCACCCTGGCCGGGGTCTGGGGCCGGAACCCGGAGCGGGCGGGCGCGCTGGCCGCGCGGCACGGCGTACCGGTGTTCCCGGACGTGGACGCGCTGATCGACGCGTGTGACGCCATCGCGGTGGCGCTGCCGCCGGACGTGCAGGCCGACATCGCCTTCCGGGCCGCCACTGCGGGGCGCCACCTGCTGTTGGACAAGCCGCTGGCGCTCAGCCTCGCCGACGCCGACCGGGTGGTCGCCGCGGCGCAGCAGAGCGGCGTCGCCTCGGTGGTCTTCTTCACCCAGCGGTTCCACCCGAACATCACCGGCTTCCTGGCCGCCACCGCCGCGGCGGGCGGCTGGCAGCACGCCCGAGGCACCCAGTTCGCCTCCATCTTCCAGCCCGGCAACCCGTACGGCGGCTCCCGCTGGCGGCACGAGAAGGGCGCGCTGTGGGACATCGGCCCGCACGCCCTGTCGCTGGTCCTGCCGGTGCTCGGGCGGGTCACCCGGGTCGCCGCCATGGACGGGCCGAGCGGCCTGGTCCACCTGCTGCTCACCCACGACGGCGGCGCCACCAGCACGCTGTCGCTCACCCTGGACGCGCCGCCCGCGGCGGTCACCCGCGACTTCGTCTTCTTCGGGGAGAACGGCGTCGAGGTGGTGCCGCCCGGTGACGGCAGCGCGCTGACCGCCTACGGCACCGCGATCGACCAGTTGTTGGAGGAGATCGACTCGGGCACCCGGGACCACCGCTGCGACGTACGGTTCGGCCGGGAGGTGGCGGCGGTGCTCACCGCCGCCGAGGTCGCCCGCGCCCAGCACCGCACCGTCGACGTGTAAGGCGGGGCCCCGCTCAACACCTAGCGCGTCGGGGCACCCGGGCGGAAATCCGTCGCGGAGCGGGGTATGGGCGGTTAGCCTGGCCGACATGTTCACGCATGCCCTGATCGACGTGGCCGCCGCGCCGGCCACGCGGGGCCTCCTCCTGGTCGCCCGTCCGTGGAACCGGCGCCCGGCCCTGGCCGGCCGGGACGCCCGTCGCGCCTGACCTGACCTGATCGGCCGCCGCCGCCCCGTGACCGGGTGCGGCGGCCGCCCTCGCGCGCGCCGACGCGTACCGCCGACCGCCCAGGGTCGTCCGAGTCCCGATCCGCTCGGACAGGCCCCGCTCCGCGCTGCCTGTCCGTACCGCCGCCGCCCGGCGGCAGACAGGACGATCTCCGTGGCGCCCCGCCGAACCCGCACCACCGCACGCGACCGGACCCGTCGCGTACTGTCTCAGAACTTCCTCGCCGACCCGGCCGCCGTCGCCCGCTTGGTGCGCGCGGCCCGTCCCGGCCCCGACGACCTGATCGTCGAGGTCGGCGCCGGGCGCGGCCAGCTCACCCGGCCGCTCGCCGCGAGCTGCGGCCGGCTGATCGCGTACGAGGTGGATCCCGCCGTCGTCGACGAGCTGGCCGGCGTCCGCCGCGACCATCCGGGGGTGACCGTGCGGCACGCGGACTTCCTCGCCGCCGCCGCGCCGGACGAGCCGTTCGCCGTGGTCGGCAACATCCCCTGGTCGCTGACCGCGGCGGTGGTCCGGTGGTGCCTCGCCGCGCCGGGGCTGCGCTCGGCGACCCTGCTCACCCAGCTCGAGTACGCGCGCAAGCGCACCGGCGAGCGCGGCCGGTGGAGCCGGCTGACCGTGTCGACCTGGCCCGAGTACCACTGGCGGCTGGCCGGGCGGGTGCCGCGGGCCGCGTTCCGCCCGGTGCCCGGCGCCGACGGGGGGATCCTGCGGCTCGACCGCCGGCCCGAGCCGTTGCTGTCCCCGGGGGCGCTGCCCGCGTACCGACGGATGGTGGAGCTGGGCTTCGGCGGGGCCGGCGGTTCCCTCGCGGCCTCGCTGCGGACCGCTCACCCGCGGGCCCGGGTGGACGGCGCGCTGCGGGCGGCCCGGCTGGACCCGGCCACCCCGGTCGGGCTGGTCTGGCCCGAGCAGTGGCTGGTGCTGTTCCGCCTGCTCCACACCCGCCACTGAGGTGCCAGGAGGGGGCCCCGGTCAACGCATTCTGGTAGTAGCGGGGCCACCGCTCAACACCTGCGGCGGGACTCCCGGGCGGGCTCAGGCGAGCGTGGCGAGTGTCCGGTTCAGCTCGGCGGGGTCGTCGAACTGTTCCACGGGCAGCGCCATCAGCACCTGCAACAGCTCGGTGCTGGCGCCGTTCTCCTGGGCCCAGCGGAGCAGGTCCTCCCGGGAGACCGGGTAGTCGAGCCCGGCCAGGTACTCCTGCAGCTGCACCCCGCTGACGGTCATGCCCACCGGCTACCCGTTCCGCTGGCACGCACACCGGGGGTGGCGCCCGCGTACCACCGGTTTGCCCGGCGGCGCGCCGGGTAGGCCGCGACATGCAGGTTCAGCGGCTCGGCGCACCGAGCGACTTCGATCCGTTGCTGGAGCGGGTGCGGGACGCCCGGATCGTGATGATCGGTGAGGCGACGCACGGCAGCTACGACTACTACCGGTTGCGCGAGCAGTTGACCCGGCGACTCATCGCCGAACAGGGCTTCGACTTCGTCGCGGTCGAGGGGGACTGGCCGGACTGCGACCGGGTGCACCGGTCGGTGGTGGCCGCGCCGGGTGGCCTGGCCGACCCGCTGACCGCTCTGGAGCGCTTCGAGCGCTGGCCGACCTGGATGTGGGCCAACGCCGAGGTTGCCCGGTTCTGCCGCTGGCTGCGGGCGTGGAACGTCGAGCGGCCCGAGGGGGAGCGGGCCGGCTTCCACGGGCTGGACGTCTACAGCCTGTGGGACTCGATGCAGGCGATCTTCGACTATCTGGGCGAGGAGGACCCCGGCTCGCTGGAGGCCGCGCAGGACGCGTACCGGTGCTTCGAGCCGTACGGCAAGCGGGTCGAGGAGTACGGGGCGGCGAGCCGGTTCGTCTCCGCGCGGTGCGAGGAGGAGGTGGTACGGCTGCTGGCGCGTACCCGGGAACAGGCCGCGGCGGACGGCCCGGACCGCTTCTCGGCCTGGCAGAACGCGGAAGTGATCGCCGGCGCGGAGCGGTACTACCGGGCCATGGTGCACGGCGGCCCGGAGTCGTGGAACGTGCGGGACATCCACATGGCCGACACGCTGGACCGCCTCCTCGACCGGTACGGCCCGGACGCCCGAGGCGTCGTCTGGGCGCACAACACGCATGTGGGGGACGCCCGGGCGACCGACATGGCGGCCGACGGGATGGTGAACATCGGCCAGTTGGCCCGGGAGCGGCACGGTGACGCCGCGGTGGTGCTGGTCGGGCTCGGCAGCTACCGGGGCACGGTCGTGGCGGCGCCCCGCTGGGGTTCGCCGGCCGAGGTGATGATCGTCCCGCCGGCCCGCGAGGGTTCGGTCGAGCGGCGGCTGCACGAGTTGCTGCCGGAGCGGGCGGTGCTGGTCTTCGGCGGCCCGGACCAGCCGGAGTGGGTCACCGGCGAGGCCGACCACCGGGCCATCGGGGTCGTGTACGACCCGAGCTTCGAGTCGTGGGGCAACTACGTGCCGACCCGGCTGGGGGAGCGCTACGACGCGTTCATCTGGTGCGACGAGACGACGGCACTGCACCCGCTGCCCGCGCTGTCCTCGTTCGGCGAGATGGAGACGTACCCGGCGGGCGTGTGAGCTCAGGTGTTGAGCGCGGCCCCCGGCTATGCAGAACGCGTAACCGGGGGCCCCGCCTTTCACACGTTCGCGGGTTCGCGGTCGGCGAGGTGGGCGCGTAGGCCCTCGCCTTCCACGTCCACGTTGGGCAGCAGCTTGTTCAGCCAGCGGGGCAGCCACCAGGCGGCGTTGTTCAACAGCGACATCACCGCCGGCACGATGGTCATCCGGACCACGAAGGCGTCGATGGCGACGCCGACGGCCAGCGCGAAGCCCATCGACTTGATGATCGGGTCCTCGAGGAAGACGAAACCGCCGAAGACCGAGATCATGATCAGCGCGGCGGCGGTGACCACCCGGGCGCCGTGCCCCATCCCGTTGATGGTGGCCTGCTGGGCGGTGTCGCCGTGCACGAAGTCCTCCCGCATCCGGGAGACCAGGAAGACCTCGTAGTCCATGGCCAGGCCGAACAGGATGCCGATCAGCAGGATGGGCAGGAAGCTGACCAGCGGGGCGGGGGTGTCCAACCCGACCAGGTCGGCCAGGTGCCCCTGCTGGAACACCGCGACCGTGATGCCGAAGGTGGCCGCGACGGTGAGCAGGAAGCCGAGCGCCGCCTTCACCGGCACCAGGATCGAGCGGAATACCAGCATCAGTAGCAGCACCGACAGGCCGACCACGAGCAGCAGGTAGATCGGCAGCGCGGCGGAGAGCTTCTCCGACACGTCGATGCCGATCGCGGTCACGCCGGTCAGCAGGACGTCGGCGTTCTGGATGCCGCTCACCTGGTCCCGGATGTCGTGCACCAGCGTCTCGGTGGCCGCGTCGGTCGGGCCGGTCTTCGGGATGACGCCGAGCAGCGCGGTGCGCCCGCTCGGGTCGAGCTGCGGCGGCGCGACCGCCAGCACCCCGTCCGTCTTCTGGATCAGCGCGGTGACCTGCGGCACGGCGGCCTGGGTGGCCTGCGGGGAATCGGCGGTCACCACCACCGCGAGCCGGCCGGTGAAGCCGGGGCCGAAGCCCTCACGGACCAGGTCGTTGCCGACCCGGGCCGGGGTGCCCTCGGCGGCGGCGGAGGCGTCCGGCAGGGCCAGCCGCATGTCCTGCGCGGGCAGCGCCAGCAGGCCGAGGCCGAGCAGGCCGACCAGGATGACCGGGATGCGCAGCCGGGTGACCCAGCCGGCCCAGCGGAAACCGAAGCCGGAGCGGTCCTCGGCGGCCGGGGCGGCTCCGGCCGGCGCGACGCCGCGCAGCCGGCGGGGGAGCACCTTGCGCCCGGCGAAGCCGAGCAGCGCCGGGGCCAGGGTGATCGCGACCAGCACCGCCACCGAGACCGTGCCGGCGGCGGCCAGACCCATCACGGTGAGGAACGGGATGTTCACCACCGCCAGGCCGGCGAGCGCGATGACCACGGTCGCGCCGGCGAAGACGACGGCGGAGCCGGCGGTGCCCACCGCCCGGCCGACCGCCTCGTCCGGTTCGAGGCCGTCGAGCAGGTTCTGCCGGTGCCGGGAGGTGATGAAGAGCGAGTAGTCGATGCCGACGGCGAGGCCGAGCATCAGGGCCAGGATGGGTGCGGTGCTGGTCAGCTCGACCGCGCCGCTGAGCGCGAACAGGCCGGCCATGCCGACGGCCACGCCGATCAGCGCGTTGAGCATGGTCATCCCGGCCGCCACCAGGGAGCCGAAGGTGATGATCAGGACGATCGCGGCGACCAGTACGCCGAGCGCCTCGGTGGAGCCGACCTCCGGCTCGCCGTTGAGCACCTCGCCGCCGGGCCCGATCTGCCAGCCCTGCTGCTCGGCCTGCGCGCCGACCTCCTCGTACGCGGACCGCTGCGCGTCGGTCACCTCGTCCGCCCGGCCGGCGAACTGCACCTGGATCAGCGCGTACCGGCCGTCGGGGCTGAGCGCCTTGACCTGGTACGGGTCGACCGCGCCGACCACGCCGGGCAGGGTGGCCGCCTCCTGGGTGACCTGCTTGACCACCGCCTGCCCCTCGGGGCTGAGGAGTTGGCCCTCCTGCGGCGCCTTGACCGCGATGGTGCCGGTGGCGCCGCTGGCTGCCGGGAACCGGTCGGCGAGCAGGTCGAGCGCGCGCTGCGACTCGGTGCCGGGCATGGTGAAGTTGCTCGCCGTCGGGCCGCGCAGCGTGGCCGCGGCGAGGCCGAGGCCGACGAGTACGACGAGCCAGACGGCGACGACGAGTCGCCGGCGGCGCAACGAGGCCCGGCCGAGCCGGTACAGCAGGGTCGCCATGGGACTTCCTTTGTCCTCGGGGTCAGGTGGTTTCCAGTGCGCGGTGCGCCACGGCCAGCAGCGCGGGTCGTAGTTCCCCGTCGGGGATGTCGATGAACTCGGGGCAGGTCTCGGCGATCCCGGCGAGCAGGACCAGTGCGGCGATCCGGGCGGCCGGGCGGTCGCTGGGGCCGGCCAGCGCCGCGATGAGCCGTTCGGACATCTGCTGCACGTACGCGAAGGCGGGCTGCTGGAGCAGGTCGGGAAACTCGCCGCGGAGCAGGGCGATCTCCCGGCGGAAGCGCACCGCCAGGTCGACGAAGCCCTCGGCGGCGACCTGCTGGGCGGCGGTGCCGAGGTGTGCGGCGATCCGCGCGTCGAGCGCCTCCAGGGCGGCGATGGCGGGTGCCATCAGCTCGGAGAGCAGCGCCTCCTTGTTGGCGAAGTGGTAGAGCACGGTGGCCTTGGAACAGCCCACCTCGCGGGCGATGTCCTGCAACGAGGTGCCCTTGTAGCCGGTGACGGCGAACCGCCGCGAGGCGGCGGCCAGGATCTCGTCGTGGGTTTCGGGCAGCGCTCGGGCCATGGCGTCCAGCATGCCTGACCGATCGGTCAGAGTCTGACCGATCGGTCAGCGGAGTCGGGTGGCCTTCGCCACAACGCGGCTCAGTCGGCCCGCCCGCCGGTCCAGTCCGCCAGCCACTCGCCGGACCAGGTCAGCGCGCCGGACCGCAGGTCGGCGGCCAGCCGCCGGACCCAGTCCAGCTCGGTACGCAGCAGCGCGAGCCGGTATTCGTCCTCGACCAGGAAGAGCCGGGGCAGGTCCACCGCGGCCAGCACGGCCTCGCGTTCGCGCAGCCGGGCCGCCAGCGTCTCGACCCGCCGGTCGAGCTGCCGCGCCGCCTCGTCGGGCGGGAGAATCGGCAGGAACGACAGCGCGGCGGGGAACTCCGGGAACTCCCGGGCCGGGGTGGCGAGGGCGTCGGTGAGCCAGCCGTCCAGGGTGCGCCGACCGGCCGCGGTGAGCGCGTAGACCGTGCGCTCGGGGCGGCCCTCCTCGCGCGCCGTCCGGGCGACCCGGATCAGCTCGTCCCGGCGCAGCCGCTCGATGGTCTGGTAGATGCTGTTGCGCTGCGCGACGTTGACCACGTCCTGCTTGTCGCGCTCCCGGATCACCTGCTGCATCCGGTACGCGTGCATCGGCTCCTCGACCAGGAGTGCCAGCACCATCATCGCCAGCGGCGAGCGGCGAGCCGTCATGGCATCACCTTAGGTGACGGGCTCCCGCGTAATAGCCATTCTATGTATAGTCATCTTATGACTAAGGCTCTCATCATCGGCGGCGGGCTCGCGGGCCCGGTCGCCGCCATGGCGCTGCGCCGCGCCGGCATCGACGCCGTGGTGTACGAGGCGTACCCGTCGGACGCGGTCGGGGTCGGCGCCTTCCTCACCCTCTCGGTCAACGGCGTCGACGCCCTGCGGGCCGTCGGGCTCGACGGGCTGGTCACCGGCCTGGGGCACCCGACGCCCCGGATGGCGCTGCACAACCACCGGGGTCGCCGGCTTGCCGAGTTCGGCACCAGCGGCAGCCGGACCCGCGGCCTGGGCAGCAGCACAGTCGGTCGCTCCGACCTCTACCGGGCGCTGCGCGAGGAGGCGGGCCGGCGGGGCGTCGAGTTCGTGCACGGTGCCCGGCTGGCCGACGCCCGGGCGGGCGCCGCGGGGGTGCTCGCCCGGTTCGCCGACGGCCGGACCGCCGAGGGTGACCTGCTGGTCGGGGCGGACGGGCTGCGCTCGCGGACCCGGACGATCATCGACCCGGGCGCGCCCGCGCCACGCTACGTCCCGCTGCTCAACGCCGGCGGCTTCGCCCGCGGGCTGCGCCTGCCCGACGAGCGCGGGGTGATGCACATGCTCTTCGGCCGGCGCTGCTTCTTCTGCTGGATGGTCGTCGCCGAGGACGAGGTCTGGTGGTTCGCCAACCCGCCGCAGCCCACCGAGCTGTCCCGGGAGGAACTCGCCGCGACCGGGCCCGACGAGGCCCGCGCCCGACTGCGGGCGCTGCTCGCCGACGACGCCGGACCGGCCCTCGCGGTGCTCGGCGCGACCGGGCGGATCGAGTACGGCTGGCCGACGTACGACCTGCCCTCGGTGCCGGTCTGGCACCGGGACCGGATGGTCCTGATCGGCGACGCGGCGCACACGGCGGCGCCCTCCTCCGGTCAGGGCGCGGCGATGGCGTTCGAGGACGCCGTGCAACTCGCCCGGTGCCTGCGCGACCTGCCGGACGTCCCGGCGGCGTTCGCGGCGTACGAGCGGCTGCGCCGGGCGCGGGTGGAGAAGGTGGTGGCCCAGGGGAAGCGGACCAGTGGCACCAAGGTCGCCGGCCCGGTCGGCCGGTTCGCCCGCGACCTGGCCCTGCCGCTCTTCGCCCGGCTCGCCGCCCGGGGCGACGGCGCGGCGCTGGCCTGGCTCTACGACCACCACATCGACTGGGACGCCCCCGTCAAGCCGTGACCGGGGCGGCGTGCTCCCGGTCGTACGCGGCCCGGGCCTCGGTGATCGCGGCCCGGTGCCGCTCCGCCCAGGCGGTGAGCGCGACCAGCGAGTCGTAGAGCTCCAGCGCCATCGGGGTGGCGGCGTACTCCACCTTGGGCGGAACGGTCGGGTGGACCGTGCGGTGCAGCAGGCCGTCCCGCTCCAGGTTGCGCAGGGTCAGCGTGAGCATCCGCCGGCTGATCCCCTCCACCTGCCGCTCCAGCTCGGTGAAGCGGATCGGCCCCTGGGCGGCGGCCACCAGGATGCCGATGCTCCACTTGCCGGCGACCCGGTCCAGCGCCTCCCGCACGGTGCAGGCCCGCGCCTGGTGGCCGACCACGGTCTCACAGCTGTTCCTCTGGGACATGAAAGTGCCTCCTTATGCGCGAGCTCATGGTCACAGATGATGGCCTCGGTAACAAATCGTGCACCAAGGAGGGGCTCGTGCCCGACAAGCATCGCCAAACCGCCCTGCTCGTGCTCTGCGCGGGCAGCTTGATGGTCATCCTGGACGGCAGCGTGGTGGCCGTCGCCCTGCCGGCGATCCAGCGCGACCTCGGCTTCACCGCCGCCGGGGCGGCCTGGGTCGTCAACGCGTACCTGGTCGCCTTCGGGGGGTTGCTGCTGCTCGCCGGCCGGCTCGGCGACCTGCTCGGCCGGCGCCGGGTCTTCCTGGCCGGGGTCGTCCTGTTCACCGTCGCCTCGCTGGCCTGCGTCCTGGCCGCCGACCCGCTGGCGCTGGTGGCCGCCCGGTTCGCGCAGGGTGCCGGCGGCGCGCTCAGCACCGCGGTCAGCCTCGGCATGATCGTCCGGCTCTTTCCCGAGCCGGCCGAGCGGGCCCGGGCCATCGCCGTGTTCAGCTTCACCGGCGCGGCCGGCGCCTCGCTCGGCCTGCTGGTCGGCGGGCTGCTCACCGGCCTGGTCGGCTGGCGGGCGATCTTCGCCGTCAACCTGCCGATCGGCGCGCTGATCCTCGCCGCCGCGGTCCGCCGGATCGCCCCCGAGCGGGGCATCGGCCTGCGCGCCGGCCTGGACCTGCCCGGCGCGGCACTGGCCACCGCCGGGCTGATGGCGGCCGTACTGGCCATCGTGGGCACCGCCGAGCACGGCTGGACCTCGGCCCGTACGCTCGGCGCCGCCGCCCTCGCCGCGCTGCTGCTCGCCGGGTTCGCGGCCCGGCAGCGGGCCGCCGGCACCCCGCTGCTGCCCGCCCGGGTGCTGCGGGCGCCCGGCCTGGTCGCCGCCAACGCCGTGCAGTTCCTGATGGTGGCCGCCTACTTCGGCTTCCAGTTTCTGCTCGCCTTCCGGCTGCAACTGGTCGGCGGGCTCGACCCGGCGGCCACCGGCTTCGCCTTTCTGCCCACCCCGCTGGTCATCGCCGCCGTGTCGCTCGGGCTGGCCGGCCGGCTGATCGCCCGGTTCGGCGCGCGGCACGTGCTGCACACCGGCCTGGTCCTCGCGGTGGCCGGCTTCCTGCTGCTGGCCCGGCTGCCGGTCGACGCCGGCTACCCGACCGACGTGCTCCCGGCCATGCTGGTCTTCGGGGTGGCCGGCGGGCTGACCCTGCCCGCGGTGACCACCCTCGCCATGGCCGGCGCCGACCCGGCCGACGCCGGCCTGGCCTCCGGGCTGGCCAACACCACCCAGCAGGTCGGCGGGGCGCTCGGGCTGGCCGCGCTGGCCACCCTGGCCGCCGGCCGTACCGCCGGGCTGCGGGCCACCGGGACGGACGAGGTGAGCGCCCTCGCCGCCGGCTACCGATCGGCCTTCGTGGTGGCCGCGCTGCTGGTCACCGCCGCCCTGCTGGTCGGCCTGGCCACCCCCGGCCGCCGATCGGCCCGTTCCAGCGGGCGGAAATTGGCCCTGGGCCGGCGGTAGCCCGGCGGCCGACAATCGGGCCATGACGCCGACCGACCGCGCCGCCGCGCTGCGCGCCCTGCACCGCCCGGGTGAGCCACTGCTCCTGCCCAACGCCTGGGACGCCGGGTCCGCCCGGGCCGTCGCCCGCGCCGGCTTCCCGGCCGTCGCCACCAGCAGCGGCGCGGTCGCCGAGTCGCTCGGCCACGCCGACGGCGAGGCCACCCCGGTCGCCGCGATGCTCGACGCGGTCGCCCGGGTGGCGGCCGCCGTCGAGGTGCCGGTCACCGCGGACATCGAGCGGGGGTACGGGCTGGGCCCGGCCGAACTGGCCGAGCGGCTGCTCGCCACCGGTGCGGTCGGCTGCAACATCGAGGACTCCGACCCGCGTACGGGCGAACTGGTCGACGTCGCCGAGCAGGCGGCGCTGATCGCCGCGCTCCGGTCGGCGGCCGGCCCGGACCTGGTGATCAACGCCCGGGTGGACGTCTTCCTGCGCGCCACCGGCGACCCCGGCGCGGGGTTCGACGAGGCGGTGCACCGGGCCCGGCGCTACCGGTCGGCCGGCGCGGACTGCGTCTATCCGATCGTCCTGGCCCGCCCGACGCTGATCCGGCAGTTCGTCGAGGCGGTGGACGCGCCGGTGAACGTGCTGGCCCGTCCCGGGGTGCCGGTGCCGGCCGAGCTGGCGCGCCTCGGGGTGGCCCGGGTCAGCTACGGCTCCGGTGTCTACGAGGTCGCCCGGGCGGCGGCCGACCGGCTGCTCGCCGCGGTCCGCGACGGGCACGACCCGTTCGCCGCGCACGGCTGACGGCGCCGTCCGGCCCGGCGATCCGGCACGGGCTCCCGGGGGGCCCGGAGCCGAATCGAGCCGCCGCGTCGGGTTGACCGGGGCCGCCGGGCCCGCAAGGGTGGGCGGATGAGCGGTGCCGACGAGACCCGGGACGGGGTCGCGCTGACCAGCCTCGACCAGCCGCTGTCCGATGTGACCGAGGCGAGCAAGCGGGACCTGGTGGACTACCTGGACGCGGTGCGCGACCGGATCCTGCCCGGGCTGCGGGGCCGCCCGCTGTCGGTGATCCGGGTCCGCCCGGGCCAGCCGCCGTTCATGCAGAAGAACCTGCCGAAGTACACCCCGGACTGGGTGCGCCGGACGGCGGTCTGGGCGGAGGCGTCGCGCCGGGAGATCTCGTACGGCCTCTGCGACGACCGGCGGACGCTGCTCTGGTTCGCCAACCAGCGCGCGGTGGAATACCACCCGACCCTGGCCACCGTGGACGACCTGCACCGCCCCACCCACCTGGTGCTGGACCTGGACCCGCCGGAGGGGGATTCGTTCGGCGCGGCGGTGGCCGTCGCCCACCTGGTGCGGCGGGCGCTGGCCGACGCCGGGCTGGCCGGGGCGGTGAAGACCAGCGGAGCGAAGGGCCTGCACATCGTCGTGCCGGTCGACGGGGCCACCGCGGAGGAGATGGCGGCGGCGACCCGGGCGATCGCCGTACGCGCGGAGCGGCTCGACCCCGCGCTGGCCACCACCGCGTTCATCAAGGAGGACCGCGGCGGCCGGGTCTTCGTCGACTCCACCCGGGCGTACGGCGCCACCGTGGTGGCCGTCTACAGCCCGCGGCTGCGGCCCGGCCTGCCGGTGTCCTTCCCGGTGCCCTGGGCGGACCTGGCCGGGGTGGCCCCGGGTGACTTCACGGTCCGTACCGTGCCGCCGCTGGTGGCCGACCGGGACCCGTGGGCGGAGCTGCTGCCGGCCCCACAGCGGCTGCCGGAGGAGTTGGTGGCGCACGGCCGGACCATCCCGGTGGCCCGGGTGCAGGCGATGCACGAGGGAAAGCGGCGGGCCCGCGCCCGCCGCGCCGCCGGCTGACCGGCCGGGCGGTCAGCCGGCCGGGCAGCAGCGCGGCGGTGGCGACGATGATGCCGGCCGGACGCATGAGGTGGGCACAATCCCTGGCACTCAGCCCTGACGCGTCGGAAATCATTGACATGTCGGCAACCTCCGACATATCTTGGGTCGGTGCCTGAAGACGACGTGTTCCTCGCGCTGGCGAACCCGATCCGCCGCAGACTGCTGCAGCTCCTCGCCGAGGGACCGCGAACGGCTGGCGACCTGGCCAATCAGTTCGACCTGAGCCGACCCGCAGTCGCCGAGCATCTACAGATCCTGCGGCGTGCCGCGCTCGTACACGACGAACCCCGGGGCCGGCAACGGCGCTACCACCTGACCGCGGAGCCGCTCGCCCAGGTCGGCGACTGGCTCCACCCGTTCGAACGATTCTGGCGTGAGCGGCTGCGCATGCTCGCCGATGTCGCCGAGGAGGACCGATGACCGCGACCAGCACCAACACCATCGCTATCGACCAGTTCATCGCAGCCCCACCGAACAAGGTCTGGCGCACGCTCACCGAACCCGAACTGCACGCCGGCTGGTGGGTTCCCGGGGACATCGCCGCCGTCGTCGGTCACCGCTTCCACCTCCAAATGCCGGGCTGGGGAGCGGTGGCCTGTGAGGTCGTCGAGGTCATCCCGGAACAGAAGCTCGTCTACACCTTCAACCAGACCTGGACGCTGACCTGGCGCCTGGTCGCTGAAGGCCACGGCACCCGCCTGTTCCTCCAGCACAGCGGGTTCGACCTCACCCAGAAGTCCGAACGGGATGCCCTCAACCGCATGGCACCCGGATGGCGCGACCAGATGCTGCCGCGGCTGGCGCAGACCGCAACCCAGCTCGTCGACTGATGTGCGGGCCCGGCGGTGTCGGCCCGCCGGCAGCCCGAACACGGTCCTGAGCGCCGGCAGAACCGGTCGTGAGCGCCGGCATGGGCCGCAGACATCCGGCCGCAGCCACGCCACAACGAGATCACGCCCGGTGCTTCCTGACGCTGCCCTGACCGAGTCCGTTGCCGGCACCCACGAACGAACCGCAGAGGGGCCTGCCGCGTTTCGCGGCAGGCCCTTTACACGGCAGGGCCCCACGCTCGTCCAGCCGCGATCCGGGCGTGTCCGGCACCGCGCATCGAGATAAACGCGAAGGTGCCCCGACCACCCGGCCGGGGCACCTTCGATCGTCTACTCGACCGCGAAACTGGCTTTCACAATTAGGTGGTCAGCCGATCGCGTTTCCGCTCTTGCGGTTCTCTGAAGTGCCCCCGGCAGGATTCGAACCTGCGCCCCCGCCTCCGGAGGGCGGTGCTCTATCCCCTGAGCTACGGGGGCTCAGCGACCCGAGAAGAGTAGCAAACCCCCTCCCGGATCACCCAATCGGTATCGCCCCGCCCGGTCAGGCGGCGATCAGGGTGCGACCGCAACTGGGCAGGGGATGCAGGACGATGCGGCGGGGCAGCCGCCGGGGCCACTCGCTCTTGGGCCAGGAGCCGTCCACGATGAGGTGCGCGGTGTGCTCCTCGGGTCCGCTGAGCCGCAGCACGAAGTCGCGGGGCAGCGGCGGGTCGACCGACGGCGTGGTGATCATGAACCGGACCCGGCCCCGGGACGACACCGCCGAGATCACGTCCGCCGCCGGCATGGTGCCGCGCAGGCGTACCCGGCCGATCCAGTAGACCTCGGCCAGGTGCTCCTGGGCGGCCCGGGTGATCGCCGGGTACTCGCTGCGGACCCAGCGCTCGACCGCGGCCACACAGAGGCCGCAGGCCCGCTCGCGCGGCTCGCGCGGACCCAACCCCCAGGCCCGCAGGTACGCCCCGACCTCGCCGACGTCCATCCCGGTGGCGAACCGGCGCTGGATCAGCGTGGTGAGGCTCTGCCGCGTCCACAGCTCCTCGTCCAGGCCGAACTCGTCGGGGTACCCGCCCCGCAGGGTGTCGATCAGTTCCAGTTCCTGTTCGCGGCTGAGCGTTCCCGGCTCGCCCTGCCGATGTCCGCGACGGACGGCTGCCACCGCCCCGTCACCGCCGATGGTGTGCCGCCGGCACCAACTGGTCACCGACCGCCGTGCGTCTCTGAGTGCAACCCCCACGTCCTGCGCAACGAGCCCGAATCCGAACTGGTCACGATATGTGCGGAGAAAAGTCTCCAAGTGCTGCAATGGGTGGTAAGCCGTCCAAGTATGCGAAACAGCACGAATGCGGTCAGGATGGTCGTTCTGGACGGGAGGCGGGACGGCTCATGCGGGAGGCCCGCGTCCGCCGGAGCGGGAACGCGGGCCTCCTGGGTCGAGCGGGGCGTGCGGTTCGGGCTGGTGGAGCGCGTCGGGCGCCCCGGTCAGCCGCCCAGTCTGGTGAGGGCGGCCTGGAGGTTGGCCAGGTCGGTCTGCTGGGTGTTCTTCATGGTCTGCGCGACCCGGGTCACCTCCGGGTCGTCGCTGGCGTCGAGGACGCCGTCGATCATGTGCACCCCGCCCAGGTGGTGCCGGATCATCATGTTCAGGAACATGACGTCGAACGCGCGCCCCTGGGCGGACTCCAGCGCCGACATCTCCTGCGGGGTGGCCATCCCGGGCATCAGCCCGTTCTTCACCAGCTTGGCGCCGTCCGGCATCCAGGCCATCACCGGCTCCGAACCGGCCGGGTCCAGCCCCCACGAGCGCAGCCAGGTCTGCATGATGCCGATCTCGCCCTGCTGGCCGGTGGCGATGTCGACGCCGATCTGGCGTACCTCCGGGTCGGTGCCCTGCTGGAAGGCGAGCAGGCCCATGCCGACCGCCTGCGAGTGGTGGCTGGTCATGTCGCGGGCGAAGCCGGCCTCGGCCGAGCTGTCCCCGGGCCGGGTGAGCTGCGGGGTCAGCAGGCCGCCGGCGTACCCGAGGAGGAGCCCGACCACGACGGCGGCGGCCAGCGCGAGGACGCCGAAGCGGCGCACGGCCCGGCCGGTGCCGTCGTCGGCGACCGCCGTCTCGTCCGGCGCGTCAGCCGTCGTGGTGGGAGCCGTCATGAGGTCCTCATCCCTGGGTCTGGTCGCCCATCTGGTTGCCCATGTCCCGCGGCGTGGTGCCGGTGGCGGTGACGCCCCGGTCGCACAGCGCGGTCGGGCCCTCGATCGAGGCGTTCACCCGCAGCGTCTTGATGAACTCGTCGATCCGCTTGTCGTCGGCCTTGTCGACCTTGAGCTGGTAGCCCCAGGCCTGCAGCGCGATCGGCTTGTCCAGGCCCTCGTACGGGCTCATGAACAGCTTCTCCTTGCCCTCGACCTTGGCCTTGAGCGTGGCCACCTGGTCGGCCGGCAGGTCGGGGCGGTAGGTGATCCAGACCGCGCCGTGCTCCAGGCTGTGCACCGCGTGCTCGTTGGCGATCGGGGCGTCGTAGACGTCACCCATGCAGTTCTGCCAGGCCGGGTTGTGCGCGCCGGCCACCGGCGGGGTGATCGTGTACTTGACGGTGCCCTGCTGGTGCTGGCTGCCCTTGACCAGCTCCGGGTCCTTCTCGCGGTAGTCGGTGACGCCGCTGATGTCGGCCGCGCGCTTCTCCCACGGCTTCGAGCCCTGGAATGCCGAGAACGCGGCGAAACCGATGATCGCGACGGTCAGCACGCCGACGGCGGCGAAGAGCGCGATCGGCCCCCAGGAGCGTCCCTGGCTGACCTTGACCGGCGTGATCGGCTTGCGACCCTTGCCGCCCGAGGACTGCCGGGGTGCGCCCTTGCCGGCCCCGGCCTTGCCGCCGGCCGTCTTGTCGGCAGCGGCTGGCCGGCCACCCGCCGGCTTCTTACCGGTGCTGACCACGGTCGGACGGCGCTGCGGGCCGCCCGGGGTGCTGATGCTCATGGTGCCTCGTCAGGTCGGTCGGTCAGGGGGACGGCGGTCGGTGTGACGCGCAGGGTCGCCGCCGAGTGCCCGAGTCTACCCCCGATACCATGGGTCGGTGACTCCCGCAGAACTCGCCGACGTCGTCCTCTCCGCTGCCCACGCCGTGTTCACGGAGCGCGGGCTGGACCGTTCCGTGCTGCCGGAGGGGACCACGGTCGAGCGTCCCCGCAACCCGGAGCACGGCGACTACGCCTCGACGCTGGCGCTGCAGCTCAGCAAGAAGGTCGGGGTGCCGCCCCGGGAGCTGGCCACCGCGCTCGCCGAGCAGCTCGGGCGGGCGCCGGGGGTCAAGTCGGTGGAGATCGCCGGGCCGGGCTTCCTCAACATCCGGCTGGACGCCGCCGCCGCCGGCCAGCTCGCCCGGTCGATCGTCGAGGCCGGCACCGAGTACGGCCGCAGCGACCGGCTCGTCGGCGAGCGGATCAACCTCGAGTTCGTCTCGGCCAACCCGACCGGCCCGGTGCACATCGGCGGGGTGCGCTGGGCGGCCGTCGGCGACGCGCTGAGCCGGCTGCTGCGGGCCACCGGCGCGGACGTCGGCACGGAATACTATTTCAACGACGCCGGCTCCCAGATCGACCGGTTCGCCCGGTCGCTGCTGGCCGCCGCCAAGGGCGAGCCGGCCCCCGAGGACGGGTACGGCGGGGCGTACCTCGCGGAGATCGCCGAGGCGGTCCGCAAGATCCGCCCGGACGTGCTGGAGCTGGACGACGCCGCCGCCCAGGAGGTCTTCCGGGTCGAGGGCGTGGCGCTGATGTTCGCCGAGATCAAGTCCTCGCTGGCCGCCTTCGGGGTGGAGTTCGACACCTATTTCAACGAGAAGGACCTGCACGACCGGGGTGAGCTGGAGCTGGCCCTGAACCGGCTGCGGGAGCAGGGGCACGTCTTCGAGGCCGAGGGGGCGACCTGGCTGCGCACCACCGACTTCGGCGACGACAAGGACCGGGTGCTGCGCAAGTCCAACGGCGAGTGGACCTACTTCGCGGCCGACTGCGCCTACTACCTCGACAAGCGCGAGCGCGGCTTCGAGCGGGTCGTGATCATGCTGGGCGCCGACCACCACGGCTACCTCGGCCGGATGAAGGCGATGGCCGCCTGCTTCGGCGACGACCCGGCCCGCCATCTGGAGATCCTCATCGGCCAGCTGGTCAACCTGGTCCGCGACGGCGTGCCGGTGCGGATGAGCAAGCGGGCCGGCACCGTGGTCACCCTGGAGGACCTGGTCGACGCGATCGGCGTGGACGCGTCCCGGTACGCGCTGGCCCGCTACTCCAGCGACTCGCCGATCGACATCGACGTCGAGCTGTGGACCCGGGCCTCCCGCGACAACCCGGTCTACTACGTGCAGTACGTCGCGGCCCGCACCGCCAGCGTGGCCCGGCAGGCCGCCGAGGTCGGGCTGACCCGGGGCGAGGGCGCCGCGTTTCACCCCGAGTTGCTCTCCGACGACAAGGAGAACGAGCTGCTCAAGGCGCTGGCCCAGTTCCCCGCGGTGGTCGCCTCCGCCGCCGAGCTGCGGGAGCCGCACCGGGTGGCGCGCTACCTCGAGGAGAGCGTGGCGCAGGCGTACCACCGGTTCTACGACGAGCCGGCCTGCCGGATCCTGCCCCGCGGCGACGAGCCGGTCACCGACGCCAACCGGGCCCGGCTCTGGCTCAACGACGCGACCCGGGTGGTCGTCGCCAACGGCCTGCGGCTGCTCGGCGTCTCCGCCCCCGAGAGGATGTAGACGGCTGATGCGCGCGCACGAGGCCGGTGCCCTGCACGGCGACATCGGCAGCCGGGGTCCCGCCTGGCTGCGTACCCCGATCAACGTCAACGCCCTGGTGCCGGCGCTCTGGCCGGGCAACGTCCGGCGCGGCGCCGACGGCGCGCTGACCGTCGCCGGGCTCGACGTCCGCGACCTGACCGCCGAGTACGGCACCCCGGCGTACGTGCTGGACGAGGACGACCTGCGCGGCCGGGCCCGGGAGTTCCTGGCCGCCTTCGCCGACGCGGACGTCTACTACGCCGGCAAGGCGTTCCTCTGCCGGGCGGTGGTCCGGATGATCGCCGAGGAGGGGCTGCACCTCGACGTCTGCACCGGCGGCGAGCTGGCCACCGCGCTGTCGGCCGGGATGCCGCCGGAGCGGATCGGCTTCCACGGCAACAACAAGTCGGTGACCGAGCTGACCCGGGCGCTGGACGCCGGGGTGGGCCGGATCATCCTCGACTCGTTCACCGAGATCGACCGGCTCACCGCGCTCGCCCGCGAGCGGGGGGTACGCCCCGGCGTGCTGATCCGGGTCACCGTCGGCGTGGAGGCGCACACCCACGAGTTCATCGCCACCGCCCACGAGGACCAGAAGTTCGGCTTCTCGCTGGCCGGCGGGGCGGCCCTGGCGGCGGCGCTGCGGGTGCTCGACGACGGCGTGCTGGACCTGCGCGGGCTGCACTCGCACATCGGCTCGCAGATCTTCGACGCCAGCGGCTTCGAGGTCTCCGCCCGGCGGGTGCTCGGCCTGCAGGCGCAGATCCGCGACGCGCGCGGGGTGGAGCTGCCCGAGCTGGACCTGGGCGGCGGGTTCGGCATCGCGTACACCACCCAGGACGACCCGGCCGGCCCGCACGAGCTGGCCAAGCGGATCCGCAAGATCGTCGACGGGGAGTGCGCGGCGGAGCGGCTGGCCGTCCCGCGGCTGTCCATCGAGCCGGGGCGGGCCATCGTCGGCCCGGCCGTCTTCACCCTGTACGAGGTCGGCACGGTGAAGGACCTGGACGGGTTGCGGACGTACGTGAGCGTGGACGGGGGGATGAGCGACAACATCCGCACCGCGCTCTACGACGCGTCGTACTCGGCGACGGTGGCGAACCGGGCGTCGACCACGGAGCCGCTGCTCGCCCGCGTGGTGGGAAAGCATTGTGAGTCCGGGGACATCGTGGTGAAGGATGAATTCCTGCCCGCCGACGTGCAGCCCGGAGATCTTGTCGCGGTGCCCGGCACCGGGGCGTACTGCCGGAGCATGGCCAGCAACTACAACCATGTCCCGCGGCCCCCGGTGGTCGCCGTCCGTGACGGTCGGGCCCGGCTGATCGTTCGCCGGGAAACCGAAGAGGACCTGCTGGCTTTGGATGTGGGATGACGTCACCTGTGCGTTTGGCGCTGCTCGGTTGCGGGACCGTCGGCAGTGAGGTGGTCCGGCTGCTGCACGAGCAGTCGACCGACCTCGCCGCCCGGATCGGGGCGCCGCTGGAGATCGCCGGCATCGCCGTACGCCGGGTCGGCCGGGACCGCGGCGGCCTGCCGGTCGACCCGGCGCTGTTCACCACCGACCCGCTCGGGCTGGTCAAGCGCGACGACGTCGACGTGGTGGTCGAGGTGGTCGGCGGCATCGAGCCGGCCCGGAGCTGGCTGGTCGAGGCGCTGCGCGCCGGCAAGAGCGTGGTCACCGCCAACAAGGCGCTGCTCGCCGAGGACGGCGCGACGCTGCACGACGCCGCCGCCGAGGGCGGCGCCGACCTCTACTACGAGGCCAGCGTGGCCGGCGCGATCCCGCTGCTGCGCCCGCTGCGCGAGTCGCTGCACGGGGACCGGATCAACCGGGTCACCGGCATCGTCAACGGCACCACCAACTTCATCCTCTCCGCGATGGACGCCACCGGCGCCGGCTTCGCCGAGGCCCTGGAGGAGGCCACCGAGCTGGGGTACGCCGAGGCGGACCCGACCGCCGACGTGGAGGGCTTCGACGCCGCCGCGAAGGCGGCCATCCTCGCCTCGCTCGCCTTCCACACCCGGGTCACCGCCGCCGACGTGCACCGCGAGGGCATCACCGAGGTGACCGCGGCCGACGTGGCCAGCGCCCAGGTGATGGGCTGCACGATCAAGCTGCTCTGCATCGCGGCCCGGGGCGCCGACGCCGCCGGGCGGGAGACGGTCAGCGTCCGGGTGCACCCGGCGATGATCCCGCTGAGCCACCCGCTGGCCGGCGTGGGCGACGCGTTCAACGCGGTCTTCGTCGAGGCCGAGGCGGCCGGGCAGCTGATGTTCTACGGCCGGGGCGCCGGTGGTGCGCCGACCGCCAGCGCGGTCCTCGGCGACGTGGTGGCGGTGGCCCGCAACCGGCTCGCCGGGGCCCGGGCGTCCAGCGAGTCCGCGTACGCCGACCTGTCGGTGCGGCCGATGGGGGAGGCGCTGACCCGCTACCACATCAGCCTCGACGTGGCCGACCGTCCGGGCGTGCTGGAGGCGGTCGCCGGGGTCTTCGCCCGGCACGAGGTCTCCATCGCCACCGTGCGGCAGGGTCCGGCGGGCGGCGGGCCGGCCGGCCGGGGCTCCGACGCCGAGCTGGTGATCGTCACCCACGTCGCCCCGGACGCCGCGCTGGCCGCGACCGTACGCGAGCTGCGCGGGTTGGAGATCGTCCGCTCGGTGGCCAGCGTG
The DNA here is from genome assembly GCF_040654475.1 of Micromonospora sp. NPDC050686. NCBI lineage: Bacteria > Bacillati > Actinomycetota > Actinomycetes > Micromonosporales > Micromonosporaceae > Micromonospora > Micromonospora sp. NPDC050686. The sequence continues at coordinate 102,497 of NZ_JBFAID010000004.1, forward strand.
CTGCGGGTCGAGGGCGGCGTCTGAGCCGACGCAGTCCCGCCAAGTGGATGACCATGGGTGTGCGGCCGGTCCGCGCGACGGCGTGCGCCACCCTGACGGGGGCCGACGATAGGAGCGACGACATGTGGCGAGGTCTGATCGACGCGTACCGGGAGCGGCTGCCGGTCACCGACGCGACGCCCGTCGTCACCCTGCACGAGGGGAACACCCCGCTGCTGCCGGCCCCGGCGCTCTCCGCCCGGCTCAACTGCGACGTGTACCTCAAGGTCGAGGGTGCCAACCCCACCGGCTCCTTCAAGGACCGCGGCATGACCCTCGCCGTGTCGAAGGCGGTCGAGGCCGGCGACAAGGCGATCATCTGCGCCTCCACCGGCAACACCAGCGCCTCCGCCGCGGCGTACGCGGCCCGCGCCGGGATCACCTGCGCGGTGCTGGTGCCGCAGGGCAAGATCGCGTTGGGCAAGCTGGCCCAGGCGCTGGTGCACGGCGCCCGGCTGCTCCAGGTCAGCGGCAACTTCGACGACTGCCTGGCGCTGGCCGGCAAGCTCGCCCAGGACTACCCGGTGGCCCTGGTCAACTCGGTAAACATCGACCGGCTGCACGGCCAGAAGACCGCGGCCTTCGAGATCGTCGAGGCGCTCGGCGACGCACCGGACATCCACTGCCTCCCGGTCGGCAACGCCGGCAACATCTCCGCCTACTGGCTCGGCTATTCGGAGGACCTGCACCAGGGCAACGCGACCCGGGCCCCGAGGATGTACGGCTTCCAGGCCGCCGGGGCGGCCCCGCTGGTCAGCGGCAAGGTGGTCGCCGAGCCGTCCACCATCGCCACCGCGATCCGGATCGGCAACCCGGCCAGCTGGACCAGGGCGATCGACGCCCGGGACGCCTCGGACGGGCTGATCGCCGCGGTCACCGACCGGGAGATCCTGTCGGCGTACCGGCTGCTCGCCCGCGAGGTGGGCGTCTTCGTCGAGCTGGGCAGCGCGGCCAGCGTCGCCGGGCTGCTCCAGCAGGGGGCGGCCGGCCGGGTTCCGGCCGGGTCCACGGTGGTCTGCACGGTCACCGGGCACGGTCTCAAGGACCCGGAGTGGGCGATCTCGACCGCTCCCGCGCCGCTGACCATCGCCAACGATCCGCTGGTCGCGGCCCGCTCGCTCGACCTGGTCTGAGTCGCCCCGCGCCTCGTCCGATCGGTGGCGGGGACTGCCGGTTCGTCCGGTGGGGGCGGGCGGGGTGCCGAAGATCCCTTCCGGCACACTTTCCTCCCGAGCCGTCCCTTCCCCTCAGGAGTGAGCCAGACCGATGTCGCTGCTCGCCAGATTCAGCCTCGCCAACCGGGGGCTGGTGGCCCTCATCGCGGTGGTGACCGCGGCGTTCGGCGCGTTCGCCGTACCGTCGTTGAAGCAGCAGCTCCTGCCGTCGCTGGAGCTGCCGGCCGCGTTCATCGTGGCGGTCCAACCCGGCGCCGCGCCGGAAATCGTCGAGGCCCAGGTCACCGAGCCGATCGAGAACAGCCTGCGGGGCGTCCCCGGGCTGGAGAAGATCACCTCCACCTCCCGGGAGGGCTCGGCCACCGTCGTCGTCCAGTACACGTACGGCATCGACGTGGACGACATGGTCAACAAGATGCAGGCCGCGCTGGGCCGGATCGACGGCCAACTGCCCGACGGGGTGGAACCGCGGGTGCTCGTCGGTTCGACGGACGACCTGCCCGCGGTGGTGCTGGCCGCTTCGGCCGCCGACGGGGACGAGCAGGCGCTCGTCGGGCGGCTGCGCGACTCGGTCGTACCGGAGCTGGAGGGGATCGAGGGGGTCCGCTCGGTGGCGCTGACCGGCGCCCGCGACTCGGTCGTGGTGATCGCCCCCGACGCGCGGAAGCTGGCCGCGCACCGGCTGGCGCCGACCGCCATCGCCGAGGCGCTCAAGGGCAACGGGGTGGCCGTGCCGGCCGGCACCGTGACCGACGGGTCGCGTTCGCTGCCGGTGCAGGTGGGCGGCCCGATCGGCAGCATCGAGCAGCTGCGCGAGATCGTGCTGGCGGCCCCGAGGGGGCGGCCGGTGACGCTGGGCGCGGTGGCGTCGGTGACCGAGAAACTGGCACCGGCCACCGCGATCACCCGTACCAACGGCCGGCCGAGCCTCGGCCTGGCCGTCACCGCGGCCCCGGACGGCAACGCGGTGCGGATCTCGCACGAGGTGCGGGACCGGCTGGCCGCGCTGAGCGGCGCCGCCGGTGCCGAGTTGACCGTGGTCCTCGACCAGGCCCCGTACGTCGAGCGGTCCATCGAGAGCCTGACCACCGAGGGCCTGCTCGGCCTCGTGATGGCCGTCGTGGTGATCCTGGTGTTCCTGCTGTCGGTCCGCTCCACCCTGGTCACCGCGGTCTCCATCCCGCTGTCGGTGCTGGTCGCGTTGATCGCGCTCTGGGTCGCCGACTACTCGCTGAACCTGCTCACCCTGGGCGCGCTGACCATCGCCGTGGGCCGGGTGGTCGACGACTCCATCGTGGTGCTGGAGAACATCAAGCGACACCTCGGGTACGGCGAGCCGAAGCGGGACGCGATCCTCGGCGCGGTCCGCGAGGTGGCCGGCGCGGTGACCGCGTCAACGCTGACCACGGTCGCCGTCTTCGCCCCGATCGCCCTGGTCGGCGGCCTCGTCGGGGAGCTGTTCGCGCCGTTCGCGATCACCGTCACGGTCGCCCTGCTCGCCTCGCTGCTGGTCTCGCTGACCGTCGTGCCGGTGCTGGCGTACTGGTTCCTCGGCTCGCGCCGGGGTGACGCCGAGGACCCCGCGGTGCGCCGGGCCGCCGAGGAGCGGGAGCTGCGCAGCCCGTTGCAGCGGGCGTACCTGCCGGTGGTGCGGTTCGCGGCCGGCAGCCGGAAGAACCGCTGGGCCACCGTGGCGCTCGGCCTGGTGGTGCTGCTGGGCACCTTCGGCCTCGCCCGCCAACTGGAGACCAACTTCCTCGACGACTCCGGCCAGGACACGCTGGCCATCACCCAGCGGATGCCGGCGGGCGCCGGGCTGGCCGGCACGGGCGCGGCGGCCGAGGCGGTCGAGGCGGTGCTGGCCCGGACCGAGGGCGTCGAAACGTACCAGGTGACCGTCGGCAACGCGGACCGCCCGTGGGAGGGCGGCGGCGGCAACGACACCGCCCGCTGGTCGGTCGGCCTGGGCGAGGAGACGGACGCCGCGACGGTGCGGCGGGAGCTGCGCCGGGAGTTCGACGGTCTCGGCGCGAAGGTCGGCGAGCTGACCTTCGGCCGGGGACAGGGCGGTGCGTCCGGCAACGAGCTGGAGGTGGTGGTCCAGGCCGGTGACGCCGAGGCGTTGACCCGGGCCACCGAGGCGGCCCGGTCGGCGCTGGCCGGCATCCCGGGCGTCGAGGACGTCACCAGCGGCCTGGCCGAGCGGGTGCCGCGGCTGGAGGTCACGGTGAACCCCACGTTCGCCGCCCGGTTCGGGTTGGACGAGGCGACGGTCGGGCAGCTGGTCGCGCAGGCGTACCGGGGCGTCCCGCTGGGCCGGGTGACCTTCGACGACATGCCCCGCCAGGTGGTGCTGCGGACGACCGCCGCCCCGCCCACCACGGTGGCGGAGCTGAAGGCGCTGCCGCTCGGCCCGGTGAAGCTGGGCGCGGTCGCCACCGTGGACGAGGTCGACGGCCCGCAGCAGGTGACTCGGATCGACGGCACGCGCAGCGTCTCGGTGACCGGCACGGCCACCGGCTCCGACCTCGGCACCACCACCAGGGAGCTGCGGGAGCGGCTGGCCGCGCTGGACGTGCCGGGGGCGACCTTCACCGTCGGTGGGGCCAGCGCCCAGCAGGAGGACGCCTTCGGTGACCTGTGGCTGGCGGTGCTCGCGGCGATCGCCATCGTCTTCCTGATCATGGTGGCGACCTTCCGCAGCATCAGCCAGGCGCTGATCCTGCTGGTCTCGGTGCCGTTCGCGGCCACCGGCGCGATCGCCCTGCTGCTGGTCACCGGCACGCCGCTCGGGGTGCCGGCGCTGATCGGCGTGCTGATGCTGGTGGGGGTCGTCGTCACCAACGCGATCGTGCTGCTCGACCTGGTGAACCAGTACCGGGCGCGGGGCATGGGTGTGCGGGAGGCGGTCGTCGAGGGCGGCCGGCGCCGGCTGCGGCCGATCCTGATGACCGCGGTGGCCACCGTGTTCGCCCTGCTGCCGATGGCCTTCGGGCTCACCGGTGAGGGCGGCTTCATCTCCAAGCCGCTGGCGATCGTGGTGATCGGCGGCCTGCTCAGCTCGACGCTGCTCACCCTGGTGCTGGTGCCGGCCCTGTACGCGATGGTCGAGTACACCAAGGAGTCGCTGCGCCGGCGCTGGGGGCGCGACACCGGCCGGCCGGCCGGGGGGCCCGCCCCGGTGGGCCCGGCGGGCGCGACCGGGCCGGCGCCCGGGGACGCTCTCGACGGCGGCGTCGGTTCTGGTTCTGGTTCTCGTTCTCGTTCCGGTTCCGGCGACGGCTCGGCCCGGCCGGCCGGTCAGGTTCCGGTGACCGTGCCGGCGCAGCGCTCCGCCCCCTCCGCCGCGTTGCTGGACGGGACCGACCAGTTCGAGGTGCTCCGCCTGCCGAAGAGCCGCCGTTCCCCGCTGCCGCCGGCCGACTGACCCCCGGACTTTCCGGCCGTCCTCACCGGGCGGGGCGACCCGCCGAAACCCTCGGGTGGGCGATGACGCGAACGAGCGTGATACCTCTCAGGTATATCGATGCCTCTGAGGTATCACGCTCGCAAGCGTGCCCCGGCGGCGGCCACCCCCGGCGCCGGCCACCCCCCGGCGCCGGCCACCTCCCGGCGGGGGCCACCTCCCGGCGCCGGCCACCCCCCCGCGGGCGGCCAGCCGAGGTGACGGCCACGAGGTGATCGGCCACCCGGGGGTGACCGGCCCTCGGTGGGATGAGCGTGCCCCGATTCGTCCCATCCGTCGCCCCGGATCGGATATCCGACCGCTCGCGGTTGGTTATCGGTTGCATACTGAGGGTGCCGACTCGCTCCGGCGGCCGGTCGTCCGCTCGGGCCGTCCGCTCCGGCGGCTGCCGCTGGGCGGCCCCGGATCCGGCGCTCCGGCGGGTGCCAGGGGCTCGGCGACGGACGCCCGGCCACCGGCGGTCGGCCGGCCCGGGTCGGGCAGTCGACGGGTCGGGCAGCCGACGGGTTGCCGGCCCCCGGGGCTTCACCAGCGGGAGCGGGGGATGGCGGACGACGGGGGGCGGCTCGGCCGGCGGACCGTGCTGCGGCGTACCGCGCTGCTGGCCGGTGGGGCGGCCGTCGGGGCGGTCGCGATGTCGGAGAGCACGTGGATCGCCGACCGGCGGTTGCCGCTGGCCGGTGGACCGGCGAGCGGCACCCTGGGCAACCACTTCCAGCAGGTCGGCGCCGGAGAGGTCGCGGTGACCTGGGGGGTACGTACGAACGACCCGCTGGTCGCGCTCACCTTCGACGACGGCCCGCGCCCACAGTGGACGACCCGGGTGCTGGACACCCTGGACCGGTACGCCGTGCCGGCGACCTTCTTCCTGGTCGGCGAGCGGGCCCGACGGTACGCGGGCGTGGTGCGCGGCCGGCTGGGCCGGCACGAGGTGGGCAACCACAGCTGGGCGCACCGGGACCTGGCCCGGATGGACGCCACCGCCGTCCACGACGACCTGCGCCGCAGCCACGACGCCATCACCGAGGCGACCGGGGTGGCGCCCCGGCTGGTCCGACCGCCGTACGGTCACCTGGGCGGGGCGGTGCTGCACGCCGCCGCCCGGCTGGACTACCGGCTGGTGCTCTGGACCCTCCAGATGGTGGAGAGCGAGTTCCCCGACGATCCGGCGGGGCACGCCCGGCGGATCGTCGAGAACGTACGTCCCGGCACCATCCTGTTGGCCCACGACGTGGGTACCCGCCGCCGGCTCGTGGCGCTGGACGGCCTGCCCGACATGATCGCCGGCCTGCGCGGACGCGGCTACCGCTTCGTGACGGTTTCCCAACTCCTGCATGCCGGCACCGGGGTCTGAGCCGTTAAGGTGCCCGGGTGTCACCCACCGTCTCGGTCCTCGTCCGCAACCGTGATTTCCGCAATCTCTTCCTGGCGGAGCTGGTGGTCTTCGGGGCCGACTGGTTCGTGATGGTGCCGTTGCTGGTGCTGCTGCCGAAGCTGACCGGAAGCGGAGTCTGGGGTGCCCTGGTGCTCGCCGTGGACACCGGCGTGCTGGCCCTGCTGCTGCCCTGGACCGGCACGATCGCCGATCGGTTCGACCGCAAGAAGATCATGATGGCCGCGAACGGGGCCGCCCTGGCCGGTGTGCTGCTGCTGCTCGGCGTGCGCGGCGCCGGCGCCGCCTGGCTGGCGATGCTGGCGATCGCCGTGGTGGCGGTCGCCAAGGCGCTCTACTCGCCGGCCGCCCAGGCCGCCCTGCCCAACGTGCTCGACCCGGAGGAACTGGCCGCCGGCAACGCGATCGCCGGGTCGGCGTGGGGCACGATGACGGTGGTCGGGGCCTCCCTGGGCGGGGTGCTCAGCGCGGTCACCGGACCGTACGTCTCCTTCGCGGTGGCGGCGGTCGGCCTGGCCCTGGCCGCGGGTCTGGCGGCGCTGATCCGCCGGCCGTTGCAGGCGCCCCGGGACGCGACCGTTCCCGTCCAGCGCACCTGGCCGGCGATCCGGGAGGCGCTCGGCCACATCGCCCACCACCCGCGGGTGCTGGCGCTGGTCACGGTGAAGTCCGCGGTCGGGCTGGGCAACGGGGTGCTGACCGTCTTCCCGCTGCTGGCCGGGGTGTTCGGGGTCGGGGCGGTGGGCACCGGCCTGCTGTTCGCGTTCCGCGGGGCCGGGGCCCTGGTCGGGCCGATCCTGATGCGTCGGGTGCTGACCGCCCGCTCCTGGCTGCTGCCCGGCCTCGCCCTGTCCATGTCGCTGTACGGGCTGGCCTACCTGGGCGCCGCGGTGGCCGGCTGGTTCCCGCTGGTGCTGGTCCTGGTCTTCCTGGCCCATCTGGGCGGCGGCAGCAACTGGGTGCTGTCCAACTTCGCGTTGCAGGGCGAGGTGCCGGACCGGTTGCGGGGCCGGATCTTCGCCACCGACATGATGCTGGCGACGCTGGCCATCTCGGTCAGCCAACTGGTGGTGGCCGGCGTGGTGGATCTGGTGGACGAGCGGGTGGTGCTGGCCGGATGCGGCCTGGTCACCCTGGTCTACGCGCTGGGCTGGCGGCTGGCCACCCGTCGGCTGTCGCTCACCGAGCCGGCCGCGGTACCGCAGCCCACGGCGGCGCCCTGACCGGCCCGCACCGCCGGGTCGGCGACGTCCCACCGTCCGGGCGGAGCCGCCCGATGTCGGTGCCGGGACCTACCATGAGCCGGTGCCGTTGACTTTCGCCGCCGGCCCGGTCCGCGTCCGGGTCCCCGCCACCAGCGCGAACCTGGGACCGGGCTTCGACGCGCTGGGCCTCGCGCTGGGTCTGCACGACGACGTCGCCGCCGAGATCACCACCGCACCCGGGGTGCGGGTGTCGGTGACCGGGGAGGGTGCCGGCGAGCTGCCCGAGGACGACCGGCACCTGGTGGCCGCCGCCATGCGCCGCACCTTCGACGCACTGGGCGGCCAGCCCGCCGGCCTGTCGCTGGAGTGCGTCAACCGGATCCCGCAGGCGCGCGGCCTGGGCTCCTCGTCGGCGGCGATCGTGGCCGGGGTGCTGCTGGCCCGGGCGCTGGTGGCCGACGGCGGCGAGCGCCTGGACGACGCGGCGGTGCTGCGGCTGGCCGCCGAGATCGAGGGCCACCCGGACAATGTGGCGCCCTGCCTGCTGGGCGGTTTCACGATCGCCTGGATGGAGCCGTCCGGGGCCCGGGCCGTGTCCCTGCCGGTCGCCGACGCCGTGCGGCCCACCCTGTTCGTGCCGGCCGACCGGGGCCTCACCGCAACCGCCCGGGCCGCTCTGCCGCCGGCCGTGCCACACGGCGACGCGGCCCGGAACGCCGGCCGCGCCGCCCTGCTGGTGCACGCGCTGACCACGGCACCGGAGCTGCTGCTGCCGGCCACCTTCGACCGCCTGCACCAGGACTACCGGGCCGCGGGAATGCCCGGCACGGCGGCGCTGGTGGGGGCGCTGCGTGCGGCCGATGTGGCGGCTGTGGTCAGTGGGGCGGGTCCGACCGTGCTGGCGCTGACCGGGCCGCCCGAGGGCTTCGAGCCGGGAATGGGCTGGCAGATCTGGCGGTTGCCCGTAGAGGTGCGCGGGGCGTGGGTCGAACGGGGTAGACTGGGACACGCCGAGCGGGACCCTGTTGCCGCAGGTCGGAAGAGTTGATTACGCTCTAGGCCTAGCACAGCCGCGAAGCATGCGATCTCCCTGCGGGTCGGCGCACCCCCGAAGCTCTCGGCGGTCAGCCCGTCACCCCTGCCTAGGCCACGCCGCACCGCAGTTTCCACAGGTCGCCGCAGCCGGCGAGACCTGCTCACCGATGTTGGTGAGTCGGGAAACCGACCTGCTGCTGTGTCACAGACTCCCGCGACGCGTTCCTGCGAGGCGGGTGCACCGAGGCCGCCCGGCCACCTCGTACATCGACTCCGGGCAGTCCCGGCCTATCGAGGGAAGGAATCCATTGAGCGACACCACCGACGTGACGTCGGATGTTTCCAACGTCGCTGGCGAAGCCACCGCCGCCCCTACCCGCCGGCGGCGCAGCGGTACCGGCCTGTCCGCGATGCTGCTGCCGGAGCTCCAGAGCCTGGCCGCGTCGCTCGGCATCTCCGGCACCGCCCGCATGCGCAAGGGTGAGCTGATCAGCGCCATCTCCGAGCGGCAGGGCGCCGCCGCCGGTACCCCTCGACCGCGGGCCGAGGTGCCGGCCGCAGCGGCTCCAACCCGGGATGAGGTGCACGCCGAGGTACGAACCGGCGAGCGTCCCGAGACGGAACGCCGGGCCGCCGAGCCGGCCGCCGAGCAGGCTCCGGTCCAGACCGAGGGTCGTACCCGGACCCGGCGCGGCCGGGCCGCGGCGACGGAGGCCCCGGCCGCCGAGCCGCGGGCCGAGGAGAGCGCCGACCGGGCCGAGACCCGTGGCGGTCGCGACCGGGCCGAGCGGGCTGAGCGTGGCGAGCGGGCTGAGCGTGGCGAGCGGGCTGAGCGTGGCGGCGAGCGGGCCGAGCGGGTTGAGCGTGGCGGCGAGCGGGCCGACCGGGCTGAGCGTGGCGGCGAGCGGGCCGAGCGGGTTGAGCGTGGCGGCGAGCGGGCCGACCGGGCTGAGCGCGGCGGCGAGCGGGCCGATCGCAACGACCGCGGCGACCGTAACGAGCGCGCCGACCGTAACGAGCGCGGCGACCGGGGCGAGCGCAACGACCGCGGCGAGCGGGCCGAGGGCGGCGAGCGGGCCGAGCGCAACGACCGGGGCGACCGGGGCGAGCGCAACGACCGGAACGACCGCGGTGACCGCAACGACCGGGGTGACCGCAACGACCGCGGCCAGCGCGCCGAGCGGGACAACGACGGTGACGACGACGGCGAGGGCGGCGGCCGGCGCGGCCGGCGCAGCCGGTTCCGGGACCGCCGGCGTGGCCGCGGCGACCGCCCCGAGTCCGGCAACGACGGCGGCCGCGAGCCGCAGGTCGGCGAGGACGAGGTGCTGGTCCCGGTGGCCGGCATCGTGGACGTGCTGGACAACTACGCGTTCGTGCGGACCACCGGCTACCTGGCCGGCCCGAACGACGTGTACGTCTCGATGTCGCAGATCAAGAAGTACGGCCTGCGCCGCGGCGACGCCATCACCGGCGCCGTGCGGGCCGGCCGCGAGGGCGGCGGTGGCGGCGACCAGCGGCGGGACAAGTACAACCCGCTGGTGCGGCTCGACACGGTCAACGGGATGGAGCCGGAGGAGGCCCGGCGCCGGCCGGAGTTCTACAAGCTCACCCCGCTGTACCCGCAGGAGCGGCTGCGGCTGGAGACCGAGCCGCACATCCTCACCACCCGGGTGATCGACCTGGTCATGCCGCTCGGCAAGGGGCAGCGGGCGCTGATCGTGTCCCCGCCCAAGGCCGGCAAGACCATGGTGCTGCAGGCGATCGCCAACGCGATCACGCACAACAACCCGGAGTGCCACCTGATGGTGGTGCTGGTGGACGAGCGCCCGGAAGAGGTCACCGACATGCAGCGGTCGGTGAAGGGCGAGGTCATCGCGGCCACGTTCGACCGTCCGCCGCAGGACCACACCACCGTCGCCGAGCTGGCGATCGAGCGGGCCAAGCGCCTGGTCGAGCTGGGGCACGACGTGGTCGTGCTGCTCGACTCGGTGACCCGGCTCGGCCGGTCGTACAACCTGGCGGCGCCGGCCAGCGGCCGGATCATGTCGGGTGGTATCGACTCCACCGCGCTCTACCCGCCCAAGCGCTTCCTCGGCGCGGCCCGCAACATCGAGAACGGCGGGTCGCTGACGATCCTCGCCACGGCGCTGGTGGAGACCGGTTCCATGGCGGACACGGTCATCTTCGAGGAGTTCAAGGGCACCGGTAACGCGGAGCTGAAGCTGGACCGGAAGATCGCCGACAAGCGGACCTTCCCGGCCATCGACATCCACCCGTCCGGCACGCGCAAGGAGGAGATCCTGCTCGCGCCGGAGGAGCTGGCCATCATCCACAAGCTGCGCAAGGTGCTGCACTCGCTGGACTCGCAGGCGGCGCTGGACCTGCTGCTGGACCGGCTCAAGCAGTCCCGCACCAACATCGAGTTCCTGATGCAGATCGCGAAGTCGACGCCGGGGGAGTGATCTCGCCCCGGTAGGACCGACAAAGAAGGGCACGGCCGTCGCGGCCGTGCCCTTCTTTCGCGTACGCCGATCCTCCGGCGCGCCGCGACCCGCAGTTGTTGACCGGGGTCCCTTCCTTGCACCTCAGAAGTCGCCGTCGGCTACCTGGAAGACGGTGAGGTTGAGGGAACGCCACATCTGGACCACCTGCTGCCGGTCGTCGAAGACCCCGACCACCCGGTACCGGTCCCGGATCTCCCGCTCGTAGATCTCCTGCTTGACCACGGCGTCCTTGCGGTGGTCGCCGACCGCCCGCAGGTGCAGCGCCAGGTAGGGCACCCGGACGTGCCGGTCCAGCCAGGCGACGGTGTCGGCGCGGGCGGAGGCGTCCCGGCCGGAGCAGAAGACCACCGCGTGACCGGCCGCGTGCATCGCCCGCACCGCCGCCACGACCGCCTCGTTCGGCTCGTCCTCGCCGACCCGGGTCATGTCGTACGGACTGCGGGAGACGTTCAGCGCCACCGTGCCGTCGATGTCGACCAGGACGATCGCCGGTCGCTCGTCGGTCGGGGCGGCCACCCGCGCCGGTCCGCCCGTCCGGGCGGCGGGCACCGGCAGCGGCAGCGGGCGGTTCGCCAGGAACCGCTCGTGCAGCCGGCGGATCGCCGCCTCGCCGACCCGGTCGACCTCGGGGCGGGCGGCGTCCCGGCGCAGGCACTCCGCCAGCGGCACGTCGGTGAAGTCGTGCACCTCGAACGCGGCGCCGTACCGCTGGGCCACCTCCGCCCAGTCGCGCAGGGTGCGGGCGCGCAGGTTGGTGTCGTCGACGCAGACGCTCACCCGGCCGGCCAGCAGCGCCTCCACCTGGGCCCGCTGGGCGCGGGTGACCTGCCCCTCGGCCCACTGCGTGAAGAGCCGCTCGCCGTGCATCATCCGGCGCAGGTCGTCCCGGTTCACCCGGACCACGCCGGGCTGGAGCCGGCGGGCGAAGGTGGTCTTGCCGGAGGCGGGCAGGCCCCGGGTGGCGATCAGACGGAACATGCCCTCTCCTCACGTTCGTCCCGTTGCGGCCCGGCCGTCCCGCTCCGGCCGTCCCACGGTACGGCCGCGCAGGAATGCCGGCGCCGGTGGCCGGGAATGCGTACCGGAAGGTGAGCGTTGAGCCAGCCGGACCTGGTGTGCTCACCCGCCTGCCGGGTGGGCGCGAGCCCATGGCACACTGGTCAATCGGCCACCGGTTCCGGTTCACGCCACGATCCGCCGCGACGGCGGCGGAGGCGACCCGGCGACCACCCACGAAAGGACCGAGGCGACATGAAGCCCAACATCCACCCGGAGTACGTGAGCACCGAGGTCACCTGCTCCTGCGGTAACACCTTCACGACCCGCAGCACCGCCAAGGGCGGCTCGATCCACGTCGAGACCTGCAGCGCCTGCCACCCGTTCTACACCGGCAAGCAGCGCGTCCTGGACACCGCCGGCCGGGTCGCGAAGTTCCAGCAGAAGTACGCCAAGGTTCAGCCGAAGAAGGCCAAGTAACTCTTCCGACGACGCCCGTGTCCGGCCTCCGTGCCGGGCGCGGGCGTTCGTCCGTTCCACCCTCGGTAACCCCGTCCGGTGTCGTCGTCGAAGGAGCATCCCCCGCATGAGCAGTGAGCGCCTGGCCGCCCTCCTCGACGAGTACGCCGAGCTGGAGAAGCGGCTGGCCGATCCGGCGATCCACGCCGACCAGGGCGTCGCCCGCCGGGTCGGCCGCCGGTACGCCGAACTGGTCCCGCTGCACAAGGCCGCCGGTGAGCTGGAGCAGGCCCGGGCCGACCTGGCCGCCGCCCGGGAACTCGCCGCCGAGGACTCTTCCTTCGCCGGCGAGGCGGAGTCGATCGCCGCGACCCTGCCCGGGCTGGAGGAGCGCCTCGCCGAGCTGCTCATCCCGCGCGACCCGCACGACGCCAAGGACGTGATCGTCGAGATCAAGGCCGGCGAGGGCGGGGAGGAGTCGGCGCTGTTCGCCGGCGACCTGCTGCGGATGTACACCCGGTACGCCGAGCGGCACGGCTGGCTCACCGAGGTGATCGACGCGCAGGACTCCGACCTCGGCGGGGTCAAGGACGTCTCGCTGGCGATCAAGACCAAGGGGGTGCCGGAGGGCGGCAACGGCGTCTGGTCCCGGCTCAAGTGGGAGGGCGGCGTGCACCGGGTGCAGCGGGTGCCGGTCACCGAGTCGCAGGGCCGGATCCACACCAGCGCGGCCGGCGTGCTGGTGCTGCCCGAGGCGGAGGACGTGGACGTCACCATCGACCCGAACGAGCTGCGGATCGACGTGTTCCGCTCGTCGGGGCCGGGCGGCCAGTCGGTGAACACCACCGACTCGGCGGTGCGGATCACCCACGTGCCGACCGGGATCGTGGTCTCCTGCCAGAACGAGAAGTCCCAGCTGCAGAACCGGGAGCAGGCGATGCGCATCCTGCGCGCCCGGCTGCTCGCCGCCGCCCAGGAGCAGGCCGACGCCGCCGCCTCGGACGCCCGCAAGGCGCAGGTGCGCACCGTGGACCGCTCGGAGCGGATCCGCACCTACAACTTCCCGCAGAACCGGATCACCGACCACCGGATCGGCTACACCGCGTACAACCTGGACCTGGCGCTGGCCGGCGACCTCGACGGCGTGCTGGACGCGCTGACCGAGGCCGACCGCGCCGCCCGCCTCGCCGGCGACCCGGAGCTCAGCCGCCGCTGACCCGGCCGGCGCCGGGCCGGCCAGCCGGCGGGGTCGGGCGCGCTGCGGTCAGGAGGCGCGCGGGCGGGTCTTGGCGCGCAGCATCTCCCGGTCGGCGGCCTCGAACGCGGCGCCCAGGGCGTCCCGCAGCGTCGGCCCGGCCCCGTCGCCCACCTCGGCGAAGCCGATGCTGATCCCCACCGGGGTCTCCGGCACCAGCGACTCCCAGTCCTCGGTGCGTACCGCGGCCTCGATCCGCCGGGCCACCTCGGCGGCCTCCGACATGACCGCGCCGGGCAGCACCACCACGAACTCGTCCCCGCCGTAGCGGGCCACGAAGTCGCCCCGACGCATCACCCGGTTGATCACGCCGGCGATGCGTTGCAGCACCAGGTCACCGGAGTGGTGCCCGTGCCGCGTGTTCACCGCCTTGAAGCCGTCCAGGTCGCAGACGCCGATCACCACCCGCTCGCCGCGCGCCACCACCGCGCCGATGTAGCGCTCCAGCCGGCGGCGGTTGGGCAGCCCGGTCAGCGGGTCGGTCAGCGCCTCGCCCTCGTACCGGGCGGCCTCGCGGCGCATCTCCTCGTGGTCGATGCGGGCGGCGATGCCGTCGATGTAGACGTCGCGGAGCCGGTCGTTGCGCTGCGCGGCAAGCCGGAAGGCCAGTCGGTCGGCCCGGTGCGCGGCGGCGTGGTCGCCGGCCTGGGAGAGCGCGAGGCTGCGCAGCCGGGCCGGCTCGGCCGCGCCCAGGGTCTCGTCGCCGACCCGGGTCCGGTCCAGCCAGGTGACCGCCTCGATCGGGCGGCCGTCGGCCACCGCCAGGCAGACCTGGCCCAGCCGGGCCATGTCGCGGGCCCGGGCGCTGTCCCCGCCGTGTTCGAGCAACCGGGCCGGGTCGGCGTCGGTGCCCCGGTCCACCCGGTCGCCCAGCGCGGCCCGGCGGGCGGCGGCGTAGCCGTACGCGGCGAGGCTGCTCGGCCGCAGCCGGTCGGCCTGCCCGGCGCGTCGGAAGCGGGCGAAGTCGCCGGCGACGTCCCGCAGCACCCGCAGGCAGCCGTCGCTGTCCCCGTTGTGGTCCAGGGCGACCGCGTTGCGCAGCCGGATGCCCGGCGCGGCGAAGGTCTCCGCCGGGATGCCGGCGGCCGTGCCGAGCTGCCGGGCCCGCTCGATGGCGCCCAGCGCGTAGCCGTGGAAGCTGAGGTAGGAGTACGCCATCGCCAGGTCGTGCCAGCCCCAGGCGGTGTGCGCGTCGGGATCCTCCACCGCGCCCAGCGCCCGGGCCGCCTTGACCAGGTGGGTGACGCACCGGTCGAGCGCGCCCTGGTGGTGCGCGGCGAGGGCGGCCAGCGCGTTGAGATGCCCGTGCAGGTACGGCTCGGCCAGGTCCCGGACGGTGGCGGACGCCTCCTCGATGGCCCGGGTGAACTCGGCCGTGCGCCCCAGGTTGATCAGCGCGGAGAGGCGCTGCACCAGGGCCTCGGCCCGGGCGTACGGGTCGGTCGTGGTGCGGATGACCCGGTCCAGGACCACGCACGCCTCGGCCGAACGGCTCGACTCCTGCAGGCGCTGGGCGTGCTTCAGGGCGTCAACCTGGTCGGTGACCCGGTCGAACCAGCCCACCCGCGACCTCCTGTCGGTGTGCGTGTGCCGCACCGGCTCGTGGCGCGCCCGGCCGACGACTCATGATTATTACGTGACCCACGATGCCCGACACCCGTCCGAAGGGACAAAACCGGTCCGGCCGTCCCACGCGGTGGTCCGGGCCGCCCGCCGGCTGGCCGACGCCGGCGTCGAGGCGCCCCGGGCCGAGGCGGAGCAGCTCGCCGCGTACGTGCTGGGGGTGCCCCGGGGCCGGCTGGCACTGGTCAACGGGTTCGACCCGGCCCAGCTTGGCCGGTTCGACGCGCTGGTCGCCCGGCGGGCCGACCGGGAGCCGTTGCAGCACCTGACCGGGGTGGCCGGGTTCCGGCACCTGGAGCTGGCGGTCGGGCCGGGGGTGTTCGTGCCCCGGCCGGAGACCGAACTGCTGGCCGGCTGGGGGGTGGCCCGGGGCGGGCGGGTGCCGGCGCCGCTCGTGGTGGACCTGTGCAGCGGCTCCGGCGCGATCGCCCTGGCCGTCGCCCAGGAGCTGCCGGCGGCCTGGGTAATGGCGGTGGAACGCTCGCCGGAGGCACTGCGCTGGCTGCGCCGCAACGCGGCGGACCGGGCCGCGGCGGGGGACCGGCCGATCGAGGTGGTGGCGGCCGACGTCACCGACCCGGAGTTGCTGGCCGACCTCACCGGCCGGGTGGACGTGCTGCTCTGCAATCCGCCGTACGTGCCGCGGTCGGTGGTCGTACCGCCGGAGGTGGCCGGTCACGACCCGGACGAGGCGGTCTTCGGTGGGGCGGACGGGTTGGCGGTGATCCGCCCGGTGGTCCGGCGGGCGGCGGAACTGCTGCGGCCCGGTGGGGTGCTCGGCATCGAGCACGACGACACGCACGGGTCGGCCGTGCCGGAGCTGCTCGCCGCCGACGGCCGGTTCGAGGCCGTCGAGGAGCACCGGGACCTGACCGGACGCCCTCGATTCGCCACCGCGTCCCGCCGGTCGGACGGCGCGCGCCCCGACCCGGGCCCGGCGTGGCAGACTGGCTCCTCGTGATGCTCTACGACTGCCGGTCGCCCGCCGACCGGGACCGCGGCATCGCTGCGGCCATCGAGGCGGTCAAGAACGGCGAACTCGTCGTCCTGCCCACCGACACGGTCTACGGGATCGGCGCGGACGCGTTCACCCCGTACGCGGTCAAGGCGCTGCTGGACGCGAAGGGCCGGGGCCGGCAGATGCCGCCGCCGGTGCTGATCGGCTCCCGGCACACCCTCGACGGCCTGGTCTTCTCGCTGCCCCGCGCGGCCCGGGACCTGGTCGAGGCGTTCTGGCCGGGCGCGCTGACCATCGTGGTCGAGCACTCGCCCACGCTGAACTGGGACCTGGGCGACAAGACCGGCACGGTGGCGGTGCGGATGCCGCTGCATCCGGTGGCGCTGGAGGTGCTGCGCGAGACCGGCCCGATGGCCGTCTCCTCGGCGAACAAGACCGGCCAGCCGGCGGCGGTCACCGCGGAGGAGGCCCGGGACCAGCTCGGCTACTCGGTGCGCGCCTACCTGGAGGCGGGGCCGTGCCCGGACCCGGTGCCGAGCACGATCGTGGACCTGACCGGCGACGTGCCGCAGGTGCTGCGCCGGGGGGCCATCCCGATGGAGAAGCTGCTCGACGTGGTCCCGGACATCGTCGACGTCCGGGAGGCGTGAGTGCCGCCGTTCACCGTCCTGCACGTGTGCATGGGCAACATCTGCCGCTCACCGATGGCCGAACGACTGCTGGTGCTCGCCGTGCGGGAGCGGCTGGGCCGGCACGGCGTCGACCCGGCCCGGGTGGACGAGCTGCTGCACAGCCACAGCGCGGGCACGGGCGGCTGGCACGCGGGGGAGGAGATGAACCCGCCGGCGGCCCGCCAGGTGCTCTCCCGGGGCGGTGCGGTCGAGGGCTTCGCCGCCCGCAAGCTGCGCTCGGACCACATCGACGCCGCCGACCTGGTGCTCACCGCCACCGCCGACCAGCAGGAGTACGTGCAGGCGCTGCGCCCCGACGCCGCCGCCCGCACCTTCGTGCTGGGCGAGTTCGGCCGGCTGCTCGGTGTGGTGGACACCGCGGGGCTGCCGCCGGCCGGGGCCACCCCGGAGGCGGTATACGAACGCGGAGTCGCCCTGGTGGCCGCCGCGCACGAGGCCCGGGCGGGCGCACCCGCGCTGAGCACCGACGACCTGGACGACCCGTGGGGCCGCGGCGACCAGTGCTTCAGTCGGGTGGCGGACGAGATCGAGGAGGTCGTCCACCCCCTCGCCAGCAGCCTGCTGCCCTGAGCCGCCCGCCCGCCCGCTCCGGCGCCCGTACGCCGGTCGTGTGGAGTTCTCGTGAGTTTTCTGCGGGTTTGCTCGTGAACGGGGGCGAAAAGGGCATTCTGGACGGGTCCTAGCGTGACCGGCTCCTGCGGGGAGAGCTGATGTTCCGGGCCTATCTCAACAAGGGCTTCACCGTTCTGGTCGCCGGCGTGCTGGCCGGCCTGGCGCTGGCCGTGGCGGCCCTGCCGGCCGCGCTGGTCTACGGCATCAGCTTCGGCGGGCTGGCCGTCCCCTGGGCCGAGCTGCCCGCCTCGCTGCGGACGCCGCCGAGCGTGCAGCGGTCGAACCTGTACGCCGGTGACGGCGTCACCCTGATCACCTCGTTCTACGAGGAGGACCGGGTGGACGTGCCGCTGTCCGGGGTGGCGCCGGTGATGCGACAGGCGATCGTGGCCGCCGAGGACGCCCGGTTCTACCAGCACCGCGGGGTGGACGCGCGCGGCGTGGCGCGGGCGTTCACGGCCAACCAGCGCGGCGGCGGGGCCCGCCAGGGCGCCTCCACGCTGACCATGCAGTACGTGCGCAACGCCCTGGCCGGTGACCCGCGGCGCACCGCCGAGGAGCGGGCCCGGGCCACCGAGATCACCGCCGGCCGCAAGGTGCGGGAGATGCGGTACGCGCTGGCCCTGGAGCGGGGGCTGAGCAAGGAGCAGATCCTCGGCCGCTACCTCAACATCGCCTACTTCGGCGCCGGGGCGTACGGCATCTCCGCCGCCAGCAAGCGGTACTTCTCCAAGTCTCCGGCGGACCTCACGCTGGCCCAGGCCGCCCTGCTCGCCGGGTTGGTCCGCTCGCCGGCCACCGACGACCCGATCAACGGGGACGCCGGGGCCGCCCTGACGCGCCGGTCGTACGTGCTGGAGCGGCTGGTGGAGACCGGCCAGGTCCCGCCCGCCGACGCCGAGCGAGCCCGGGTCGAGCCGCTGGACCTGCGCCCCAGCGCCACGCCCAACGACTGCACCGGCGTGGCCGAGGGGCACAGCGACTGGGCGTTCTTCTGCGACTGGTTCACCCGGTGGTGGGACACCCAGCCGGCCTTCGGCGCCTCGGTGGACGAGCGGCGGCACCTGCTCCGCCGGGGCGGGTACCGGATCGTCGCCTCGCTGGACCCGGCGATCCAGGCCGCCCTGCAGGCGGAGGTGCTGGAGGTGTACGGCACTGACGAGCCGCGGGTGGCGCCCACCGTGGTGGTGCAGCCGGGCACCGGGCGGGTGCTGGCCATGGCGGTGAACCGCAGCTACGGCGTGGCGGCCAACCCGGCCGGGCAGCGCAACTACCCGAACACGGTCAACCAGCTGGTGGCGGGCGGCGGATCGATCGCCGGCTACCAGGCCGGCTCTACCTTCAAGCTCTTCACCATGCTCGCCGCGCTGGAGTCCGGGCTGCCCCTGGACACCGGCTACGACGCCCCGGCCCGGCTGGTGACCAGGTTCCCGGCCTCCGGCGGGCCGGCCGACTGCGGCGGGCGGTGGTGCCCGGAGAACGCCGACGCGGCGATGGACGGCTACCGCACCATGTGGACCGCCTTCGGCCGCTCGGTGAACACCTACTTCGCCTGGCTGGAGCAGCGGGTCGGGGCGGACCGCGCGGTCGAGATGGCCGAGCGGCTCGGGATCGTGTTCCGCGCCCCGGACGACGCCACGCTGGCCCGGCAGAGCGCCCGGGACTGGGGGGCCTTCACCCTCGGCGTCTCCGCCACCACCCCGCTGGACCTGGCCAACGCGTACGCCACGCTGGCCGCCGAGGGGACCTGGTGCGCGCCGCGGCCGGTCCGCTCGATCACCGACCCGGCCGGCCGGACCGTGGCCGCCGGTCGCCCCGACTGCCGGCAGGTGCTCGACACCGAGGTGGCCCGGGCGGCCACCGACGCGGCCCGCTGCCCGGTGGGCGACCAGTCGATGTACCGGCGCTGCAACGGCGGCACGGCGGAGGACCTGCGGTCCCGGCTGGGCCGGCCGGTGGCCGGCAAGACCGGCAGCTCGGAGCGGTACGAGACGGAGAGCGTGGTGGCCTTCACCCCGCAGCTCGCGGTCGCCTCGATCGCCGCCAACCCGGACGACCCGCGCGACGCGGTGGGCAAGGCGGTGCAGCAGCGGATGGTGGACGCGGTCGGCCGGGTGCTCGCGTACGCCCTGCGTGGCGAGCCGGCCCGCGACTTCGTACCGCCGAGCGAGTCGATCGCGTACCGGACCACCGGTGCGCGCGACGGCAACTGACCGGCGCCGGCTGTTAGGAGGGGGCCCCGCTTAACAGCCGGGTGTCAAGCGGGGCCCCCGCCTTGCACCTCGGCGCCGCGGGCGATGTTGCGGGCCATGCCGCCGAAGACGATCGCGTGGAACGGGTAGACCGACCCCCAGTACGCGTGCCCGACCAGCCCGTGCGGCAGGAAGACCGCCCGTTGCAGGTACCGGCTGCCGCCGCCCTCGGCCGGCTCGGCGCGCATCTCCAGCCAGGCCCGGCCGGGCAGCCGCATCTCGGCCCGCAGCCGCAGCAGCTCACCCGGCACGATCTCCTCGACCCGCCAGAAGTCCAGCGCCTCGCCGACCCGGAGCCGGTGCGGGTCGCGCCGCCCCCGGCGCAGGCCCACCCCGCCGACCAGCCGGTCCAGCCAGCCCCGCAACGACCAGGCCAGCGGGAAGGAGTACCAGCCGTGCTCGCCGCCGACCCCCTCGATCACCCGCCACAGCGCGGCCGGCGACGCGTGCACCACCCGCTCCCGGACGTCGGTGTAGACGGTGCCGCCGGACCACTTCGGGTCGCTGGGCAGCGGCTCGGCCGGGGCGTCCGGCCCGCTCGCCGTGGACCAGCGGGTCTCCACCTCGGCGTCGCGGATCTTCGCCAGGGCCAGCGCGACCGAGTGGTCGAAGCCGGTCAACCCGCCGGGCGGGTCGGGCACGTACCGGGCGATGTCGTGCTCGTGCGCCACCGCCTCGTGCACCAGGCTCTCCACCAGCGGACGGGCGATGCCGCTCGGGACCGGGGTGATCAGGCCGACCCAGAGCGAGGAGAGCGACGGGGTGAGCGCCCGCACCGGCAGGATGACCCGGTGGGGCAGGTCGGCCACCCGGGCGTACCGCTGCATCATCTCGGTGAAGGTGAGGATGTCCGGGCCGCCGATGTCGAAGGCCCGGTTCACCTCCGGCGGCAGCGTGGCGCAGCCGGCCAGGTAGCGCAGCACGTCCCGGACCGCGATCGGCTGGATCCGGTTGCGTACCCAGCGGGGGGTGACCATGGCCGGCAGCCGTTCGGTGAGGTAGCGCAGCATCTCGAAGGAGGCCGAGCCCGACCCGATGATCACCGCCGCCCGGAGCACCGCCGTCGGCACCCCGCCGGCCAGCAGGATCCGCGCCACCTCGGCCCGGGACCGCAGGTGCGGCGAGGGGGTCCCGCCCTTCGGGTCCGGGCCGCCGAGGTAGACGATCCGGCGTACGCCCGCGGCGCGCGCCGCCGCGACGAAGTTGGTCGCCGCGTCCCGGTCGGCCGCCTCGAAGCCGGCCTGACCCAGCGAGTGCACCAGGTAGTACGCGACGTCGACGCCCTCGAACGCGGCCGGCAGCGTCTCCGGCCGGCGCAGGTCACCCTCGGCGATCTCCGCCTGGGCGGCCCACGGCACGTCCCGCAGCCGACCGGCCCGGCGGGCCAGGCAGCGGACCTGGTGTCCCTCCGCCAGCAGCCGGGGCGTCAGTCGTCCGCCGATGTAACCCGTCGCTCCGGTGACCAGGCATCTCACGGCCTCCAGTCTGCGGCTCCGTAGACTCCTTCGCTGTGAAGAACGCGAGAGACACCTTCTGGGGGCCGGACTTCCAGCAGCTCACCGCCGTCGACCCGGAGATCGCCGGGGTGGTGCTGGGCGAGTTGGACCGGCTGCGCGGCGGCCTGCAGCTGATCGCCAGCGAGAATCTGACCTCCCCGGCGGTGCTCGCCGCGCTCGGCTCGACGCTGACCAACAAGTACGCCGAGGGCTACCCGGGCCGGCGCTACTACGGTGGCTGCGCCGAGGTGGACCGGGCCGAGGAGATCGGGATCGCCCGGGCGAAGGAGCTGTTCGGCGCCGAGCACGCGAACCTCCAGCCGCACTCCGGAGCGAGCGCCAACCTGGCCGCGTACGCGGCGCTGGTGCAGCCGGGGGACACCGTCCTCGCCATGGACCTGCCGCACGGTGGCCACCTCACCCACGGCAGCCGGGTGAACTTCTCCGGCAAGTGGTTCCACGCGGTCGGCTACACCGTCCGGCGGGACACCGAGCTGATCGACTACGACGAGGTGCGGGACCTGGCCCTCGCGCATCGCCCCAAAATGATCATCTGCGGGGCCACGGCCTATCCCCGGCTGATCGACTTCCGGGCGTTCCGGGAGATCGCCGACGAGGTCGGGGCGTACCTGATGGTGGACGCGGCGCACTTCATCGGGCTGGTCGCCGGCGCCGCCATCCCCTCCCCGGTGCCGTACGCCGACGTCGTCTGCGCCACCACCCACAAGGTGCTGCGCGGCCCGCGCGGCGGCATGATCCTCTGCCGGGAGTCCCTCGCCGCCCGGATCGACAAGGCGGTCTTCCCGTTCACCCAGGGCGGGCCGCTGATGCACGCCGTCGCGGCCAAGGCGGTCGCGCTGCGCGAGGCCGCCCAGCCCGACTTCCGGACGTACGCCGCCCAGGTGGTCGGCAACGCCCGGGCGCTGGCCGCCGGGCTGGCCGAGGAGGGGATGCGGCCGGTTTCCGGCGGCACCGACACCCACCTCGCCCTGCTCGACCTGCGGCAGGTGGGGGTGACCGGGGCCGAGGCCGAGGCGCGCTGCGACGCCGCCGGCATCACGCTGAACAAGAACGCCGTCCCGTACGACCCGCAGAAGCCGATGGTCGCCTCCGGCATCCGGGTGGGCAGCCCCAGCGTCACCACCCAGGGCATGCGCGAGGAGGAGATGCGCCGGATCGCCGCGCTGATCGCCCGGGCGGTACGGACCGACCCGGGGGCGCCCGGGGGCGCCGACGAGCTGACCCGGATCGCCGCCGACGTGACCGGCCTGGTCGCCGCCTTCCCGGCGTACCCCCGTGGCTGAGCGCGGGGTGGACGGCGCGGAGGCGGCGGCGGACCGGGGCTGGCGGCTGCGCCACCTGCCGGTGCTGCTGAGCGCGACGGCCGTGCTGGCCGCGCTCGCCGCGGTGGCCGGCGGGATGCTCCGGGGCGCGGACGGCGCGCTCGGCGCGGCGGCCGGAGTGGCCGTGACCGCGGTCAGCTACTCGCTGACCACGGTGGTGCTGGCCTGGGCGGACGCCCGCGACCCGCAGCTGATCCTGCCGTTCGGGTTGGGTCTCTACATCGCCAAGATGACCCTGCTCGGCGGCGTGATGGTGCTGGTCGCGTCGACCGGGTGGCCGGGCCTGATCCCGTTCTGCCTCGGCATCGCCGCGGGCGTGGTGGTCTGGACCGGGGTGCACATCTGGTGGCTCGCCACCCGGCACGCCCGCCGGGTCCACAACTGACCGTCCCACCGTTCGGACGGCACGCCGACGTGTCCGCGATCGGTCATTCTCTCAGTCGCCGAGGAGGAGTAGCGTGCCTCAAGACGACGTCGCCCACCCGTGTCCCACACAACCAGGTTGTGCGGGGGGTGAGGCACAGCCTCGTCTCCTCGACTGATATCGTTCGCCCCGTCATGGCCGGTGACCAGAAACCCCCCAACGCTGGCGGCTCGGGCGACGTTCCGTCCGGTGCCGGTCAGGGTTGGACCGCGCTCAGCTACCTCATCGGGGGAATGCTGGTGTGGGGTTTCATCGGCTGGCTGGTCGACCAGTGGCTCGACACCGGCGGCATCGCCACCGGGATCGGCGTCGTGCTCGGCATGGCCGGGGGGATCATCCTGGTCGTCCGCCGGCTCGGCACGCCTACTTAGGAAGGGACGCGGTGTTCGGACAGGCGAACGTCCTGGCAGCGGGCCAGGCGGCATTCCCACCGAGCGTGGAGGACTTCTACCTGCCCAGCATCCTGCCCTGGGGTGCGCACGACTCGTACTGGTTCACCAAGATCACCGCCATGGTCTGGATCGCCGTCGGCGTTCTGATCATCTTCTTCCTCGCCACCTACCGGAACCCGCAGCTGGTCCCGACGAAGAAGCAGTGGTTCGCCGAGTCGATCTACGGTTTCGTCCGCAACAACATCGCGGTCGACATGATCGGGCACCGCGGGGCACGGTTCGCGCCGTACTTCACCACGCTCTTCTGCTTCATCCTGCTGACGAACTTCTTCGCGATCGTGCCGTTCTTCCAGATCTCGCCGAACTCGCACATCGCCTTCCCGGCCTTCCTCGCCGTGATCAGCTACGTGATGTTCATCTATGTCGGCATTCGGCACCACGGCTTCGTGAAGTACGTCAAGAACTCTCTGATCCCGCCGGCGCCCTGGTACATCCTGCCGATCCTGATCCCGATCGAGTTCTTCTCGACCTTCCTGGTCCGGCCGTTCTCGCTGGCCGTGCGTCTCTTCGCCAACATGTTCGCCGGCCACATGCTCCTGCTGGTCTTCACGCTCGGCGGCTTCGCCATGCTCAGCGCCAACACCTGGCTGGCGCCGGTCTCGGTGCTGTCCTGGGTGATGACGATCGCGCTGACCTTCCTCGAGTTCCTGGTGATCTGTCTGCAGGCGTACGTCTTCACGGTGCTGACCGCCAGCTACGTGCAGGGCGCGCTCGCCGACGAGCACTGATCATTCTTCGTACCAACCGTTGTCGTCCCGCGTGACCGTCACGCGTGATAACCAGGAGGAACCACAATGAGCATCCTTGCCGAGGTAACGGGCAGCACCGCTGCCATCGGTTACGGCCTGGCCGCCATCGGCCCGGGCATCGGCGTGGGCCTGGTCTTCTCGGCCTACATCCAGTCGACCGCCCGCCAGCCGGAGTCCTCGCGGATGACCCTGCCGTACGTCTGGATCGGCTTCGCCGTCATCGAGGCCCTCGCGCTGCTGGGTATCGCGTTCGGCTTCATCTGGGCCGGCACCGCCTGATCCAGCCCCTCTGACCGGGAGGTTTTCCCATGTACTTCCTCGCCGCTGAGGGTGGTGAGGCGACCCACAACCCGATCATCCCCATCTGGCAGGAGATCGTGGTCGGCGGGATCGCCTTCATCGTGCTCTGCTTCGTGCTGATGAAGTTCGTCTTCCCGCGCATGGAGCAGACGTTCCAGGCCCGGGTCGACGCGATCGAGGGTGGCATCAAGCGCGCCGAGGCCGCCCAGGCCGAGGCGAACCAGCTGCTCGAGCAGTACCGTGCGCAGCTCGCCGAGGCGCGTACCGACGCCGCCAAGATCCGGGACGACGCCCGGGCCGACGCCGAGGGCATCCGCCAGGACATCCTCGCCAAGGCGCGGGAGGAGTCCGACCGGGTCATCGCGGCCGGCAAGGAGCAGCTCGCCGCCGAGCGGGCCACCATCGTGCGCGAGCTGCGCACCGAGGTCGGCACCCTGGCGGTGGACCTGGCCAGCCGGATCGTCGGTGAGTCGCTGGCCGACGAGGCGCGTCGCAAGGGCACCGTGGACCGGTTCCTGAGCGGTCTCGAGAGCACGGGGGCCCGCTGATGCAGGCCGCCAGCCGGGAGTCGTACAAGGTCGGGGCCGAGCGCCTCGACGCGTACGTCCGCGGCGCGGAGCCGTCGGCGGTGGCCGCCACCGCCGACGACATCCTCTCCGTCGCCACCCTGCTGCGGCGGGAGCCGCGGCTGCGCCGGGCGCTCTCCGACCCGGCGCGCTCGGGCGGGGACCGCAGCGCGTTGCTCACCGGGATCCTGGGCGGCAAGGTCGGCGCCGACGCGCTCGACCTGGTCACCGCGCTGGTCTCCGGCCGCTGGTCGGCCCCGTCCCAGCTGCTCGACGGCACCGAGCGGCTCGGCGTGGAGGCGCTCCTGGCGAGCGCCGACACCGCCGGCGAGCTGGGCGAGGTCGAGGACGAGCTGTTCCGCTTCGGGCAGGTCGTCTCCGGCTCCACCGAGCTGTCCAACGCGCTTTCCGACCCGATGGCCCCGGCCGAGCTGCGGGCCACCCTGGCCCAGCAGCTGCTCGCCGGCAAGGCCCGGCCGGTCACCGTCCGGCTCGTCGAGGCCGCGCTGGCCGGCTTCGGGGGACGCTCCTTCACCGGTGCGCTCACCCGGCTGGTCGAGCTGGCCGCCGACCGGCGGGACCGGCAGGTCGCGTACGTGACCGTGGCGGCTCCGCTGAGTGACTCCGAGGAGCGACGCCTCGGCGCCCGCCTCTCGGAGATGTACGGTCGAGAGGTTTCCGTCAAGCAGACGGTCGACCCCGAGGTACTCGGTGGGGTGAGCGTGCGGGTCGGCTCCGACCTGTACGACGGCACCGTCCTGCGCCGCCTCAACGAGACCCGCAACGCGCTCGCCAAGCGCTGAGCAGCCCTGATACGTCGCCACCGGACCGGTCGGTACTAGGTATCCCGGGCCCTGAGATACTTAAGGAAGCAGAGGATGGCCGAGCTGACCATCTCGACGGAGGAGATCCGCGGCGCCCTGGAGCGCTACGTCTCCTCCTACTCGTCCGACGTCTCCCGCGAGGAGGTCGGCACCGTCGCCGACGCCGGCGACGGCATCGCCCACGTCGAGGGCCTGCCCTCGACCATGACCAACGAGCTCCTGGAGTTCGAGGACGGCACGCTCGGCGTGGCGTTGAACCTCGACGTCCGGGAGATCGGTGTCGTCGTCCTCGGTGACTTCGCCGGGATCGAAGAGGGTCAGCGCGTCAAGCGCACCGAGCGGGTGCTCTCCGTCCCGGTCGGCGACGCCTTCCTCGGCCGCGTGGTCGACGCGCTCGGCAAGCCGATCGACGGCCTTGGCGACATCGCCGACGAGGGCTACCGGGAGCTGGAGCTCCAGGCCCCGAACGTGATGTCCCGCCAGTCCGTCTTCGAGCCGATGCAGACCGGCCTCAAGGCCGTCGACGCGATGACCCCGATCGGCCGCGGCCAGCGCCAGCTGATCATCGGTGACCGGAAGACCGGCAAGACCACGGTCGCCCTGGACACCATCCTCAACCAGCGGGAAAACTGGCGCTCCGGCGACCCGACGAAGCAGGTCCGCTGCATCTACGTCGCCATCGGCCAGAAGGCATCCACCATCGCCTCCATCAAGGGGACGCTGGAGGCGGCGGGCGCGATGGAATACACCACCATCGTCGCCTCCCCGGCCTCCGACCCGGCCGGCTTCAAGTACCTCGCCCCCTACACCGGCTCGTCCATCGGGCAGCACTGGATGTACGGCGGCAAGCACGTCCTGATCGTCTTCGACGACCTGAGCAAGCAGGCCGAGGCGTACCGGGCCGTGTCGCTGCTGCTGCGCCGCCCGCCGGGCCGTGAGGCGTACCCGGGTGACGTCTTCTACCTGCACTCGCGGCTGCTGGAGCGCTGCGCCAAGCTCTCCGACGAGCTGGGTGGCGGCTCGATGACCGGCCTGCCGATCATCGAGACCAAGGCGAACGACATCTCGGCGTTCATCCCGACCAACGTCATCTCCATCACCGACGGCCAGATCTTCCTGGAGACCGACCTGTTCAACCAGGGCGTCCGGCCGGCCATCAACGTCGGCACCTCGGTCTCCCGGGTCGGTGGCGCCGCGCAGGTGAAGCCGATGAGGAAGGTCGCCGGCTCGCTGCGGCTGAACCTGGCCCAGTTCCGTGAGCTGGAGGCGTTCGCCGCCTTCGCCTCCGACCTGGACAAGGCCTCCCAGGCGCAGCTGAACCGCGGCAGCCGCCTGGTCGAGCTGCTGAAGCAGCCGAACTACTCGCCGTACCCGGTGCAGGAGCAGGTCGTCTCGGTCTGGGCCGGCACCGAGGGCAAGCTGGACGACGTCCCGGTCGGCGAGGTCCGCCGCTTCGAGTCCGAGTTCCTCCAGTACCTGCGGCACAAGCACGAGGGCGTGCTGGCCGCGATCAGGGACAACAAGTGGGACGACGACATCGTCGGTTCGCTGGACTCCGCGATCAGCGAGTTCAAGAAGGTCTTCCTGGGCAAGGAGGACGAGGTGCGGGTCAACGAGGCCCCGGCGCAGCCGCTGGAGGGCGAGCAGAACCGCGAGACGGTGACCCGCTTCCGCGACAGCGCCGCCGACCGCCCGGCCGAGAGCTGATCCATGGCCGCCCAGGTACGCGTTCTCCGGCAGCGGATCCGGTCCGCCAAGGGGATGAAGAAGATCACCAAGGCGATGGAGCTCGTCGCGACGAGCCGCATCGCCAAGGCTCAGGCCAAGGTGGCGGCGTCGCTGCCGTACGCCCAGGCGATCACCGGCGTGCTGACGGCGCTGGCCTCCAACGCCCGGATCGACCACCCGCTGCTCACCCCGCGCGAGCGGGTGCGGCGGGCGGGCGTCCTGCTGGTCACCTCCGACCGCGGTCTGGCCGGTGGGTACAGCTCCAACGCGATCCGCACCGCCGAGTCGCTGATCGCCCGGCTGCGGGCCGACGGCAAGGAGCCGGTGCTCTACGTCATCGGCCGCAAGGGCGTGGCGTTCTACCGGTTCCGTAACCGGGAGATCACCGAGAGCTGGACGGGCTTCTCCGAGCAGCCGACCTTCGACGACGCCCGCGCGGTCGGCGAGACGCTGATCAAGGCGTTCACCGCCGGCGCGGACGACACGGACGGCGACGCCGGGGCGGACGGGATCCTCGGGGTCGACGAGCTGCACATCGTCTACACCGAGTTCAAGTCCCTGATGACCCAGAACCCGGTGTCGCGGATCATCGGCCCGATGCAGGTCGAGGATCGGCCGCGGTCGGAGGCCCCGGGCGGGCTGCTGCCGGCGTACGAGTTCGAGCCGGAGCCGGAGTCGCTGCTCGACGCGCTGCTGCCGAAGTACATCAACACGCGGATCTACGCGGCGTTGCTGGAGTCGGCGGCCAGCGAGTCGGCCGCCCGTCGGCGGGCGATGAAGAGCGCCACCGACAACGCCGAAGAGATGATCGAGAAGTACACGCGTGAGATGAACTCGGCCCGTCAGGCCGGCATCACCCAGGAGATCAGTGAGATCGTCGGCGGCGCGAACGCGCTGGCCGCGTCGGGAAGTGAAGTGTGATGACTGTATCCGCAGTTGAGACCAAGACGGCCACGGGTCGCGTGGTCCGGGTCATCGGCCCGGTCGTCGACGCCGAGTTCCCGCGCGACGCGATGCCGGAGCTGTTCAACGCCCTGCACGTCAACGTGAATCTGTCCGGCGGTGAGAAGACGCTGACCCTGGAGGTCGCCCAGCACCTGGGCGACAACCTGATCCGCGCCATCTCGATGCAGCCGACCGACGGCCTGGTCCGCGGCACCGAGGTACGCGACACCGGCGCGCCGATCAGCGTGCCGGTGGGCGACGCGGTCAAGGGCCACGTGTTCAACGCGATCGGCGAGTGCCTCAACCTCACCGAGGGCGAGACCATCAACGCGGACGACCACTGGGGCATCCACCGCAAGGCCCCGGCCTTCGCGGACCTGGAGCCGAAGACCGAGATGCTGGAGACCGGCATCAAGGTCATCGACCTGCTCGCCCCGTACGTCAAGGGCGGCAAGATCGGCCTGTTCGGCGGCGCGGGCGTGGGCAAGACGGTGCTCATCCAGGAGATGATCACCCGGGTGGCCCGGAACTTCGGTGGTACCTCGGTCTTCGCCGGCGTGGGTGAGCGCACCCGCGAGGGCAACGACCTCATCGCCGAGATGACCGAGTCGGGCGTCATCGACAAGACCGCGCTGGTCTACGGCCAGATGGACGAGCCGCCGGGCACCCGGCTGCGGGTCGCGCTCTCCGCGCTGACCATGGCGGAGTACTTCCGGGACGTGAAGAAGCAGGAGGTGCTGCTCTTCATCGACAACATCTTCCGCTTCACCCAGGCCGGCTCCGAGGTCTCCACGCTGCTCGGCCGGATGCCGAGCGCCGTGGGTTACCAGCCGACCCTGGCCGACGAGATGGGCGAGCTCCAGGAGCGGATCACCTCCGTCCGGGGTCAGGCCATCACCTCGATGCAGGCGATCTACGTGCCCGCCGACGACTACACCGACCCGGCGCCGGCCACCACGTTCGCCCACCTCGACGCGACCACCAACCTGGAGCGGTCGATCTCCGACAAGGGCATCTACCCGGCCGTGGACCCGCTGGCGTCCTCGTCCCGGATCCTCGCCCCGGATTTCGTCGGCGAGGAGCACTTCGCTGTCGCCACCGAGGTGAAGCGGATCCTGCAGCGCTACAAGGACCTGCAGGACATCATCGCCATCCTGGGTATCGAGGAGCTTTCCGAGGAGGACAAGCTCACCGTCGGCCGGGCCCGCCGGATCGAGCGCTTCCTCTCGCAGAACACCTACGCCGCCGAGCAGTTCACCGGCGTGCCGGGCTCGACGGTGCCGATCACGGAGACCATCGACGCGTTCCGGCGGATCGCCGAGGGCGAGTTCGACCACTTCCCGGAGCAGGCGTTCTTCATGTGCGGCGGCATCGAGGACCTCGAGGCCAAGGCCAAGGAGCTGATGGCGCAGGGCTGAGAATTTCGCCACAGCCGAAAAGGGCCACCCCGGACGTTTCCGGGGTGGCCCTTTGTCGTACTGGGATCGTTCGCGCTGGATGTCGCTTTGCGCGGGTCGCTTGACCGCCTGAGCAGGGGGGTACGGTTCGAGCCACGCTCGCGTACTGGGTGGAATGTGCAACCCACGCAGGGTCACGGGCGTGAAACCTGCAACGGAACGACTCTGTGCGCCCGTCTTCAGAGGCGAGGGCGTGACGAGGGGAGCTGCTCGTGGGTGAGGCCGGCAAGAACCGCCGAGGGCGGTCGCGCTGGTCCGGCGTACCGCGCTGGGCCCGGCTGTGCACCATCTTCGGCACTGTGCTGATGCTGCTCAGCGGCGCGGTGCTGGTCGGTTACGAGGCCCTGGTGGCCCGCTACGAGGGCTCGGTCGGCAAGGCCGACCTCTTCGGCGACCAGGCGGCCGGAGCCAAGGAGCGGAAGAGCGACATCAAGGGCCCACTCAACATCCTGCTGGTCGGCATCGACCCGCGTAACCCGAAGCAGCGGCCGCTCGCCGACTCGATCATGGTCCTGCACGTGCCCGCCGGGCTGGACCGGGCGTACCTGTTCTCGGTGCCGCGCGACCTGTACGTGGACATCCCCGAGTTCTCCAAGGCCGGGTACGCCGGCGGCAAGGGCAAGCTCAACGGCGCGATGTCGCACGGCAGCGTGGTGCCCGGCGGCGGCGACC
The DNA here is from genome assembly GCF_040654475.1 of Micromonospora sp. NPDC050686. Classification (NCBI taxonomy): domain Bacteria; kingdom Bacillati; phylum Actinomycetota; class Actinomycetes; order Micromonosporales; family Micromonosporaceae; genus Micromonospora; species Micromonospora sp. NPDC050686. Next base: position 133,120 of record NZ_JBFAID010000004.1, read on the forward strand.
CGGACGCCGCGCGGGGCTTCGAGCTGCTGGCCAAGACCGTGCAGCAGGTCACCGGCATCAAGCGCTTCGACGCCGGGGCGATCATCAACTTCAACGGCTTCACGAAGATCGTCGACGCGATGGGCGGCGTCGACATGTACATCGAGCGGGACGTCCGCTCCGAGCACCGCAAGCCGGACGGCACCCTGCGCGAGGGCAACCCCAACGGCGAGGGCTACATCGGGCCGCAGGCCGAGTACCAGAAGGGCAACGCCCACCTCAAGGGGTGGCAGGCGCTGGACTACGTCCGGCAGCGCTACCCGCGCAACGGCGTGCCGGACGCCGACTACGGCCGGCAGCGGCACCAGCAGCAGTTCATCAAGGCGATGGCGGACCAGGCGTTCAGCGCCGACGTGGTGACCAACCCGGTCAAGCTCGACCGGGTGGTACGGGCCGCCGGTGAGTCGTTGATCTTCAACGGCCGGGGCAGCAGCATCGTCGACTACGCCATCGCGCTGAAAAACCTGCGGTCCAGCTCGATCGAGACGATCAAGTTGCCGGGCGGGGCGGTGAACAGCGGCTCCCGCTACCTTGGTGAGCGGTTCGAACCCGGGGTGGAGGACTTCTTCACCGCGCTGCACAACGAGCAATTGGATGCGTTCCTGCTGGAACATCCCGATTTCCGGCAGGTAACCAAGTAGCGTCGGCGCCAGGGGGCGGGGTCCGGGGTCGTACCTCGCGGAACTCGTGGTGCAACTCTCGGCACCCGCGTTGGGTGGCGCCGGGCGACGCGACTAGAATTTCCCGCAATCCGCCCGCCGCAGCAAGGAGACAGCGTGGCAAAGCAGCTTCACGTCGAGCTCGTAGCCGTCGAGGAGAAGGTCTGGACGGGTGAGGCCGAGATGGTCGTCGCCCGGACGACCGAGGGTGAGCTGGGTGTGCTGCCGGGGCACGCGCCTCTGCTCGGCCAGCTCGCCGAACCGAGCCAGGTGCGCATCAAGCAGGCCGGCGGCGAGCAGCTCGCGTACGACGTCGCCGGTGGCTTCCTGTCGGTGACCGGTGAGGGCGTGACGGTCCTCGCCGAGAGCGCCAGCCCGGCCACTCCGGCGCGCTGAGCCGACCCGCCGATGGAGATCGTGGAAGGGATCGGTATCGGCGTCGCGGTCGTCCTCGCCGCGCTTCTGATCCTCTTCCTCCGGCGTGCCCTGGTGACCGGTAGCGGGGGCATCATCCGGCTCAGTGTCCGGGTCACCACCATGCTCGACGGCCGAGGCTGGTCGCCCGGTTTCGGCCGGTTCGCCGGCGACGAACTCCGCTGGTACCGGATGTTCAGTTTTGCCATCCGGCCCAAGCGGGTGCTGTCCCGCAAGGAACTGGTGGTGGAACGACGGCGCCTTCCGGAAGGGCAGGAGCGACTCTCCATGCCCGCCGACTGGGTGATCCTCCGCTGTACCAGTCGACACGCCCCGGTGGAGATCGCCATGGCCCGGTCCACGGTCACCGGATTCCTCTCCTGGCTCGAGGCCGCCCCGCCCGGGGCGGCCTCGCCGCGTCTGGCCTCGCAGGACTGGCCGGCCGCCTGACCCGCGGCCCGACCGGCCTCCTTCCATGCCCGCTCGCCGCCCGTCGCCGGGCTCCTCAAGCCCGCCGCCCGGCGCCGGGCTGCCTCAAGCCCGCGGCCCGTCGCCGGGCTGCCTCAAGCCCGCGGCCCGTCGCCGAGGTGCGCCGGAAGCCCCGCCGCGACGATGGCAGACACCTTCCGGCACGCTACGAACTTGACGTCATAAACGAATCACCCCGCACCGAGCCCGGCAGACGGGCTGCCCCGGCCCTGGCTCCGCCCCTGGTGGGGCTGGGTGCCGTGGCGGCGAAGTTGTGCGGGGTGGGCGTGGTCGATCGACGGCGATTCGTTTGTGACGTCAAGTTGGTAGGCAGAAAGCGGCACCTGGCCGGGGCGAGGGCGGGGACGCCACCGGCGATGCCCGGCACCTCACCCCGCCGGGTCGGCGACCAGTTCCACCTCGTAGCCCTGCCCGTCGGTCAGGTAGGCCGCGTAGGTCTGTGGCCCGCCGGCGTGCGGGTGCCGGTCCGGGAAGAGCAGGCTCCAGCCGTACGCCGGGGCGGCGGCGACCAGCCGGTCCACCTCGGCGGGCGGGCCGGCGTGGAACGCCAGGTGGTTCAGCCCGGGGGCGAGCCGGTTGTGCGTCCGCCCGGACAGCGCGGGTGACTGCTCCAGCACCAGGTACGTGGGGCCGAGCCGCCAGGACCGGCCGGCCGGCCAGTCCTGGAACGGCGTCCACCCGAGCTCGGCGAGGAGCCAGCCCCAACTGTGCTTCGCCGCGTCCAGATCGGGTACCCACACCTCGACGTGGTGCAGCGACCCGACGGTCAGCGGTTCCCGCCCGGTACCCATAGCACATCACCGTCCGGGTTTGCCGTCCTTGACAGGATGAACAGCAGGTCGGAGAGCCGGTTGAGATACTTTGCCGGGAGGAAGCTGGTGCGATCCGGATCGTGAGCGACCAGGGCCCAGGCCGCCCGTTCGGCGCGCCTGGCGGTCGTTCGTGCCACGTGCAGCAGCGCCGCGCCAGCGGTGCCGCCGGGAAGGACGAAGGAGTCGAGCTTGCCCAGCCGCCCGTTGTACTCGTCGCACCAGCCCTCGAGGCGCTCCACGTACTCCTCGGTGACCCGCAGCGGCGGGTACTGCGGGTCCGGCTCCACCGGGGTGGCCAGGTCGGCGCCCACGTCGAACAGGTCGTTCTGGATCGACCCCAGCACCGCGCGCAGGTCGTCGGTGAGCTGCCCCAGGGCGAGGGCCACGCCGATCGCGGCGTTGCACTCGTCGACGTCCGCGTACGCGGCGATGCGCGGATCGGTCTTCGGCACCTGCTCGTTGTTGCTCAGCCTGGTCATGCCGGCGTCGCCGGCCTTGGTGTAGATGCGCGTGAGGTGGACGGCCATGACGCACAGCCTACGGATACCGGACCTGACGATCCCGGCGCGGCCCGACCAGGGGACCGCCCGGCCGGCCGGGGTGGGGCCGGGTGACGCCGGCGACGCCGCGATCAACGACATCGACGTCATCCGGGTCTCCGGGGACGCCCGGCTGGCGGGCACGGTGCACGTGGTGGGTGCGAAGAACTCGGCGTTGAAGCTGATGGCGGCGGCGCTGCTCGCCCCGGGCCGCAACGTGATCACCAACGTTCCCCGGATCACCGACATCGCGATCATGGGGGAGGTGCTGCGCCGGCTCGGCTGCGACGTACGGTTCGAGGCGGACGACCCGCCCGACCCGATGATCGCCCGGGACGGCTCGCCCCGCTCCCGCCAGGTGGTCATCGACGTGCCGGAGGAGCCGGGCGCCGAGGCCGACTACGACCTGGTCCGGCGGCTGCGTGCCTCGATCTGCGTGCTCGGTCCGCTGTTGGCCCGCCGCGGGTACGTGCGGGTCGCCCACCCCGGCGGTGACGCGATCGGCTCGCGTGGCCTGGACATGCACATCGCCGGGCTGGCCCGGATGGGCGCGGTGATCTCCGGCGAGCACGGCTTCGTGATCGCCGAGGCGCCGGACGGGTTGCACGGCGCGGAGATCGTGCTGGACTTCCCGAGCGTGGGGGCAACCGAGAACCTGGTGATGGCGGCGGTGCTGGCCCGCGGGGCCACCGTGATCGACAACGCCGCCCGGGAGCCGGAGATCGTGGACATCTGCGCGATGCTCAGCGGGATGGGCGCCCGGATCGAGGGGGCCGGCACCTCGACGCTGCGCATCGTCGGCGTACCGGAGCTGCGGCCGGTGCGGCACGCCACGGTGGGGGACCGGATCGTCGCCGGCACCTGGGCGTTCGCGGCGGCGATGACCCACGGCGACGTCACGGTGACCGGCGTGCCGCCGGCCTTCCTGGAGGTCGCGCTGGACAAGCTGGTCTCGGCCGGCGGCCTGGTGGAGACCCGCGGGGACTCCTTCCGGGTACGCATGGACGACCGGCCGAAGGCCGTCGACGTGGTCACCCTGCCGTTCCCGGGCTTCGCCACCGACCTGCTGCCGATGGCGATCGGGCTGGCCGCGGTCAGCGACGGGGCGTCGTTGATCACCGAGAACATCTTCGACGGCCGGTTCATGTTCGCCAACGAGATGATGCGGCTCGGCGCGGACATCAAGACCGACGGCCACCACGCCCTGGTGTGTGGCCACGACCGGCTCTCCGGTGCGCCGGTACGCGCCACCGACATCCGGGCCGGCGCCGGGCTGATCATCGCCGGGCTCTGCGCCGACGGGGTCACCGAGGTCTCCCACGTGCACCACGTCGACCGGGGCTACCCCGACTTCGTGGCCGACCTGCGGGCGCTGGGGATCGAGGTGGAGCGGGGCACCGTACCCGAGGAACCCGCCCTGGAGATCTGACCCCTTAGCCCTCGTTCAGGCCGGCCGACTAGGGTTCTCCCAGACACTCAACAGGCGAGGGAGAAGCAGATGGCGGGTCGACTCGCGGTCATCGGTGCCGGGCTGATGGGCTCGGGCATCGCCCAGGTGGCGGCGCAGGCGGGCTGGCAGGTGACGCTGCGCGACATCGACGACGCGGCCACCGGGCGGGGTGTGGACGGCATCCGGAAGTCGCTGACGAAGTTCGCCGAGAAGGGCAAGATCGAGGCGTCCGAGGTCGAGGCGACCCTGGCCCGGATCACCCCGACCACCGACCTGGAGGCCGCGGCCGACGCGGACATCGTGGTCGAGGCGGTCTTCGAGAAGATCGAGATCAAGCACGAGGTGTTCCGCGCGCTGGACAAGATCTGCAAGGCGGACGCGGTGCTGGCCACCAACACCTCGGCCATCCCGGTCACCCAGATCGCCACCGCCACCGAACGCCCCGAGTCGGTGGTCGGCACCCACTTCTTCTCGCCGGTGCCGATGATGAAGCTCTGCGAGCTGGTACGCGGCTACAAGACCAGCGACGAGACCCTGACCACCGCGAAGGCGTTCGCCGAGGAGATCGGCAAGACCGTGGTGGTGGTCAACCGGGACATCGCCGGTTTCGTCACCACCCGGCTGATCTGCGCCCTGGCGATGGAGGCGGTCAAGCTGGTCGAGTCCGGCGTGATCTCCGCCGAGGATCTGGACACCGCCTGCAAGCTGGGCTTCGGCCACGCCATGGGCCCGCTCGCCACGGTCGACCTGACCGGCGTGGACGTGCTGCTCAACGCCACGAAGAACATCTACACCGACACGGCGGACGAGAAGTTCTTCCCGCCGGAGCTGCTCCAGCGGATGGCCACGGCCGGCGACCTGGGCCGCAAGACCGGCCAGGGCTTCTACGCGTACTGAGCTGGGTGGGTGTAAGGAGGGGCCCCTCCTTACACCTCAGCCGTCGCGTTTGGTGGTCCAGCGGAAGGTGGTCAGGCAGAGGGCCAGGCCGATCACGCACCACAGGGCCAGCACCAGGGCGACCCGGCCCAGCTCGAACGAGCCGCCCGGTTCCTGGGCGCCGAAGCTGTCCGGCAGGAAGACCGAGCGCAGCCCCTGGCACATCCACTTGAGTGGGAAGAGCGCCGCCACCTGCTGCATCCAGCTCGGCAGGCTGGTGAAGACGAAGAACACCCCGGAGATGAACTGGAGGACCAGCGCCACCGGGGTGACCACCGCCGAGCCGCTGCGGGCCGTACGGGCCAGTGAGGAGATCGCGATGCCGCAGAGCGTGCAGGCGGTGACGCCAAGGACGGCGACCCAGCCGAAGGTGGCCCACCTGGCGGCGGTATCGGGCAGCTTCAGGTCGAACAGCGCGACGGAGACGGCGAGCAGCAGGACGGTCTCGGCGATCCCGATCGCCACCACCATGAGCACCTTGCCGGCGAACCACACCCACTTCGGCATCGGTGTGCCCCGGTAGCGCTTGAGCACGCCCCGGTCCCGCTCGATCGGGATCCAGATGCCCAGGTTCTGGAAGCTCACGGTCATCAGCCCGGTCGCGATCATGCCGGTGATGAAGTACTGCGTGTAGCTGACCCCCGGGGCGATCTCGTCGTTGAAGATGGCGGCGAAGATCAGGATCATGATGATCGGGAAGCCCATCGTGAAGACGACGGACTCCCGGCTGCGCAGGAACTGGGTGATCTCCAGCCGGCCCTGACGCAGCGCCAGGCTGCCCGCGCCCGGCTTCCGCGCTCCGGTGGCGGCGATCGGGGCCGCCGGCTTCGTGGTGGTCATCGGTGTCCGATCATCGTGAGGTAGACGTCCTCCAGGGTCGGCCGGGTCACCGTGAGGCCGGGGACCTCGCCGCCGTACCGCGCGGCCAGTTCGGCCACCAGCGCCGTCGGCGTCGCGCTCTGCGCCGACTCCGGCGCCCCGGCAGGGGTACGCCAGGAGACGGTGGCCAGCGCCTCCTGCCGGTTGCCCAGCCGGTCGGGCGGGGCCACCTCGATCACCCGGCCGGCGGCGATCACGCCGACCCGGTCGGCGAGCGACTCCGCCTCGTCCAGGTAGTGGGTGGTGAGCACGATGGTGGTGCCGGCGGCGGCGAGGTCGCGGATCAGCTCCCAGAACTCCCGCCGGGCCTCCGGGTCGAATCCGGTGGTCGGCTCGTCGAGGAAGAGCAGCTCCGGCCGGCCGATGATGCCCAGCGCCACGTCGAGCCGGCGCTTCTGGCCACCGGAGAGGGTGTGCGTGCGGGCCTTCGCCTTGGCCCCCAGCCCGACCCGCTCGATCACCTTGTCCGGGTCGTCGGCGTCGGGGTAGAAGCCGGAGAAGTGCCGGACCACCTCGCCGACGGTCAGCTCGTCGAACTCGCCGGTGCCCTGGAGCACGATGCCCACCCGGGACCGCCAGTCGGCGGCCGGCGAACCCGGGGAGCGCGAGGAGTGAGCTTGCGCGCCCCGCAGTCGCGACCGAAAGGCCGGATCCGGGTCGCTTCCCAGCACCGTCACCTCGCCGGCGTCGCGCCGCCGGTAGCCCTCCAGGATCTCCACGGTGGTGGTCTTGCCGGCGCCGTTCGGGCCGAGCAGGGCGAACACCTCGCCCCGGTGCACGTCGAGGTCGACCCCCGCCACCGCGACGTTGTCGCCGTACGCCTTGCGCAGTCCCCGTACGGAGATCGCGAGCTCGTCTTCCATGACGTCCAGTGTGCGACGGCCCGGCGCCCGGGGGCGGCCCGGGGTGTGGTGGTGTCGGCCATGTCGCGCCCCGGCCACCCGGTCGTCCCCGCCATGGACCTGTGTGGTTTTCCACAGCCCGTTTTACTGAACGGTAACTTAGACTCCCGCCATGGACGAGAAGGCCATGGATGAGCAGGTTCTCCCGGGCCGGCTGCCGGAGCGCGACCGCCCCTGGGTGATGCGCACGTACGCCGGGCACTCCTCCGCCGCGGCCACCAACGCGCTCTTCCGGCGCAACCTGGCCAAGGGGCAGACCGGCCTGTCGGTCGCCTTCGACCTGCCCACCCAGACCGGGTACGACCCGGACCACGAGCTGGCCGCGGGCGAGGTGGGCCGGGTCGGGGTGCCGGTGGCGCACCTGGGGGACATGCGGGCCCTCTTCGACGGCCTCCCGCTCGGCGAGATGAACACGTCCATGACGATCAACGCGCCGGCGATGTGGCTGCTCGCCCTCTACGGCACGGTCGCCGCCGAGCAGGGCTGGGCCGCCGAGCAGCTCTCCGGCACCACCCAGAACGACATCATCAAGGAGTACCTGTCCCGAGGGACGTACATCTTCCCGCCGGCGGCCTCGCTGCGGCTCACCGCGGACGTCGTCGCCCACACGCTGACTACGATGCCGAAGTGGAACCCGGTCAACATCTGCTCGTACCACCTGCAGGAGGCGGGCGCGACGCCGGTGCAGGAGGTCGGCTTCGCGCTGGCCACCGCGGTCGCGGTGCTCGACGCCGTCCGCGACTCCGGTCAGGTGCCCGCCGAGCGGTTGGGCGACGTGGTCCAGCGGATCTCGTTCTTCGTCAACGCCGGGGTGCGCTTCGTCGAGGAGATCGCCAAGATGCGCGCGTTCGGCGCGCTCTGGGACGAGATCACCCGGGACCGCTACGGCGTGGCGAACCCGAAGCAGCGCCGCTTCCGGTACGGCGTGCAGGTCAACTCGCTCGGCCTGACCGAGGCGCAGGCCGAGAACAACATCCAGCGGATCGTGCTGGAGATGCTCGGCGTCACGCTGTCCCGCGACGCCCGGGCCCGCGCGGTGCAGCTGCCCGCCTGGAACGAGGCGCTCGGCCTGCCCCGGCCGTGGGACCAGCAGTGGTCGCTGCGGATGCAGCAGGTGCTGGCGTACGAGTCGGACCTGCTGGAGTATCCGGACCTGTTCGACGGCTCGCACGTGATGACCGCCCTGGTGGAGGGGATCGTGGCAGGGGCCCGGGCCGAGCTGGACAAGGTGCTGGAGCTGGGTGGCGTGGTGGCCGCCGTGGAGACCGGCTACCTCAAGAGCGCCCTGGTGGCCTCGCTGGCCGAGCGCCGGCGCCGGATGGAGGTCGGCGCCGACGTGGTGGTGGGCGTCAACCGGTTCACCGAGACCGAGCCGTCCCCGCTGACGGCGGCCGGCGCCGAGGCGATCGAGCAGGTGGACCCGGCGGTCGAGGCGGCCGCCACGGCTGGCGTACGCCAGTGGCGGGCCGGCCGGGACGCGGCGGCCGTCGACGCCGCGCTGGACCGGCTGCGCGCGGACGCCGCGACCACGACGAACCTGATGCCGGCGACGCTGGCCTGCGTAGCCGCCGGGGTGACCACGGGGGAGTGGGCCGGCGCGCTGCGCCAGGTCCTCGGCGAGTACCGAGCCCCGACCGGGCTGGCCGGCGCGGCCGGCGCGGGCGGCGACCCCGGCCTGGCCGCGGTCCGCGAACGGGTCGCCGCCACCGCCGGGGAGCTGGGCAGCGGCCGGCTGCGGTTGCTGGTCGGCAAGCCCGGCCTGGACGGGCACTCCAACGGCGCCGAGCAGATCGCGGTACGCGCCCGCGACGCCGGCTTCGAGGTGGTCTACCAGGGCATCCGGCTGACCGCCGGGCAGATCGTGGCCGCCGCCGTGGAGGAGGACGTCGACCTGGTCGGCCTCTCGGTGCTCTCCGGCTCGCACCTGGCCGCCGTGCCGGCGGTGCTGGCCGGGCTGCGCGCCGCCGGCCGCCCCGACCTGCCGGTGGTCGTCGGCGGGATCATCCCCGCCCCGGACGCCGAGACCCTCCGCGCCGCCGGCGTGGCCCGGGTCTTCACCCCCCGCGACTTCGCCCTGACCGGCATCATCGACGACCTGGTCACCGTCATCCGTGAGGCCAACGACCTGGCCTGACCGCCGTCGGGCGCGGCGGGGTGGGACCGGCGGGTCAGGTCGCGGGTCGGTCGGGTCAGCGGGCCCGGTACGTCATGCAGTCGGCGCTGTCGTTGTCCGGGCCGACCCGGATCGACGGCGCGTGGCACTCCAACTCGGCGTTGTGCCGGCAGTCCGACCGCTGGCAGGCGCCGACCTGGGCGACCAGGGTCTCGATGCCACCGCGCACCGGCAGGTCGACGAAGGTGTGGCAGTGCGCGTGGTCGCTGCTGCCGATGGTGATGGCGAAGGCGTGGCAGGCGTTGGTCTGGTTGTAGGCGCACGAGGTGGCCACGCACTCCTGCACCCGGGGCATCTCCATCGCTGCGGTCACGACGACCTCCCTCTCCGCTTCTGCCCCAATGCTAGGCATTTCGGACGTCCCTCCGTCGCCCTTTGGCCGCCCCTCACCCTCACCCGAGGCCGCGCCGGCCGCGCCGCGCGCCCAGCCCTCGGGTCATACGCGGAAGCCGGCCGCCCGGGCCGCCGCCCGCTCCCGGCGGCGGTCCTTGCGCCGGCGCAGGAACCAGAAGAGGAAGCCGACCAGGCCGACCAGGAAGACCAGCACCAGCACCGGCAGGAGGAGTGCCACCACCGACATCACCGCGCTGGTGGCGTCCTCGGCGGTGCTCGCCACCGGCGCGCCGATGCCGGCCGTGGTGGCGTTGATGACCGGCCGGGCGGCCGACTTGAGCAGGTGCACGCCGAGCGCGATCAGCACGCCGACCACCACCGGGACCCACTGGTGCGAGGAGAAGAAGGTGTCCGGGTCGCTGACCGTGACGGTCTCCGAGCTCGACCCCGCGCCGAAGGCCAGGCCGCCGGCGGTCGGCCGGACCACGGTCTGCACCACGTCGTTGACGTGGTCGACGACCGGCACCTTGTCGGCGACCATCTCGATGGCCAGCAGCACGGCGAGGATCAGGATCACCCATCCGTTGCCGAGCCACTGCCAGCCCTTCGGCAGGTCCACCAGATCGGTGAAGCGGGCCAGCAGGCCCATCAGGAGCAGGGGGATGTAGGCGTTCAACCCGGCCGAGGCGGCCAGGCCGGAGCCGGTGAGGACTTCGAGCACGATCTCAGGATCGCACCGGCGCGCCAGTGCCGCTCGTCGGCGCGGGTCGGCCCCTCCGCTACCCTCGTCGGGTGCGGTTGGTGATTGCGAAGTGCTCGGTGGACTACGTCGGACGGCTCTCGGCCCACCTGCCGCCGGCCACCCGGCTGCTGATGGTGAAGGCGGACGGGTCGGTGTCGATCCACGCCGACGACCGGGCGTACAAGCCGTTGAACTGGATGAGCCCGCCGTGCCGGCTGGAGGAGGCTCCGGGCGTCTGGCGGGTGGTGAACAAGGCCGGCGAGGAGCTGCGGATCACCCTGGAGGAGGTCTTCCAGGACACCTCGTACGAGCTGGGCGTCGACCCGGGGCTGCGCAAGGACGGCGTCGAGGCGCACCTGCAGGAGCTGCTGGCCGCCAACCCGGGCGTGCTCGGCGCGGGCTACACGCTGGTCCGCCGGGAGTACATGACGGCCATCGGCCCGGTCGACCTGCTCTGCCGGGACGCGAACTCCGGCGCGGTCGCCGTGGAGGTGAAGCGGCGCGGCGAGATCGACGGCGTCGAGCAGCTCACCCGCTACCTGGAGCTGATGAACCGCGACCCGCTGCTCGCCCCGGTCACCGGGGTGTTCGCGGCGCAGGAGATCAAGCCGCAGGCCCGGGTGCTCGCCACCGACCGGGGCATCCGCTGCGTCGTGGTCGACTACGACAAGCTGCGCGGCATCGAGCGCGACGAGCTGACCCTGTTCTGAGCGGGTCAGCGCCGGCCGTACATCAGCTTGACGGCCTTGACCAGGCGGGCCACGTCGCCCGGGGTCCGCTCGAAGGTCATCGACGGCAGCAGCGAGCGGGCCCGGCGGCGGGTGATCGCCTTGGGTCGGCCGAACTCCCGCAGCCCGTCCTCGCCGTGGATCCGGCCGAAGCCGGACTCCCCCACCCCGCCGAACGGCAGCGTGGACATTCCGGCGAAGGTGAGCGCCGAGTTCACCGACGCCATGCCCGAGCGCAGCCGCCGGGCGATCGCCACCGCCCGCTCGCGCCCGAAGACCGAACCCCCCAGGCCGTACGGGAGGGCGTTGGCCCGGCGTACGGCCTCGTCGGCGTCGCGGACCCGGTTGACGGTCAGCGTCGGCCCGAAGGTCTCCTCGCGGACCGCCGCCGAGTCCTCGGGCACGTCGACCAGCACGGTCGGGTGCACGTACGGCGGCTGCACCGCGTCCGCCCCGCCGAGCACGGCACGACCGCCCCGGGTGAGCGCGTCGTCGATGTGGCGGCGGATCACGTCGAGCTGACCCGGCATCGTGATCGGCCCGATGTCGGCGTCGTCGGCGCCTACCGTCAGCCGGCCGGCCCGCTCGACCACCTTGTCGACGAACGCGTCGAAGACCGGTTCGACCGCGTACACCCGCTCGATGCCGATGCAGGTCTGCCCGGCGTTGGTCAGCGCGCCCCAGACACACGCCTCGGCCGCGGCGTCCAGGTCGGCGTCGGAGTCGACGATCATCGCGTCCTTGCCGCCGGCCTCCAGCAGCACCGGGGTCAACGACTCGGCGCAGGCGGCCATCACCTTCTTGGCGGTGGCCGTCGAGCCGGTGAACGCCAGCTTGTCCACGCCGGAGCGGCACAGCGCCGCCCCGACGTCGCCCAGCCCGTGCACGGCGGTGAACACCGGATGCTCCGGCACCGCCTCGGCGAAGCTGTCCACCAGCCACTGGCCCACCACCGGGGTGTACTCGCTGGGCTTGAAGACCACCGCGTTGCCGGCGGCCAGCGCGTACGCGGCCGAGCCGACCGGCGTGAAGACCGGGTAGTTCCACGGGCCGATCACCCCGACCACCCCGTACGGCTGGTATTCGAGGTGGCCGGAGAACTCGGCGAGGATCAGCCGGGAGCGGACCCGGCGGGGGCCGAGCACCCGTCCGGCGTTGCGGGCCGCCCAGTCGATGTGCTCGACGGCGGTGACGATCTCGACGACGGCGTCGGCGACCGGCTTGCCGCCCTCGTCGTGGACCAGCGCGGCGAGCTGCTCGATCCGCCGGGCCAGCAGGGACCGCCAGCGCAGCAGCCGCTCCCGCCGCCCGGCGAAGCCGAGCCCGGCCCACCAGGCGCCGGCCGCCCGGGCCCGCTCGACCGCGGCGGCGACCTCGGCCGGGTCGGTGACCGGCACCCGGCCGGCCTCGACGCCGGTGGCCGGACTGGTCGACACGAGCTGACCGTCCTCGATGGCCGGGGTCCCGGGGACATGAACAGCCGTCATGGCCGCAGTCTAGACCCGGGCATTACCGGTCGGTAGGGGTTGGTGCGGCCGGGCGGCAGGGTCGCCCGAGGGGCGCCGACCAACCGGATCGGTGACCAGAAGCTGACCGCTGGTAGTCCGGGGGGTGACCGGCAGGTGGAGCATCCGACTACGGTGAGGTGGCAGGCTGACCGCGGGCGACGGTGAGTGGGGAGCTGGCTGTCCATGCAGGATCATCCGGAACTGATGCCGACCTTACGAGTGGCCGACGGACCGATGCGCGGGACGAGTTTCCGGCTCGGCTCGCTCCGGCAGGTGATCGGCCGGGCGGCGGCGATCGCCGACATCGTGCTGCAGGATCCGCACCTGAGCCGGCGGCACGCCGCCGTGCAGGTGACCGACGAGGGCGTGTCCCTGGTCGACCTGGGCTCGACCAACGGCACCTGGCTCAACGACCGGCGGATCACCGGAGTGGAGTGCCTCGCCGACGGGGACGTGGTCCGGATGGGCCGCAGCGAGCTGCGCTTCTCCGACCCGGGGGTGGCGCGTACCGACCCGGTCGGGATCCGCTTCGACGCCGGGCAGCAGGGCCAGCGGATGACGGTGCCACTGCCCGTGCCACCGGCGCCACGCTGGCCGCTGGACGACGAGCCGACCCGGTCGACGCCCGCCCCCGCGGACGCCCGTTCCTGAGCGCCACCCGGGGCCGCCGCCCGCCCCCGTGAAATATCCCACGGCGTCTCGACAACAAAGCGTCACGTGGCAGACTCCGGCGCATAACCTTAGCGGCCGTTCATGTCGGCAGCGGCGGAGTCGAGCAGGGGAGGCCGGTCGTGGCGCGCGAGTTCACCAGCGTGGGTGTGGTGGGGCTGGGCACCATGGGTGCCGGCATCGTCGAGGTCTTCGCCCGCAACGGCATCGACGTGGTGGCGGTGGAGATCTCCGACGCCGCCCTGGAGCGCGGCCGGGCCACCCTCAAGGGCTCGACCGACCGGGCGGTGGCCAAGGGCAAGCTCGCCGAGGCCGACCGGGACGCCCTGCACGCCCGGGTCGACTTCCAGGTGGGGCTGGACGCGCTGCGCTCGGTCGACCTGGTGATCGAGGCGGTCCCCGAGCACCTGGACCTCAAGCAGCGGATCTTCGCCGAGCTGGACCGGGTCTGCAAGCCCGAGGCCATCCTGGCCACCAACACTTCGTCACTGAGCGTCACCGAGATCTCGGTCGCCACCGCCCGGCCGAACCAGGTCATCGGCATCCACTTCTTCAACCCGGCCCCGGTGATGAAGCTGGTCGAGGTGGTCCGCACGGTGGTCACCTCCGCCGACGTGGTGGCCGACGTGGAGGCGCTCTGCGCCCGCCTCGGCAAGGTCGACGTCACCATCAGCGACCGGGCCGGCTTCATCGCCAACGCGCTGCTCTTCGGCTACCTCAACCACGCCGTCGGGATGTTCGAGGCGAAGTACGCCAGCCGCGAGGACATCGACGCCGCGATGAAGCTCGGCTGCGGGCTGCCGATGGGCCCGCTCGCCCTGATGGACCTGATCGGCCTGGACACCGCGTACGAGATCCTGGACACCATGTACCGGCGGGGCGGCCGGGACCGCCGGCACGCCCCGGCCCCGCTGATCAAGCAGATGGTCACCGCCGGGCTGCTCGGCCGGAAGTCCGGCCGCGGCTTCTACACCTACGAGCGGCCGGGTTCGCCGAGGGTCGTACCCGACGAATGGACGCCGGCCGCAGCGGAGCCGGCGCTCGCCGACGGCGCTCGGGCGATCACCCAGGTGGGTGCCGGCCACGCGAGGAGTGAGCTTGCGAGCCCCGCAGTCGTGGCCAAGGTCGGCGTTGCCGGTTCGGGGACCATGGCCACCGGCATCATCGAGGTCTTCGCCAAGGCCGGGTACGAGGTGATCTCGGTGACCCGGGGGGCGGAGAAGTCCGCCAAGGTCTGCGAGGCGGTCAAGACCTCGCTCAACAAGGGCGTGGTGCGGGGCAAGCTCAGCGAGGCCGACCGGGACGCCGCGCTGGGCCGGATCACCTGGTCGGCGACGCTGGAGCACCTGGCCGACGTCGACCTGGTGGTCGAGGCGGTGATCGAGGAGCTGAGCGTCAAGAAGGCCCTGTTCGCCAGCCTCGACGAGATCTGCAAGCCGGGCGTCGTGCTGGCCACCACCACCTCGTCGCTGCCGGTGATCGACGTCGCGATGGCCACCCAGCGCCCCGCCGACGTGATCGGGCTGCACTTCTTCAACCCGGCCCCGGTGATGCCGCTGGTCGAGGTGGTGCGGACGATCCGCACCTCGGCCGAGACCACCGCCACCGCCCGGGCGGTCTGCGCCTCGCTGGGCAAGACCGGCGTGGTCTGCGGCGACCGGTCCGGCTTCATCGTCAACGCGCTGCTCTTCCCGTACCTGAACGACGCGGTGAAGATGCTGGAGGCGAGCTACTCCACCGCCGACGACATCGATCACGCGATGAAGCTCGGCTGCGGCTACCCGATGGGGCCGTTCGAGCTGCTCGACGTGGTCGGCCTGGACGTCTCGCTGGCCATCCAGCGCGAGCTCTACCTGGAGCTGCGGGAGCCCGGCTTCGCCCCGGCGCCGCTGCTGGAGCACCTGGTCACCGCCGGCTACCTGGGCCGCAAGAGCGGGCGCGGGTTCCGCGACCACACCAACCGCTGACCGGGTCAACGCCGCACGCCGGTGACGGCGTCTGAGGGATGTGACCTTCGAGGAGTACGTCGGCAGCCGCGGGCCGGCCCTGATCCGGCTGGCCCGGCTGCTGACCGGCGACGAGCACCGGGCGGAGGACCTCACCCAGGAGGTGCTGGCCCGCGCGTACCTGCGGTGGCGGAAGATCGCGGGTCTGGACCGGCCCGACGTGTACGTGCGCCGGATGCTGGTCAACGCCAACGCCTCCTGGTGGCGGCGCCGGTCCAACCAGGAGTTGGCCACCGACACCTTCGCCGACCGGCCCCTGCCGGGCCGGCTCGACGAGGCCGCGGTCGAGCGGGACGAGTTGTGGCGGCTGATCCTGGGCCTGCCCGACCGCCAGCGCGCGGTGCTGGTGCTGCGCTACTACGAGGATCTCGACGACAGCACCATCGCGCAGATCCTGGACTGCTCCCCGGTCACCGTCCGCACCCACGCGATGCGGGCCCTCGCCCACCTCCGGGAGCGCGTCGGCGCCCCGATGACCCACGGGAGCCGACCGTGACCGACCTGGACCAGCGGATCAACGACATTCTGCGGGAGCGCGCCGAGGGGCCGGTGGACACCGGCGGGCTCACCGTCCGGGCAGTGGCCGTCGGGCGGCGCCGCCGGCGTCGCCGGCGGGCGGTGCTGGGCAGCGGGCTCGCCGTGCTGGCGCTGCTCGGCGGCGCCGCCGTCGGGCCGGGCCTGCCCGGGGTGGGCCGGCCGTTCACCGCGGCCGGGCCGTCCGGGTCGGCCGGGGCGGTTCCGGCGCTGGTGCGCGCCGCGCCCGGGGCCGCCACCGCGCCCGAGACGATCGGCATCGATCCCGGGGTGCTGCACTTCGGCGTGGACCCCGCCAAGGTCCGCTACCTGGGCTGGGGAGTGGCGGGCGGGGTGGAGACCGTGCAGCTCGACGTCGGTGACGGCCGGACGGTCACGGTGGACCTGGCCAACTCCTCGGCGGCGCTGCGGGAGCACGGCGTGGACCTGCTGCCGGTCTCGGTGGGCGAACTGGCCACCGAGGCGGCCTTCGACGGCCGGACCACCCAGCTCTCCGCCGACGGCCGGCCGATCCAGGTCCGGCACTGGCGGCCCGCGCCCGGCGTGTACGCCCGGGCCGTCGTCCCGGCCGCCACCGACACCGGGCTGACCGTGGCGGCGCAGGCGCTGCGGCTGGACGAGGCTAGGCGCTGCGGCGGCCCGGTCCGGATCACCCGCCTGCCGGACGGCGCCGGGCTCGCCGGCTGCCGGGTCGACGTGAGCCGCTTCCCGAAGCTGGTCACCGTCCGGTTCAACGTCACCCGCCCCGGCGACAAGTGGATGTCCCTCTCCTACCAGTACGCGGTCGAGGCCGGCGGGCCACCCCGGCAGGGGAACACGGAGATCGACGGCAAGCCCGCCCACCACTACCAACTGGGCGACCTCGACCGGCTGGAGCTGCTGGGCTTCCCGAAGGCGCACCTGGTCGCCGAGTGGGGCTGGCCGACCGAGGGCTTCGACCAGATGGACGCGGCGGTGCTGCTGGGCGGGGCCCGGGTCGCCGACCCGACCCGCCCGGAGAGCTGGGACTGACCGGTACGGGCCGGCCCGGGGCGCGCGCCCGCCCCGGGCCGGCCCGGTCGTCGCGCCGTACGCTGGAGGGCGTGAGCCCTCGTCGCAACCGTCCCCGCCGGGACGAGCAGGCCCAGCTGGACTCCGACCGGGTGCGCCAGGGCGTCGCCTCCGTCCAGCAGTGGCGCGACGGCGACTGGCAGGTACGCGGCATCGGCGGCGGGGCGTCGGTCAAGACGTACCGCTGCCCCGGCTGTGAACAGGAGATCCGCCCCGGGGTTGCGCACCTGGTGGCGTGGCCGGCGGACGGCTCGGGGGACCTCAGCGACCGGCGGCACTGGCACAGCGGCTGCTGGCGGGCCCGGGACCGGCGCGGGCCGTCGATCCAGCGCGGTCGCGGCGCCCCCCGGTACGGCTGACCCCGGGTCCGCAGCCGCCATGGCGCGATCTGGATCACAACCGTTCCCGCCCCGACCGGCGGCGGACGCCGCGAGGGGCGAGACTTGACCGGTGAGCACACCGATCCGAGCGTCCTCGATCCTGCCCGGGCACCGCGAAGACATCGAGCTGCACACCGCCGACGGCCTGCGCCTGGTCGGTGAGCTCGCCCGCCCGGCCGACCGGGACCCGGTGGCCACCCTGGTCTGCCTCCACCCGCTGCCCACCCACGGCGGGATGATGGACAGCCACGTGCTGCGCAAGGCGGCGTGGCGGCTGCCCGCCCTGGCCGACCTGGCGGTGCTCCGGTTCAACACCCGGGGCACCAGCAGCGTCCGGGGGACCAGCGAGGGGGCCTTCGACACCGCCGTCGGCGAGCGCTTCGACGTGGCCGCCGCGATCGAGTACGCCGAGTTCCACGAGCTGCCGAACGTCTGGCTGCTCGGCTGGTCCTTCGGCACCGACCTGGCCCTGAAGTACGGTTGCGACCCGGCGGTGGCCGGGGCGATCCTGCTCTCCCCGCCGCTACGCTTCTCCCAGCCCGAGGACCTGACCGTCTGGGCGGAGTCCGGCAAGCCGCTCACCGCGCTGGTGCCCGAGTTCGACGACTACCTGCGGCCGGATGAGGCGCGGCAGCGGTTCGCGGCCATCCCGCAGGCCGAGGTGATCGGCGTGCCCGGTGCGAAGCACCTCTGGGTCGGTGACGCCGAGACCGTCCTGGACGAGATCGTCCGGCGGGTCAACCCGGCCGTACCGGTGCCGCTGCCCACCACCTGGGACGGCCCGATGGAGACCGGCGACGTCAGCGCGTACGCCGACCGGACGGTGGCCTCCTTCGCCGACACCCCGGTCCCCGGCCCGCCTCCCGGCCAGGCCGGCTGAGCGCGTCGGGTTGCCGTTACCGCTGAGGCCCGGCTGACCGCGGTGGCCGAGGAACGCTTACGGCCGCCCCGGGCGACCGCGCTGGACCGGCGGGTCTCGACCTCGGAGCCGGCCGTGCCGCAGCCGGCCGGGCTCGGGCCCGGGCTCCGGCGGGCGGCTCGGGCCGGGCGGTCCGGGGCCGGGCGGCTCGGGGCCGGGCGGTTCCTCCCCGGGCCGGCCGGTTGCGGGGCGCGCTGGCCTGGGGAGTCACCCGGCCTGCGGGCGCATTGGGCCCGGAGCCGGCCGTACCTCATCCGCGCCCTACCAACTTGACCTCACAAACGAATCACCGACCCCGATCATTGCCGCAAACGGGCGCGACCGAGCCACCGAATGATTCGTTTACGACATCAAGTTGGTAGGGCGCGCACCCCGCACAGTCCGGGCGATGGCACGCCCCGCCCGCTGCGACAAACCCGTCCAACAGCCAAGGCGGGGGCGGTTCGGGGCGGGGCGCTTCGGGGGCGGCCGCTTCAGGGCCGCGCGGTCCGGGCCCGGTGCGGGGCCGGCCCGGTCACTCCGACTCGACGGTGACCTTGCTGGGCTTGGCGCTGCGCTCGTCGGTGGTCGGCTTGGTGGGCCGCTTGCCGTTCTCGCCGGTGCTGGTGATCTTCGTCGGGGTGACACCCCGGCCGCCCCCGTCCGGCATGGCCGCGACCGTCGGCTCGCCGTCCACTCCGGCGCTGGCCGGCCCGTCGTCCATGGTCGTCACCGGCTCCGCCACCGGCCGGGCCACCGTCTCCCCGGCGGCGGAGCGGGACTCCTCGGCCGGGCCCTCCTTGTCGGCGGGCTCGGCCTTCTTGTCGGCGGGCTCGGCCTTCTTGCCTGCCCCAGTGCCGACGGCGGTCGGCACGGCCGCGGTTCCCTTGGCCCCGACCAGCTTGCCGTCGGCCGTCGCACCAAGCCCAGGCTTGCCGTCGATCGTGGTCGGCTTGCCGTCGGCCGCGGCACCACGCCCCGGCTTGCCGTCGGCGCCGGTCGGGCCGGCGACCGCCGGCGGTCCGTCGGAGGCCACCGGCGTCGCCGTCACGTCCACCCCGCCGGCGACCGCCCGCAGCCGCAGCTCGGTCAGCTGCCGCTGGAGGTCGTCGGACTCCTGGCGGGACTTCCACGTCTCCTGCCGCAGGTCGGCGAGCTGCTGCTGGGCCTGCGCGATCTCCAGCATCACCTGGGCGAGCTGCTGCCGGCCGGCGGCCGCCTCCTGCTGAGTGGCGGCGAGGTGCTGCTGGGTCGTCGCCAGGTGCTGCTGGGTGGTGGCCGCGTACTCCTCGAACTGGCGCCGGGAGGCCGCGACGTGTTCGTCGGCCTTGCGGCGCATGTCGGCGGCGTCCTCCTCGGCCCGGCGGAGCAGCTCGGTCGCCTCCTCCTCGGCGCGCCGGCGCATGGTCAGCGCGTCCTGCTCGGCGGCCTGCCGGATGCCGGCGGCACCCTGCTCGATCTCGTCGCGCCGGGCGGCGTACGCCTGCTCCAGCTCGTCGTGCCGGGCCTTGTGCTGCCCCGCCAGCTCGGCCTGGCGGGCCTGGTACTGCTTCTCGGTCTCGTCGCGCCGCTTGGCGAACTCCTGCTCCGCGGCGGCCCGGCGCTGGGCCAGCTCGCGGTCGGCCTTCTCCCGCCGGGAGTTGACCTCCTGCTCCACCCCGGCCCGCCAGGCGCCCAGCTCCTGCTGCGTCTGGGCCCGGGCGTGCTGCACGTACGCCTCGGTCTCGGAACGCATCCGCTGCACGTACGCCTCGGTCTCGGTGCGGTGCCGCTTGGTCGCCTCGCCCGCCTCGGCGGTGAGCCGGTTGGCCTCCTGCCGGGCCCGGCCCCGGGTCGCCTTCGCGGCCTCCTCGGCGTCGTCGACGATCTGCTTGGCTTCCTGGAGGGCCTTCGCGTGGGTGGCCCGCCCGGCCTCGGTCGCCTGCTCGGTGAGCCGCTTGGCCTCCTGCTGGGCCTTGGCGTGCACCTCCTTGGCGGCGTCGCGGAGCTCGGTCGCCTCCTGCTTGGCCTTCTCGAGGGCCTCCCGCGCGCTGGTGCGCAGCGTGGTCGCCTCCTGCTGGGCCCGGTGGTGGATCTCCTTGGCGGTGTCCCGGAGCTGGGTCGCCTCCTGCTGGGCCTTGGCGAGGGCGTCCTGCGCATTCTTGCGCAGCGTGGTGACCTCGTCCTGAGTGGTCCGGCGCAGCGTGGTGACCTCGTCGTGGGCCGTCTTGCGCAGGGTCGCGGCCTCGTCCCGGGCCTTCTTGAGGGTGGCCTCCGCCTCGGCCTTGCGGGCCGCGGTGTGCCGCTCCTCCTCGGCCCGGCGGGCGGCCAGCGCGATCTCGAAGTCCTTCAGGGCCTGCGCGGCCTGACCGCGCGCCTCCTCGATGATGTGCTCGGCGGCGGTCCGGCGCGCCTCGATCTCCTGGTTGGCGGCGGCGAGGATGTCGTCCGCCTGCTCCTCGGCCATGGCGAGGATCTGCTCGACCCGGGGGCCCAGATGCCGGAACGAGGCCCGGTCCACCACGCCCACCTGCTTGCGCACCTGCGCGAGATCCCGCTGGAGGTGCTCGACCTGGCCGGCCAGCTTGTGGATCTGGGTGTACGCCTGCTCCCGCTCGGCCGCCAGCGTCGCGATCTCGTGCTCGGCGCGAGCGACGTACCGGTCGACCTGTCGTTTCTCGTACCCCCGCAGAGCGGACTCGAAGCTGGGCTCCGTGGTCACGTCCCCGCCGAGGGCGAACAGTTCCTCGCCGTGCGACATGCCCCCATCCTCACACGCATCGGGCCCGGCTGGGGCGATACGGACGGCCCGGTTGGGACGCACTTCACTGGGCCGGCGGGCCCGCGACCAGTGGGTGGGAAAGGCATACGGCGCGGGGTTCCACCGGTCACCCGGTGTCACCCCGCGCCGTGTGAAACATGCCCCGCGCGAGCGGTCGGTCAGCTGGCCGTCTCGGCGCTCGCCTTCGTCTCGGCAGCCGCCGGCTTGGCGGCCTCCTGCTTGGGTGCGGCACCGCCCGGCACGCCCGGGACGATGCCGGCGAGGCCGGAGAGCATCTGCCCGAGCTGGGTGGTGACGGCGTCCTTCTGCCGGGTGAGGTCCTCGACCTCGCGGCGGGCCGCCTGGGTGGTCAGCTCGGCCTCGGTGCGGGCCTCGTCGAGCAGCCGCTTCGCCTCGGCCTTCGCCTCGGCAAGCGTCTTCTCCGACAGCGACTTGGCCTTCTCCACCGTCTCGTGGGCGGTGCGCTCGGACTCGACCCGGCGCGCCTCGGCGCGCTGCTCGATCTCCTTGGCCCGCTCCTGGGCGGTCCGGGCCCGCTGCTCGGCCTCGTTGACCAGCTTCTGGGTCTGCGCCACCTGGGCGGCGTGCCGCTCGGACTCCTCGCGCTCGGCCTTCTCCCGGCGCTCGGCGATCTGCAGCTCCAGGGCCTGGAGGTCCTTGTCGCGCTTGTCCCGTGCGTCGGTGAGCAGCTTGGTCGCCTCGGCCCGCTTCTCCTCGGCGTCGCGCGCCGCCTTGGCCCGCTGCTGGGTGATCTCCCGCTCGGCGGTGGCGCGCAGGGTGGCGACCTCGCGCTCGACGGTGGACTTGAGCTCGGCGACCTCGTGCGCGGTGACGGTGCGCAGCTGCTTGGTCTCCCGATCGGCGTCGGACCGCAGAGTGTCCGCCTCGCGCCGGGCCTGCACCCGGACCTCGGCCGCCTCCCGCTCGGCGGCGGTGCGGAGGCTGCCCGCCTCGCGCTCGGCGGTGGCCTTCATCGCCGCTGCCTCGGCGCGCGCCTTGTCGGTGATCTCCCGGGCCTCCAGGCGGGCCGCGGAGAGGATGCCCTCGGACTCGCGCTTCGCCTCGTTGCGGTGGTCGTTGGCCTGCTCCTCGGCCAGCCGCAGGATCTGCTCGACGCGGGTGCCCAGGCCGGAGAGGGTCGGCCGGCTGTTCTCCTCGAGCTGCTTGTTGGTGTCGGTGAGCTTCTGCTCGAGCGCGGCCTGGCGCTGCTCGGCCTGGCGCAGCCGGCGCTGCGCGTCGTTCATCCGCTGCTCGGCCTCGGCGCGGGCCTGCTCGGACTGCGTCAGGGCGGCGGACAGCCGGCCGATGAAGTCGTCGACCTGACCGACGTTGTAGCCGCGCAGGCCAACGGTGAAATCGGGCTGCGAGTTCGCGTTATCGAAGAACGCGAGAGGGGACTGCTGCTGGGGCATTGGGACATACTGGCAGACGCCCCAGGGGCCTTCGCAAGAGCGGTGGGCGCTTTCCCGTCCTGTTTACATGGTCAACTTCACCCGCGTCGGGACACCGGACCAAACGGCGATCTTGGCAGCTCCCGGGCGCGTCGGGCGGCACCGGTGGGAACGCGAAAAGGGCCGCGGGCAGGTGCCCGCGGCCCCTTTGTCGAGCCGTACCGCTATGGCGGGAAGAGGGTCTTCCCGCGCCGGATGACGGTGATCCGGTATGGCGTACCGATGGTTGCCGAAAGGCAAAGGCTGCCCGCCGCAATGGATGGTCCCGCATCGTCCGTCGGGGCGGCCGCCGGCCACCGCCCGGTCAGTGGCCCCGGAACCGGTTGATCGCGGTCTCGTGCCGGGCCCGCAGGTCAGGGTCCCGGACGCCCAGGCCGTCCTCCGGGGCCAGGCAGCGCACCCCGACCTTGCCCTGGTGCGCGTTGCGGTGCACCTCGTACGCGGCCTGGCCGGTCTGCTCCAGCGGATAGGTCCGGGAGACGGTGGGGTGGATCTGGCCGAGCGCGACCAGCCGGTTGGCCTGCCACGCCTCGTGGTAGTTGGCGAAGTGGCTGCCGACGATCCGCTTCAGGTGCATCCAGAGGTAGCGGTTGTCGTACTGGTGCTGGTAGCCGCTGGTGGAGGCGCAGGTGACGATGGTGCCGCCCCGCTTGGCGACGTAGACGCTGGCGCCGAACGTCTCCCGGCCCGGGTGCTCGAAGACGATGTCCGGGTCCTCGCCGCCGGTCAGCTCGCGGATCCGCTCGCCGAACCGGCGCCACTCGTCCTGGTCCTGGGTCTGTTCGTCCTGCCAGAACCGGAAGCCCTCCGCGGCCCGGTCGATGACCAGCTCGGCGCCCATCTTTCGGCACAGCTCGGCCTTCTCCGGTGAGGAGACCACGCAGACCGGGATGGCCCCACCGTTGAGCGCCATCTGGGTGGCGTAGCCGCCGAGGCCGCCGGACGCGCCCCAGATCAGCACCACGTCGCCCTGCTTCATGTTGGCCCCGTGGTGTGACACCAACTGCCGGTACGCGGTCGAGTTGACCAGCCCGGGGCTGGCCGCCTCCTCCCAGCTCAGGTGGCGGGGCTTCGGCATCAGCTGGTTGGCCTTGACCACGGCCAGCTCGGCCAGGCCGCCGAAGTTCGTCTCGAAGCCCCAGATCCGCTGCTGCGGGTCGAGCATGGTGTCGTCGTGGCCGGCCGCGTCCTCCAGCTCCACCGACAGGCAGTGCGCGACCACCTCGTCGCCGGCCTGCCACCGGGTCACCCCGGGGCCGGTCCGCAGCACCACGCCGGCCGCGTCCGACCCCACCACGTGGTACGGCAGGTCGTGCCGGTGGGTCAGCTCGGAGAGCCGCCCGTAGCGCTGGAGGAACTTGAAGGTGGGCAGCGGCTCGAAGATGCTGGTCCAGACCGTGTTGTAGTTGATCGCGCTGGCCATCACGGCGACCAGCGCCTCGCCCGGGCCCAACTCGGGAGTGGGCACCTCCTGGACGTGCAGCGCCTTGCGCGGGTCCTTGTCCCGGGTGGCCATCCCGTCGAACATCCGGGTGTCCTCGGCGCGGACCACCACACCCCGGTAGCTCTCCGGCACCGGCAGGCCGGCCAGGCCGGCGAGTTCCCGCTCGGGCCGGACCGAGCCCTCCGCCGCCATGATCGCTTCACGGATGTCCTGCACGGTGACCTCCCGTTCGTCGCACCCGCACACCAGGGCGGGGGTGCTGCCATCGTCGGCACCGGTACGACCGATCGCCATGTCGGCGGACGACATATCCGCCACCGGTCGCGCTCCTGTGGAGCCGGACGTTACTGAACGGTAGCTAGGGTCGGAAGTCCTGTGTGAAAAACTGCATCGGCCGATGCGTGGAGCTGTCCGTGGGAGCGCCCAAGCGCGCACCGCCGCACGGCTTCACGGGTGGGAATGGCGCGAGTTGCGGCATGGCGGGGCGTCATGAGGTGAGGACTGGCCGACTTGCGGCATGGCGGGGCGGGGGAGTGCCCCGGGGGTGGGGGAGCCGGGCCGCCCGGGCGCGACCCGGCTTCCCGCTGCGGTCAGTGGCCGGCGGCCGGCTCGACCAGTTCGATCAGGACGCCGCCGGCGTCCTTGGGGTGGACGAAGTTGATCCGGGAGTCGGCCGTGCCCCGCTTCGGGTGCTCGTAGAGCAGCCGGACCCCGCGCTCGCGCAGCGCCGCGCAGGCCGCGTCGATGTCCGCCACCGTGTACGCCACCTGCTGCACGCCCGGCCCGTTGCGGTCGAGGAACTTCGCGATCGTCGACTCGGGGGTCAGCGGGGCGAGCAGCTGCACGCAGCCGCCCTCGGTGGTCGGCCCGACGGCCAGCATCGCCTCGCGTACGCCCTGCTCGGTGTTGGTCTCGACGTGCACGCAGCGCATGCCGAAGGTCCGCTGGTAGAAGTCGATCGCGGCGTCCAGGTCGGCCACCGCGACCCCGACGTGGTCGATCCGGCGCAGGCCGATGTCTGTGACATAGTCGGCAGCGGGCTCGACGGGGGAGTTCTCAGCCATGGCGCTAGTCTGACCGAACAATCGTTAAGGCGTACAGGTCGGCACCCCTCGGAGGCAGGCATGGCTTCGGTGATCGTCAGCGGCGCGCGTACCCCGATGGGACGGCTGCTGGGCAACCTCAAGGACCTCCCGGCCACCAAACTCGGTGGCATCGCGATCAAGGCGGCGCTGGAGCGCGCCGGCGTCGCCCCCGACCAGGTGCAGTACGTGATCATGGGCCAGGTGCTCCAGGCCGGCGCCGGCCAGATCCCGGCCCGCCAGGCGGCGGTCGAGGCGGGCATCCCGATGTCCACCCCGGCGCTGACCATCAACAAGGTCTGCCTCTCCGGCCTGGACGCGATCGCGCTGGCCGACCAGCTCATCCGGGCCGGCGAGTTCGACGTCGTGGTGGCCGGCGGCATGGAGTCGATGACCAACGCCCCGCACCTGCTGCTCGGGCAGCGCTCCGGCTACAAGTACGGCGACGTCACGATCAAGGACCACATGGCCCTGGACGGCCTCACCGACGCCTGGGACTGCTGCTCGATGGGCGAGTCCACCGAGCGGCACGGGGCGAAGCACGGCGTCAGCCGCGAGGAGCAGGACGCCTTCGCCGCCGCCAGCCACCAGCGCGCCGCCGCCGCGCAGAAGAACGGCCACTTCGCCGACGAGATCACCCCGGTGATCATCCCGCAGCGCAAGGGCGACCCGCTGGTGATCAGCGAGGACGAGGGCATCCGCCCGGACACCACCGCCGAGTCGCTGGCCAAGCTGCGCCCGGCCTTCACCAAGGACGGCACGATCACCGCCGGCAGCTCCTCGCCGATCTCCGACGGCGCCGCCGCGGTGGTGGTGATGAGCAAGGCCAAGGCCAAGGAGCTGGGGCTGACCTGGTTGGCCGAGGTTGGCGCGCACGGCAACGTGGCCGGCCCGGACAACTCCCTGCACTCGCAGCCGTCGAACGCGATCAACCACGCCCTGAAGAAGGGCGGGCTGAGCATCGCCGACCTCGACCTGATCGAGATCAACGAGGCGTTCGCGCAGGTGGGCGTCCAGTCGGCGCGCGATCTGGGGGTCGGCCTCGACAAGATCAACGTCAACGGCGGCGCGATCGCGCTCGGCCACCCGATCGGCATGTCCGGCGCCCGGCTGGTGCTCACCCTGGCGCTGGAACTCAAGCGGCGCGGCGGCGGCACCGGCGCGGCCGCGCTCTGCGGCGGCGGTGGCCAGGGCGACGCCCTGATCATCCACGTGCCGGCGGGCGCCGAAGCTCAGCAGTGAGCGCGGACCGCGATCGGGTCCGCGAGTGAACAGGGGACATGACCAGTGAGTGAGACCGTCGAGAACGTTCCGGCCGCGGCCATCGCATCGGTGCGCCGCAGCCGGGACGTACCGATGCTGGTGGACCGGGCCCGCGCGGGTGACCCCCGCGCGGTGGCCCGGCTGATCACCCTGGTGGAGTCCGGCGACGAGGTGCTGCCGCAGGTCGCGGCGGCCCTCGCGCCGTACGCCGGGCAGGCCCAGGTCGTCGGCCTGACCGGGTCGCCCGGGGTGGGCAAGTCGACCACCACCAACGAGCTGGTCC
Organism: Micromonospora sp. NPDC050686; assembly: GCF_040654475.1. Classification (NCBI taxonomy): domain Bacteria; kingdom Bacillati; phylum Actinomycetota; class Actinomycetes; order Micromonosporales; family Micromonosporaceae; genus Micromonospora; species Micromonospora sp. NPDC050686. The sequence continues at coordinate 159,544 of NZ_JBFAID010000004.1, forward strand.
GGGCGCTACGGGCGCGCGGGCACCGGGTCGGGGTGCTGGCCGTCGACCCGTCCAGCCCGTTCACCGGCGGGGCGATCCTCGGCGACCGGGTGCGGATGCAGGACCACGCCACCGACCCGGGCGTCTACATCCGGTCGATGTCCAGTCGGGGCCACCTCGGCGGCCTCTCCGCCGCCACCCCGCAGGCGGTCCGGGTGCTGGAGGGCGCCGGCTGCGACGTGGTGCTGGTGGAGACCGTCGGCGTCGGGCAGGCCGAGGTGGAGGTGGCCTCGCTGGCCGACACCACCCTGGTGCTGCTCGCCCCGGGAATGGGCGACGCGATCCAGGCGGTCAAGGCCGGCATCCTGGAGATCGCCGACGTCTTCGTGGTCAACAAGGCCGACCGGGACGGCGCCGACGCCACGGTCCGGGACATCCAGGGCATGATCGCCCTCGGCGAGCGCGGCCCGGGCGAGTGGCGGCCCCAGGTGGTCCGCTCGATCGCCGCCCGCGGCGAGGGGATCGACGACATCGCCGCCGCGATCGACAAGCATCGTGGCTGGCTGGTCGAGCACGGCGGGCTGCGCCGCCGCCGGGAGGCGCGGGCCGCCGCCGAGGTCGAGGCGATCGCGCTCGGCACCCTCCGCGCCCGGATCGGCTCGCTGCGCGACGGTACGCAGCTGCCGACGCTCGCGGCCAAGGTGGCCGAGGGCGCGATCGACCCGTACGCCGCGGCGGACGAGTTGCTGGCGCAACTGGCCAGCTGACCCGTCCACCCTGGACCCCGATCTCCTAGTACGCTCGCTGCGCCCCGCGGATCCGTGGGGCGGGGCGACGGTGTGGGGAGCAGATGGACCACGAGGCGACGCAGGAGCTGTCGATGCGGCCGGACGCGACCGCGGGCGGGACGACGCACGTCTCCGCCGAGGTGGTGGAGAAGATCGCGGTGGCCGCCGCGAAGTCGGTGCCCGGGGTGGCCGAGCTCGGCGGTGACGTGGCCCGGTTCTTCAACTCGGTGCTGGACCGGATCGGGCTGGACGAGTTGGGGGACGCCCGGCGCGGCTGCTCGGCGCACGTGACGAACGGTGCCGCGGTGATCAACCTGGTCATCGTGATCGACGGTGGCCGGCCGGTGCCCGAGGTGACCGACGCGGTCCGCGCGGCGGTGACCTCGGCGGTCGAGACGTACGGGCTGCGGGCCGACGAGATCAACATCAAGGTCGACGACGTGGCGCTGGGCGGGCCGGCGGTGCCGTCCGCCTGAGTCGGGTTACCGGCCGGTACCCGGTTGGCTTAGCGATCGTTCAGGCGGGCGTTCTACACTCGGTCTTCAGTCGAGGACTCGAGGAGGAGCCCCGCATGAACGCCGACGAGATCGCCGCCGGACGGGCCCGCTGGCAGGCCCGGTACGACTCCGCGCGTAAGCGGGACGCGGACTTCACCACGCTCTCGGGGATGCCCGTCGAGCCGGTCTACGGGCCGCCGGAGGGTGCCGCCTACCCGGGCTTCGAGCGGATCGGCTGGCCGGGCGAGTTCCCGTACACCCGGGGTCTGCATCCGACCGGCTACCGCGGGCGGACCTGGACCATCCGGCAGTTCGCCGGCTTCGGCAACGCGCGGCAGACCAACGAGCGCTACAAGATGATCCTCGGCGCCGGTGGCGGCGGGCTCTCGGTCGCGTTCGACATGCCGACCCTGATGGGCCGCGACTCCGACGACCCGCAGGCGCTCGGCGAGGTCGGGCACTGCGGCGTCGCCATCGACACCGCCACCGACATGCAGGCGCTCTTCGACGGCATCGACCTGGCCGCGGTCACCACGTCGATGACCATCTCCGGGCCGGCCGTGCCGGTGTTCTGCATGTACCTGGTCGCCGCCGAGCGGCAGGGCGCCGACCTGTCCAAACTGGACGGCACCCTGCAGACCGACATCTTCAAGGAGTACATCGCGCAGAAGGAGTGGCTCTTCGACCCGGAGCCGCACCTGCGCCTGATCGGCGACCTGATGGAATACTGCGCTGCCGAGATCCCGCGCTACAAGCCGCTGTCGGTCTCCGGCTACCACATCCGCGAGGCCGGCTCGACCGCCGCGCAGGAGCTGGCGTACACCCTGGCCGACGGCTTCGGGTACGTCGAGCTGGGGCTGAGCCGCGGGCTGGACGTCAACGTCTTCGCCCCCGGCCTGAGCTTCTTCTTCGACTCGCACGTGGACTTCTTCGAGGAGATCGCCAAGTTCCGGGCCGCCCGCCGGATCTGGGCCCGCTGGCTCCGCGACGTGTACGGCGCCACCAGCGAGAAGGCGCTCTGGCTGAGGTTCCACACGCAGACCGCCGGGGTGTCGCTGACCGCCCAGCAGCCGGTCAACAACGTGGTCCGTACCGCGGTGGAGGCGCTGGCCGCCGTGCTCGGCGGCACCAACTCGCTGCACACCAACGCCCTGGACGAGACTCTCGCGCTGCCCACCGACGAGTCCGCCGAGATCGCCCTGCGTACCCAGCAGGTGCTGATGGAGGAGACCGGCGTGGTCAACGTGGCCGACCCGCTCGGCGGCTCCTGGTACGTCGAGGCGCTCACCGACTCCATCGAGGCCGAGGCGGAGGAGATCTTCGCCCGGATCAGGCAGCTCGGTGGGGAGGGCCCGCACCAGATCGGCCCGATGACCTCCGGCATCCTGCGCGGCATCGAGGACGGCTGGTTCACCGGGCACATCGCCGAGTCGGCCTTCGTCTACCAGCAGGCGCTGGAGAAGGGCGACAAGAAGATCGTCGGGGTCAACTGCCACACCGGCACGGTGGCCAAGGAGCTGGAGATCCTGCGCATCTCGCACGAGGTGGAGCTGGAGCAGCGCCGGGTGCTCGCCGAGCGCAAGTCCGGCCGGGACGACGCCGCGGTCCAGGCCGCCGTGCAGCGCATGGTCGAGGTGAGCCGTACCGGCGACAACATGATCCCGGCGATGCTCGACGCGGTCCGCGCCGAGGCCACCCTCGGTGAGATCTGCGACGCCCTGCGCGGTGAGTGGGGCGTGTACCGGGAGCCGGCGCGGTTCTGAGGTGTTGGGCGGGGCCCCTCCTTAACAGACGTCTGTCAAGAAGGGGCCCCGCCCTGCATCCCGACCAGGCGTGACAGTTGCAACTGTCGGCGTCGCGGTTGATCTGAGTTCCGCCTCGCGCGTGCGAGACTAGGTAACCATGAGCGACCCACGGATCACCTCGTCGATCTTCACCCGCGGCGCGGTCGACCTCAGCGCGCTGCGCACCGCCGCACCGTCCCCTGCCCGTCCCGCCACACCGGCCCAGTCCGGCCCGCCCACCGGCCTGCCGGGTGCCCCCGGCGGCGGAGCCGCCGTGATCGACGTGACCGAGGCGACCTTCCAGACGGAGGTGCTCGAACGGTCGCTCGAGACCCCGGTGATCGTGGACTTCTGGGCCGAGTGGTGCGAGCCGTGCAAGCAGCTCTCCCCGGTGCTGGAGCGGCTGGCCGCCGAGGGCGGCGGGGCCTGGATGCTCGCAAAGGTCGACGTGGACGCCAACCCGCGCATCGCGCAGATGTTCCGGGTCCAGGGCATCCCGATGGTGTACGCGGTGGTCGGCGGCCAGCCGATCGACGCCTTCTCCGGGGTGGTCCCCGAGGCCCAGCTCCGCCAGTGGATCTCCGCCGTGCTCAAGGCCGGTGGCGTCGCCGTGGCCCAGCCGGAGGACCCCCGGCTGGACGAGGCCGACGACGCGCTGATGACCGGCGACCTGGACGCCGCCGAGGCGGCGTACCGGAAGATCCTGGCCGAGTCGCCCGCCGACGCCGCGGCGGAGGCGGGCCTGGCCCAGGTCGGTCTCGCCCGCCGGGTGGGTGGCACCGACCCGCGGGCCGCGCTCGCCGCGGCCGACGACGCCCCCGACGACGTCGACGCCCAGCTGCTCGCCGCGGACGTCGAGGTGCTCAGCGGCCTGGCCGAGCAGGCGTACACGCGGCTGGTCGGTCTGGTCCGCCGCACCGCCGGCGACGAGCGGGAGCGGGTACGCCAGCACCTGGTCTCGCTGTTCACCGTCGCCGGCCCGGACGACCCGGCGGTCGCCTCCGCCCGCCGGGCGCTGGCCAGCGCCCTGTTCTGAGTTCGTCACACGCCAGCGCGGGCCGGCGTTCCGGCCGGCCCGCCCGACCACCGAGGACGGGAGCCCATGATGCGCCGGATCGCCGTCCTCGACGCGCCGACCAACCTGGGGCTGCGCCCACCCACGCCCAGCTCGGTGCCGGGCTGCGCCAAGGCCCCGGGTGCGCTGCGCGACCACGGCCTGCTCGCCCGGCTGCGGGCCCGCGACGCCGGCTGCCTCACCCCACCCCGGTACGACCCGGGGGACTGGCGCCCGGGCGACGGCGTCTGCCACGCGCCGGAGATCTCCGGGTACTCCACCCTGCTGGCCGACCGGATCGGCGAGATCATCGACCGGGGCGAGTTCCCGCTGGTGCTCGGCGGGGACTGCTCGGTGCTGCTCGGCTCGGCGCTGGCCATGCACCGGCTCGGCGAGGCGGTCGGCGGCCGGATCGGCCTGGTCTTCGTCGACGGCCACTCCGACTTCCGGCACCCGGGCAACGCCTCGTATGTGGGCGCGGCGGCGGGGGAGGATCTCGCCCTGGTGACCGGGCGGGGGCAGGCCGACCTGGCCGCCATCGAGGGGCGCCGGCCCTACTTCCGGGACATCGACGTGGTGGTCCTCGGCATCCGGGCGCAGGACGAGTACCGGCTCGACCTGCAGGCCGCCGGCATCACCACCCGGCCGGTGCCGGCGCTGCGCGCCGAGGGGGCGGCCCGGACCGCCCAGTGGGCGCACGAGCAGCTCGCGGACTGCGCCGGCTACTGGGTGCACATCGACGTGGACGTGCTCGACCCGGCGGTGATGCCCGCGGTCGACGCGCCGGACCCGGGCGGGATCGCCTTCGCCGAGTTGGAGATCCTGCTCGCCGGGCTGGTGGACACCCCGCACTGCCTCGGCGTCGAGCTGACCGTCTTCGACCCCGACTACGACCCCGACGGGTCGTACGCCGCCGAGATCGTCAACACCGTGGCGGCCGGGCTGGCCCCGGTCGGCGCGCCGGAGGCGGTGCCGCCCCGGCTGCTGCCGTCGGCCCCGCCACCGCAGCGCGGCCGGCCCTCGGCAGCGTCCGAAACCCGGCCTGGCACCGGACCAGCGGTCCTAAACGCGTCACCCAGCGAGGGCGCCTCGCCGAACGGCGGTACCGGGCCAGGAGAGGGGCTCGTGGAGGCGCCTGCTCCGGCGGCGGCGATCGAGCCTGTCGGGCCGCCCGTCTCCGCCGGACCCGGCCTGCTTCGTCGGATAGGCCCCCAGGAGGAGGGCGGGCTGCGGTCGACAGGTGAGGAGCCGCCCGCCTCCGCTGGCCTCGCCTGACTTCTTCCTGATAGCGGGCGGGTCCTAGCGCATCCGACGAGGAGGGCCCCAAGGCGCTACCGCCTTGCGGACCGCCGAAAGATGAAGCGGGAGGCCCCCTGCTGAAGTGTGACTACCTCGGACGTGCTCAGGCCGAGTACGTCGGCCGCGACAGCCAACTCCTGCGGGATGGTTGATCCGCTCTCGATCGGGATGTCGGTGTTGAAGCTGAGCGGCACCCCGGCTTCGAGGAAGATCCGGGCCGGGTGAAGACTCGCGCTGGCTGCTGCGCCGAGGGCCAGGTTCGACGAGATCGAGAGCTCCACCAGGATCGAGTCGTCCCGGAGCCGTTTCAGCAGTGACCGGTTGCCCGCGGCGGCCAGCGCGTGCCCCAGCCGTTGTGCCCCCAACTCGTCGATCGCCCGCCACACCCCGTCCAGGTTTCCAAATTCGCCGGCGTGCACCGTGACCCCCAGGCCGGATTCTCGGGCGGTGGCGAACAGATTCCGGAACCTGGAGCTGTCCGGATATCTGCTCTCGTCCCCGGCAAGATCGATACCAACAAACGTCGGCGGCAGGCCGGGAAGCAGCCGGCGACAGTCTTCCGTGAATTTCTCGCTGCTGTCCCGGTTGACCAGCAGCACGCCGCGCAGTGTCGGGTTCTCAAGCGCGCGCATGCTGTGGTGCGCGATGCGCAGGAACTCGGCGAAGGGAAGGCCGTCCACGACGAACCGGCGGGGTGAGAGTCGCAGTTCGACATGGGCCACTCCCTCATGCCGTTGCTCTGCGTGCACCTGGTGGATGAAGCACTCCAGGTCCTTCCCCGACATAGCCGGTCGCGCCGCGTTGCGTATGTCGTGTGCTGCGAAGAAGGCTGCCGAGTCTCGGGCGACGTCGAGCCGTATACCCAGCTGGGCCCGCTTGCGTTGTTCGGGTTCCAGATGCAGGTGGAGATGGGGTAGCACGGTCACAAGGACTTTCTGACCACAGCCTTGGCCCATCGCTGCAGGGTCTTGCCCGAGCTGTCCTCTTCCTCCACCCAAGCCTTCACGACCTCAAAGCCGGCGCTCTCCGCCATCGCCGTCAGTTCCTGCAACTCGTACAGGAAGAAGTGCCGGACAGCCGTCGTGCCAATGAGTGCTTCGGTGCGGATGCCCCTACCCTCCTTGACTGAGACCTGCATGAGCCCGTCCGGATCCAGGACCCGCCGGAGTTCTCGCAGCGCCTGGGCGGCACCGGTGGGATCGAGGTGCAGCAGCACCGCGGAGCACCAGATGGCACCGACGGACGAATCGGCAAGCGGAATGGAGCGGATGTCCGCCACCAGCCGGGAGAAGTCGCGTGCCCAGGTCAGCTCGGTCAACAGAGCGGCCGAGGCGTCCATGGCGATGGCCAGCCTGCCCGCCGCCGCCACATAGTCGGAATCCCGCCCCCCTCCCGCGCCGGCATCCAGGACGACGCCCCTGGTGGCCGCGAGGAGTTCGTCGAGCTGCGCGGGTAGGGTCGAGTTGCCTGCGAACTCCTCGGTAGCTGCCGCATAGCGGGAGGCGTTGCTGGCGTATGCAGCGAGCGTCTCGTCGAGGATCTCGGCACTCAATCGCTCCCTCATGTGCGCCTCGTCCCGTCGGAGTTCCTTGATGGTCAGGTGGCAGTTCTCAATATAGGGAAAAGCTGCCCAATCCCATGTGTCCGGCATGCCCAAGATTTCGGCCCAGATTCGCCGGGCGTACTGGGACACGAGTTCGCTCCCGACCGCCAGGTAGCCGCCGTCGGACAGCGATGAGCGGTAGTAGTAGTTCTGGCGGCGGGCCGCCGCTTCGGCGAGCAGGTTGAGGCCTGCGACGGGGTGGGCATCCGGCGGAACCATGACCAGCGGATCCGTGTCCCACGGCACCGGAAAGAGGTGCAGGTGGCAGTGCGTGATGCAGCCACCGCCGGCCTGGCCTGCTGCCTTCCCGGACGACCCATGCTCGACGATGAGTACCCGGTGCTGGAAGACCCGCTCGATGAGGTAGGCGGTCGCGCGGGCCGTGGCATGCAGCAGGGACCGCTCTGGGGTGCTGAGATCCCCGCTGCTCGGTACGTGACGGTGGGGAAGGACGAGCACGTATCCGGGTTCGAGGGAACCGAGCCCGGCCATGACATCCACCCCCGCGACCCGAAAGACCAACCGGGATGAATCTTCTACCGTGGCTGGGCGGGACGGCGAATGGTCGCCACGCTGCACCTCCAGGCACAGCTCACAGCTGAGGATCGAGTCGCGGTTCACGAGTCGGAACCATCGCGGCGTTTGACTCTCGCGCCCCAGACCAACTGGAAGACCAGTAGCACTGCTGGGAGGATGAGTCCGATCAGGAACTCTGTCCGGTCGACCGCACCGGTCAGGTAGAGCACCAAGGCCCCAATCGAGTAGCTCACCCCGATGATCCACAGTGCGAGCGCGATCTTGTGCCTTGCGACCCAGCTCAAAAGGAAATTGCGCATCAGCAGCGCGGTCGTCAGCTTCCGGGCACTGGTGTGGGTCTGTACCAGGGCGCAGCCGGGGTACAGGAGTTGAGCCTCGCCAGCGGCCACCGGAAAGACTGCCTCGCGCATCCGGGCCAGCGCCGATACGAACGGCCAGATTGCCCAGATCGACTCTCGGAGTGGACTCCGTGGCAACTCCCAGGTCCCGGTCTTCTGCTGGTCCCGCAAGATTTGCGAGACCGCGGTGAACAGCTTCGGCTGCAGGGGATCCACACCTGCTGCGAGGAGGGCGGTCACTGCGATCGGACCGGCGAAGTGCGGAAGGATGTTCTGAAAGACGAAGGGATGATCGCCGGGAACCGGGACGTCGAACTCCTCGACCGTTGAGGAACGTTCGGCATGGGTCCCCGGAGTCAACCGTTCCAGGATCCAGTCGGCCGTCTTCTTGACGGTGTTAACCGAGAGCGCGCCATCCAGCCCAGTCAACGCCAGCAGCGCCATGCTTGTGTGCAACAAGGTTGGTGCGGTGCCAGGCAGTGCCCCCCAAGCAGGCGCGTCCGGGCTCTGCGCGCTGAGCAGCCACTTCTTGGCGTTGTCGATCACGACGGCGGGGCCGCCGCACTCCTGCAGCGCCAACATACACAGCGCGGTGTGGAAGACCCTTGACGGCTGACCTGCGTAGGACGCCCAGCCAAAGTCGGTGTTCTGGTTATTCACCAGGAAGTTCGCCCCGGACTGCAGCGCCTTTACAGCCTCCAGCCGGCCAAGGCCCGGGGTGCTCAACGCCCGTACGACCCAGGCGGTGGCTTCGATGATCGGAAATCCATTGGTGGTACGAACTGCCCATCCGCCGCCCGCGCCCGAGGGACCGTCGACCTGCTGGCTGACCAGGTATCTGATGATCTCGTCGGACCGCTCGAACTCCTGTCCGGCGAGTCGGAAGGTGAAGAGGCCGACTGCGGAGGCGGTGATTCCAGGTGTCGGGTCGTCCAGGAAGTGGTACCAACCCGCCTCGTTGTTTCCGGAGCGAAAATTGACCCGAAGGCAGTCAAGGGCGCGGTCGATGGCGTCCGAGATCGACTTGCCCGACAAAACAGCTACTGGATGTGGCAACTCACCTCCAGGCGAGATGTGCGGGACCGCCGACCACGGGGAGTGGCCGCAAACCCGTGAGGGCATCTTCCAGGCCCGGTTTGGGCACACTATCGGGCCGACTGGGCGGTCCACCAGACTGAACCAAGTGAATGGCTGCCGGGTTTCAGTCCCGGCTCATCCCTGGGCGACTCGAAATGGTGAAATCCACGAACCTATTGATGCCTAATGCCCCGCTTTTTGACTCTGTCAACAGCAGTACGCGCGATAAGCAAGGGTCTGCCGGAAACCCGACACAGGGGTCGCCAGCGCCCCCGTTGAAGAATCGTTCGGTGGGAGCGGGGGTCAGCGGGCGGTGGCGAGGGCGCGTAGGAAGCGCTCGGCGGCTGGTACCGCGCTGGCCGCGCTCGAACCGCCCTGCTCGACGAAGACGGCGAACGCGACGTCGCCCTGCCAGCCGACGAACCAGGAGTGCAGGTGCTTCGGGTCGTTGTCGTACTCGGCGGTGCCGGTCTTGCCGTGCACCGGGCCGCCGGGGACGTCCGCGAGCGCCTTGGCGGTGCCCACGGTGACGACCTCGCGCATCATGGTGCGCAGCGGGCCGAGCGAGGACGCCGTGAGCTCCGGGCCCGGCTCGGCGGTCTCCGCCGGGGCCGGCTCCAGCACCACCTTCGGCTGCTCCCAGTGGCCGCGCGCCACGGCGGCGGTGGCCCCGGCCATGGCCAGCGGACTCACCACCGTGGTGCCCTGGCCGAACGCCGCGGCGGCCCGCTCGGCGGCCGAACCGCCGGTGGAGACCTTGCCGGTGAAGGCGTCGATGCCGAGGTCCCAGTCGCCCTCCAGGCCCAGCTGGCGGCCGGTGGTGGCGAGCCCGTCGGCGCCGAGCTTCGGGGCCAGGAAGGCGAACGCGGTGTTGCAGGACTTGGCGAAGTCGGTGCGGAACGGCACCGAGCCGAGTTCGAAGTTGTCCGAGTTCTTGAACGAACGCCCCTCGACGGAGTAGGTCTTCGGGCAGTTCACCTTGCCGTCCAGGGTCACCGCGCCGCGGTCGAGCAGGCCGAGCGCGCTGACCATCTTGAACGTGGACCCGGGCGGCACCTGGGCGGTGAAGGCGAGGTTCTGCCCGGCCGGCCCCGGACCGTTCGCCACGGCCACCACGGCGCCGTCACTGATCCGCATCGCGACCAGGGCGGCCCGTCGCTTCTCCCCGCGCAGCGCCGTGTCGGCGGCGTTCTGGGTGGCGACGTCCAGCGTGGTCCGCACCGGCTCGCCGGCCTTCGGCTCGACCGTGAACAGGACCTTTCCGGCCGGCTCCGGCTGGCCGTCGGGGCGGGTCCGGGTGACGCTCACGGTGAGTCCGGCCGTCCCGCCCAGCCGCTCGTCGTACCGGCCCTGGAGGCCGCCGTGGCCGACCAGGTCGCCCTCCCGGTAACGGTCCGGGTGGGCCTTCAGGTCGTCGGCGGTCGCCTGGTCGACGGAGCCGAGCAGGGCTCGGGCGAACTCCCGGGTGGGCGCCAGCTGGCGCTCGCTGGACGGGAACTTCACCCCCGGCAGGTCGTAGATCCTGGGCTTGATCTGCTGGTACGCCTCGTCTCGCAGGGTCACCACGCCGACCAGCGCGGTGGGCTTCGCCGAGGCGAGGCGCTTCGGCAGGTCGGCGAGGTCGACCGGGGGCGTGATCGGCGGGCGGATGGCCTTGAAGGCGGCGTCCAGCTTCGCGATCGTGCCGGGCACGTCGGACACCTGGTTGGGCTGGATGCTGACGTCGATCACTCTGCGCGGCGCCACGATCGGCTGACCGGCGGCGTCCAGGATGCTGCCGCGGGTGGCGCCGTTGCGTGCCACCACCAACCGCTCGCCGGTCTCGAGCTGCTCGTGCACCAGGGTCGGCTCCCAGATCACCTGCCACTTGTCGTCGCCGCCCCGGCGCAGGTTCAGCTGCCGGTCGTACGCCCACTTCGCGCCCTGCGGGAGCGCCCACTCGACCCGGTAGCCGGCGGTGGCGATGTCCTTCGTGATCTTCGGATCGCCGGAGCGGCGCAGCGTCGGCGGGGTGGCGGCCAGCTCCCCGGAGAGGTCCTTGAGCTCCTTGCCGACCTCGCCGGCCGGCACCTTCGCCCCGGTCGGGTCGACGAAGCCCACGGCGTTCAGGTCGCCCGAGCGCCAGCCGGCCAGGAACGCGTCGACGCTGCCCTCCGGGCCGTCCCCGCCGGAGCACCCGGTCAGCGCGCCGGCGGCCAGCACGACAGCGGTCAGTGGGGCCAGCATCGCCCGAACGGGTGAACGGCGGCGGTCGGGGTACGACACGGGCATGGAGCTTCCCTCCGGTTTTGGGCTGTCCTGCACGGTAGTACGCCCTGGCCGTTCGCACCGCCCGCCCGGTGCGCGACAAGGTGGTCGCGCCATGTGATGAACATCGCCGCGCGGGGTAATCCGCGAGCGGCCAACCTCGTGCCCGCAACGGGCGAAAGGACGAAGTCCCGGACCGGACGTCCGGTCGGAGGTCCGCCGACACACGGAAAGGGCGGCGGGCCTAGGCTTGGGCGGCAGAGTGACCCACAACGCGGTGGGTCGAGGGGAGTGGCACCGATGGACCGGCGTCCGGCGATCAAACCGGGACCCGACCTCCGGCAGGATGACACCGGCCGGGACGACGACAGCTTCGATTCGGCGACCGACGGGGACGGCTACGGCCGCCTCGACACAGGAGTGACCGGGATGACCGGTTCGAGCATCGACACCATCTACGATCTGGGTCTGCCGCCGGAGGCGTTGGGCGACGACGTGGAGGACGCCGAGCTCGACGAGCCGGTGCCGAACGCGGAGCGCCTGGTGGCTCAGGCGGTGGCGTTGGCCGGCGACGACCACGACGCGGCGACCCTGGTCAGCCGCTTCTGGCGGTTCGCGCCGGACGAGGAGCTGATCGGCTTCACCGCCGAGGAGATGCTGGCGGCCGCCCGGGCACACCGGGAGTTGGCCCAGCAGCGGGTGCCCGGCGAGTTGAAGCTGCGGATCCACGAGCCGCACGCCGACCAGCACCACACGGTCGTCGAGATAGTCGCCGACGACATGCCGTTCCTGGTCGACTCGGTGACGGCGCTGCTCAACACCCACCACCTGGACGTGCACCTGCTGGTGCACCCGTTGGTGGTGGTGCGCCGGGAGCCGCTGGGCCGGCTGACCGAGGTCTGCGCCGACGTCGAGCCGGACGACGCCATCGCCGGCGACCTGATCGAGAGCTGGATGCGGATCGAGATCGACCCGGTCCGCGACCCGGCGGAGCGGGAACGGCTGCGCCGCGAGTTGCAGCGGGTGCTGACCGACGTGCGGGAGGCGGTGGAGGACTGGCCGAAGATGCGCCAGCGCGCGCTGGCCCTCGCCGACGAGCTGGCCGCCGCCCGCACCTCGGACAACCGCCCGCCGGTGCCGGAGAAGGACATCACCGACTCGGTGGAGCTGCTCCGCTGGTTGGCCCACGACCACTTCACCTTCCTCGGCTACCGGGAGTACCGGCTGGTCGACGCCGCGGAGGGCGGGCAGGCGCTGGAGGCGGTGCTCGGCACCGGGCTGGGCATCCTGCGGCAGGACTCCCCGGAGGCCCGCTCGCTGAACTCCATGACGCCGGAGGCGCACGAGAAGGTCACCGAGAAGCGCCTGCTGATCATCACCAAGGCGAACTCGCGGGCCACCGTGCACCGGTCGGCCTACCTCGACTACATCGGGTTCAAGATCTTCAACGACGCGGGCGAGGTGGTCGGCGAGCGGCGCTTCCTCGGCCTGTTCTCCACCGCCGCGTACCGGACCAGCGTCCGGGAGCTGCCGGTGGTCCGCCGCAAGGTGGCCGAGGTGCTCGACCGCTCGGGCCTGAGCCAGCGCAGCCACTCCGGCAAGGACCTGCTCCAGATCCTGGAGACCTACCCGCGCGACGAGCTGTTCCAGATCAAGACCGACGACCTGTACCACGCGGTGATCGGCGTGCTGCGGATGGCCGGCCGCCGGCAGCTGCGGGTCTTCCTGCGGCGGGACGCGTACGGGCGGTTCATCTCCTGCCTGATCTACCTGCCGCGGGACCGGTTCACCACCCAGAACCGGCTGCGCATGCAGGACATCCTGCTTCGCGAGCTGAACGGCGTCGGGGTGGACTACACCACCCGGGTCACCGAGTCGATGCTGGCCCGGGTGCACTTCATCGTGCGTACCGACCCCACCAACCCGCCCGGCGACATCGACGCCGACCTGCTCGCCGAGGAGTTGGCCGACGCCACCCGGCTCTGGGACGACGACTACCGGCTGGTGCTGGAGCGCAAGCTCGGCGACGAGCAGGCCAAGCACCTGTTCGCCCGGTACGCCGACGCGTTCCCGGAGGGCTACAAGGACGGGCACACGCCGTACGAGGCGATGAAGGACCTGGCCAAGCTGGAGCTGCTGGAGGAGCCCGGCCAGCTCGAGATGCACCTGTTCCGCAAGCAGCTCGCGCCGCGCGTCAACGACTCCGGCCGGGACGCCGACGAGAGCATGGACGTCCGGTTCAAGGTCTACCGGTACGGCGAGCCGATGATGCTCTCCGCGGTGCTGCCGGTGCTGCACTCGCTGGGCGTGAAGGTGGTCGACGAGCACCCGTACGAGGTGGACCGGGTCGACGGCCGGGTCTTCCTGTACGACTTCGGCCTGCGCCTCCCCGAGGCGCACCAGGAGCTGGCCGAGGTGCGCCCGCACGTGGAGAACGCCTTCGCGGCGGCCTGGCGGGGCGAGGCCGAGGTGGACGGCTTCAACGAGTTGGTGCTGCGCGGCGGCCTCACCTGGCGGCAGGTGGTGGTGCTGCGGGCGTACGCGAAGTACCTGCGGCAGGCCGGCACGGTCTTCTCGCAGGACTACATGGAGTCCACCTTCATCGCGTACCCGCAGATCACCCGGCTGCTGGTGGAGCTCTTCGAGGCCCGGTTCGCCCCGGGCGCGGCCACCCTGGACGAGCGCCGGCAGCGCGGCGGCGAGCTGGTCGCCGCCATCGGTGAGGCGCTGGACGAGGTGGCCAGCCTCGACCAGGACCGGATCCTGCGGGCGTACCTGACGCTGATCCAGGCCACCCTGCGCACCAGCTTCTACCAGAAGCCGGTCGGCGGCCGGCCGAAGCCGTACGTGGCCTTCAAGCTGGACCCGCAGGCCATCCCGGACCTGCCGGCGCCGCGGCCGAAGTTCGAGATCTTCGTGTACTCGCCCCGGTTCGAGGGCGTGCACCTGCGGTACGGCCCGGTGGCCCGTGGTGGCCTGCGCTGGTCCGACCGGCGGGAGGACTTCCGCACCGAGGTGCTCGGCCTGGTCAAGGCCCAGATGGTGAAGAACGCCGTGATTGTGCCGGTGGGCGCCAAGGGCGGCTTCGTGCTGAAGCAGAAGCCGGGGGACCGGGACGAGGCGGTCATCTGCTACAAGGAGTTCATCTCCGCCCTGCTGGACGTCACCGACAACATCGCCAGCGGCGAGATCGTCCCGCCGGCCGACGTGGTGCGGCACGACGCGGACGACCCGTACCTGGTGGTGGCGGCGGACAAGGGCACCGCATCGTTCTCCGACATCGCCAACGAGATCTCCGCGGCGCACCACTTCTGGCTGGGCGACGCGTTCGCCTCCGGCGGTTCGGCCGGCTACGACCACAAGAAGATGGGCATCACCGCCCGGGGCGCCTGGGAGTCGGTGAAGCGGCACTTCCGGGAGCTGGGCCACGACACCCAGACCCAGGACTTCACGGTGACCGGCGTCGGCGACATGTCCGGCGACGTCTTCGGCAACGGGATGCTGCTGTCCAAGCACATCCGGCTGGTGGCCGCCTTCGACCACCGGCACATCTTCCTGGACCCGGATCCGGACGCCGCCACCTCGTGGGAGGAGCGCAAGCGGCTGTTCGAGCTGCCCCGGTCGTCCTGGGCGGACTACAACCCGGAGCTGATCTCGGAAGGCGGCGGCGTCCATCCGCGTACCGCCAAGTCGGTGCCGATCACGCCGCAGGTCCGCGCGGTGCTCGGGCTGGACGACGACGTCACCCAGCTCAGCCCGCAGGAGCTGATGAAGGCGATCCTGACCGCGCCGGTCGACCTGTTCTGGAACGGCGGCATCGGCACCTACGTCAAGGCGTCGACGCAGACCAACGCCGAGGTCGGGGACAAGTCCAACGACGCCATCCGGGTGGACGGCAAGAGCCTGCGCTGCCGGGTGGTCGGCGAGGGCGGCAACCTGGGCTTCACCCAGCACGGCCGGATCGAGTACGCCGTCGGAGGCGGCCGGATCTACACCGACTTCATCGACAACGCGGCCGGGGTGGACTGCTCCGACCACGAGGTGAACATCAAGATCCTGCTGAACACGGCGGTCGCCGACGGCGCGCTGACCGTCCCGGAGCGGGACGAGCTGCTCGCCCAGATGACCGACGAGGTCGCCGAGCTGGTGTTGCAGGACAACTACGACCAGGCCCGGGCGCTCAACACGGCCCAGGCCCAGGCCGCCTCGCTGCTGCCGGTGCACCGGCGGATGATCACCGATTTGGAGCGGGCCGGCCAGCTGAACCGGGCGCTGGAGGCGCTGCCGCCGGACGAGGAGCTGGCGGTGCGCACCGAGTCCGGGCTCAGCGCGCCGGAGTTCGCGGTGCTGCTGGCGTACGTCAAGATCGTCCTGGAGAAGGAGATCCTGGCCGAGGGACTCGCGGACGAGGAGTGGACGACCGAGGTCCTGGTCAACTACTTCCCGACCCCGATGCGGGAGCGCTTCGCCGACCGGATGGCCCGGCACCGGTTGCGCCGGGACATCGTCACCACGGTCCTGGTCAACGAGGCGATCAACCGGGGCGGCATCTCGTTCGTCTTCCGGGTGGTCGAGGAGACGGCCGCCTCGGCGGCGGACGTGATCCGGGCGTACGTGGTGGTCCGCGAGGTGTTCGGGCTGCGCGAGGTGTGGGACGCGGTCGAGGCGCTGGACAACAAGGTCTCGCCGGAGCTGCAGACCGCCGTCTACCTGGACACCCGGCGGCTGCTCGACCGCGCGGTGCGCTGGCTGGTCACCAACCGGCGCTCGCCGATCGACGTGCCGGCGGAGATCGCCCGGCTGCGTGACGGCGTCGCCCGGCTGCTGCCCGGGCTCGAGGAGCTCTTCTACGGCAGCGAGCGGGAGTCGATCGTCGCGCACATGGACGGGATGATCGGGAAGGGGCTGCCGCGCGGGCTGGCCGAGCAGGCGACCCGGCTGATGTACAGCTTCGGCCTGCTGGACGTGGTGGAGACCGCGGCCAGCCGGCGGCGGGAGGTCGGCGAGGTGGCTCCGGTCTACTTCGTCCTCTCCGACCGGTTCCGGGTGGACAGCCTGCTGTCGAAGATCTCCCTGCTGCCGCGCGAGGACCGCTGGCAGACCCTGGCCCGGATGGCGCTGCGCTACGACCTGTACGCCGCGCTGGCCGCGCTCACCGCGGAGGTGCTCGACTCCACCCCGGACTCGCTGCCACCGCACGAGCGGGTGCAGCAGTGGGAGCAGTCGAACGCGACCTCGATCCACCGCGCCCAGCGGGCGATGGGCGAGTTCGACGAGTCCCGGGCCGACCTGGCGGCCCTGTCCGTGCTGCTGCGGCAGATCCGTACCCTGGTGCGGACCTCCGCCGCCGCCTGATCCACGACGCGGCGCGGCCCGGTGCGGGGGATCACCCCACGCACCGGGCCGCGCCCGATCCGCTCAACTCGTCATCGTGGCGTAGACGACGATGTTGTTCAGGTAGCTGCCGGCGGCCTGGTCGAAGGTGCCCCCGCAGGTCACCACCCGCAGGCCGGCCTGGTCGTTCGGGCCGTAGACCTGGTCGGCCGGGAACTGGGTCTTCGGCACCGACGCCACCTGGTCCACGGTGAAGGTGACGCTCCGCCCGTCCTGCCGGGCGACCGTGATGGTGTCGCCGGGTTGCAGCGCCCCGAGGTTGAAGAAGACCGCCGGCCCGATCTTCGCCGAGTCGACGTGGCCGACGATGACCGTGTTACCGGTCTCGCCGGGGCTGGCCCCCGGTTCGTACCAGCCGGCCTTGAGGGCGTCGTCCAGCGGCGGCACCTGGACGGTGCCGTCCGGGTTGGTGCCCAGGGACATGATCTCGGCCTGCACCCCGATCCGGGGGATCGAGATGGTGGTGGGGGCGGATCGGGCCAGCGGGGCGGGCCCGGCCGGGCCCGCACCGGGTACGTCCGGCGCGGCGGCCCCCAGTGGCAGGGGCGCGTCCGGCGTGCGGGCGGCGTCGGGGGTGCCGGCGGGGTCCGGCGCCAGCGCGACACCGGGGGCCGCCGCGGCGCCGGCCGCCGGCGTGGTCGCCGCCGGGTCCGGTGCGGCGGTCTCCGCCGAGGGCTGCTCGATGCCGGCATCCGGCCAGGCCGGAACGGTCCCGGTGGTCGTCGTGACCGGGCCGGCCTGGGCCAGTGGCTGCGGTGGGCGCAGCGGGAGGGCGCCGCCCCGGGTCGAGGCGCCGATCATCCCGGCGCCCATCATGGCCAGCAGGACGACGACGGCCGTGCCGGCGGCGCGCCACGGTCTCCCGTGACGGCCGCCGGCCGGTGTCGCCGTCCCGTCAGACGAGCGAACCATCGGTCCGACGCCGACGCATCAGCACGATCCCGCCGAGCGCCGCGGCACCCAGCATGCCGGCCCCGCCGGCGGCCATGCCCGTGTCCAGCCCGGTGCTGGTCATGCCACCGTCGCCGCCGTCCACCCCGCCGCGGGGCAGGACGACCAGCTCGCCCTCGCCGCAGGAGCCCTGCAGCTCGTAGCGGCCGGGCTTGGCGTGCTCGTCCACCCTGGCCTCGCCGTAGTAGACGAAGTCCCGCTTGTGCTCCCAGTCGTCCTCGCCCCGGCCGTACTCGTCGGCCCAGCCGGATTCCTTCTGGTCCTTCTTCCAGGAGTTCTCCTCCTGGCCGTACTTGTCGTTCTCCTTCTTCCAGGAGTCCTGGCCGTACTCGTCGGCGGCGTGGTCGCCGCGCTCCTCGCGGCCCTGCTCCTCGCCGTAGCCCTTCTCGTGGTCCTTCCAGTCCTTGCCGGACTCCTGGCCGTGCTCCTCCTTGCCCTCGCCCGGGTGGCCCGGCTTCTCTCCGGAGTCGTCGGCGGCGAACCCGCCGCCGTGGCCGTCCATCTGCGGCTCCCAGGGACCGTTCTCCGGGCCCTGCTCGCCCTTGCCCTGCTCAGGCTTGCCCTGCTCGCCCTTGCCCTGCTCGCCCTTGCCCTGCTCGCGCTTGCCCTCTTCGGGCTTGCCCTCTTCGGGCTTGCCCTGCTCGCGCTTGCCCTGCTCGTCCTTGCCGTGCTCCTCGCGGCCCTGCTCCGGTTCGCGCCGGTCGCCCTTGTCCTCGTCGCGCCGGTCGCCCTTCTCCTCGTCCCGCCAGTCGCCCTTGTCCTTGTCGCGCCAGTCACCCTCGCCGTCGCGGGCCTCGTGCAGCTTCACCTTGCCGGTGACCTTGGACCAGACGAAGGCGTGCTCCTGCTCCTTCGAGCAGATCTCGGTGAGTTCGACCTTGTCGCCTGCCTTTACGACGTGCGGCTTGGCGAAGACCTTCCCGTCCCGGTCCTCGCCGTCGTGGTGACCGCCGTCCGCGAACGCGAAACCGGGCGAGAACACCAGGAGGGACGCGCCACCCAGGGCGGCGCCCGCAACGACCTTCCCGAGCATCTTCTTTGCCATGACCTGCGTCACTCCATCCCTGTTGTCCTGAGCTCGGCAACATCCGAGCTACGACCGACGTTAGACCGGTTCATGAGTTATGTGGGGAAACATTCGTGTTTTGGATTTAGCTGAGCTTGATCCGTATTCGGGTGCTACGACACATCTGCCGGGTTGCCGCCCGGCCCCGCCTTGCCGCCTGCCCCGGGCGGCCTCGGTCGCCTTGTGGCGTCCGGCGGGAGTTGGGCGGGCCGTCCGGTCCGCGGGTCCCGGGTTCACGCGCGGCGAGCGATCGAGGCATTGCCATGGAAGCGCTCCCATGCGAGAATCGCTTGCACGCGGTTCGGGGAGCCACACCGCGCCGAGTCAGACGCCGAGGGCACCGGTCCATCCGGGCGGCGTCGGGCCGCCGACCGGCAAGCACCGGTCGCTCACCACCACCACGCCCGTCCGGGTCGGGCGCCCCTCGAAGAAACCCGTGGCACCGACGTTCCGTCCCACCGGACGCCGCCGGGCCGATTTCGCCGGGCCGTACGCGGATCCGGTCTCGCCCAAGGAGATCAGTGGCATGAATTTGTGGAGAAGGCTGTCCGGCCGTAGCCGGGCGCTCGCGCTGACCGGCGCGGGCGTCCTGGTGGCCGGTGGACTGGTGACCCTTCCGGTCACGGCGGCGCAGGCCGCGACCCAGTGCAGCGTGGACTACACCACCAGCGACTGGCCGGGTGGCTTCACCGGCACCGTGACGATCAAGAATCTCGGCGACCCGCTGAGCTCCTGGAACCTCGGCTTCAGCTTCCCGAACAGCGCGCAGAAGGTCGTCAACGGCTGGTCGGCCCGATGGTCGCAGAGCGGCCAGAACGTCACCGCGCAGAACGAGTCCTACAACGGCTCGCTGGCCAGCGGGGCCAGCACCACCATCGGCTTCAACGGGTCCTGGAGCGGGAGCAACCCGAAGCCGACCTCGTTCACCCTGAACGGGACGGTCTGCAACGGCGGCACGCCGCCCACCAGCACGCCGCCCACCAGCACCCCGCCGACCACCACCCCGCCGACCACCACCCCGCCGACCAGCCCGCCCCCCACGACGCCGCCGCCGGGGCAGAAGGTGGACAACCCGTACGCCGGGGCCAAGGGGTACGTGAACCCGGAGTGGAAGGCCAAGGCCGAGTCGGTCTCCGGCGGCAGCCGGGTGTCGAACAACCCGACCGCGGTCTGGATCGACCGGATCGCCGCCATCAACGGCACCCCGAACAGCAGCTCCAACGGCGCGATGGGCGTCCGTGACCACCTGAACGCCGCGCTCGCCCAGGGCGCCGGCTACATCCAGTTCGTCATCTACAACCTGCCCGGCCGGGACTGCTCCGCGCTGGCCTCCAACGGCGAGCTGGGCCCGGACGAGCTGCCCCGCTACAAGGCCGAGTACATCGACCCGATCGCCGCGATCCAGGCCGACCCGAAGTACGCCAGCCTGCGGATCATCAACATCGTCGAGATCGACTCGCTGCCCAACCTGGTGACCAACACCTCGGGCAACGCGGGCGGCACGGTCATGTGTGACACCGTCAAGGCCAACGGCGCGTACGTCAACGGCGTCGGCTACGCCCTGGCCAAGCTGGGCGCGATCGGCAACGTCTACAACTACGTCGACGCCGCGCACCACGGCTGGATCGGCTGGGACAGCAACTTCGGCCCGGTCGCCGACCAGCTCCTGGCCGCCGCCAAGGCGTCCGGCAGCACGGTGAACAACGTGCACGGCTTCATCGTCAACACGGCGAACTACTCCGCACTGCGCGAGCCGTACGTCAAGGTCACCGACTCGGTGAACGGCCAGACGGTCCGGCAGTCCAAGTGGATCGACTGGAACCAGTACGTCGACGAGCTCTCCTTCGCCCAGGCGTTCCGGAACAAGCTCGTCCAGGTCGGCTTCAACTCCGGCATCGGCATGCTGATCGACACCTCCCGCAACGGTTGGGGCGGCACCGCCCGGCCCACCGGCCCGGGCCCGAACACCAGCGTCGACGCCTACGTCGACGGCGGGCGTGTCGACCGCCGTCACCACACCGGCAACTGGTGCAACCAGGCCGGCGCGGGCCTCGGCGAGCGGCCGAAGGCCGCCCCGGAGTCGGGCATCGACGCGTACGTCTGGGTGAAGCCCCCGGGCGAGTCGGACGGCTCCAGCACCGCCATCCCGAACAACGAGGGCAAGGGCTTCGACCGGATGTGCGACCCGACGTACACCGGCAACGCCCGCAACGGCAACAACCTGAGCGGCGCCCTGCCCAACGCCCCGATCTCGGGTGCCTGGTTCGCGTCGCAGTTCAGCCAGCTCATGCAGAACGCCTACCCGCCGCTCTCCTGACCGGCGCAACGGCTTACCCGCCGCTGCGGGAGTGAGGCACCGCGGCGGCAGGTTCCCCGGGGCCCCCGGCCCGACCCCCTCCGGTCGGCCGGGGGCCCCACCCCGCGCCCACCACCCGGCGGCCCGGCGCGAGCGCGTCGTGCCGCCGACGAGCGGCTCAGGGCACGGTGCGCTCGATCGCCGCCCGGCCCAGCTCGGCCAGGTCGCGCCGGGCCCGGTCCAGGTTCTCCGGGGTCAGGTCCTGGCCCCGGGCCCGCACCAGGTCCTCCGGGTCCCAGGGCTGCTCCGCGCCGGTGCGGATGTTGTCCCCGCCGGCGCCCGTGCCGGTCCCGGTGGCGCCCGTGCCGGCCGCGTACGGGTCGCCGAGCAGATCCTCGGTCGCCGCGCCGGTCTCCCCGGGCTCGGCGAAGGACGGGTTGTCCGGGTCGGTGCCGCCGCCGGTGACCAGCTGCGGCACCGTGGTCTCGTCGTCCACCGCCGCCGCCACCTCGGGGCTCTCCTCCAGCGGCCGTTCCCGGTCCCGATCGGTCATCGGTCTGCCCTCCTGTCCGGCTTCGTGACTGCCCTGAGGTACCCGCCGGGGGCCGGGACATGCCGGCTACGGGCGCTCCTCGCCGTAGTGCGGCTCCGGCGTCTCGTTGGGGCTGAGCCACTGCCAGGCCAGCGTGATCAGGCCGAAGACCAGCATGACCGGGCCGGCCGACAGGTTGATCCGCAGGCCCTGCGGCCTTGTCGATCTCCGCCGCGGCGGTGCCGGGTCATCGCAACCCGTTCGCGCCGAGTCCGCTCTGACCCCGTTCGCGCCGTTTCACGCTCGGCGCGTGGTCCGGGTAGCTGACAGAGCAGCCGGCCGGTCCACCGGCCGGGGGGCTCCCGTGGTCGTGGCCTCAGCGTCCGAGCACCCGGTCCAGGAAGTCGCGGTACTGGCGCACGGCCATCCGCAGCTGCTCGGTGTCCGCCGAGCCGGCGTCCTGCCAGCCGCCCAGCTTGTCCCGCTGCGCGGTCAGCGCCGAGGAGAGCGCCTGGATGGCCTCCTCCACCAGCGACTGCGCCTCGCCCGCGGCGGCCCGCGGGTCGTCGACGAAGCGCAGCTGGACGTCGCGCCAGCGGTCCCGGAAGCGCTGCGCGACGGCCGGCTCGAAGAGGGTCGCGGCGTCGGTCGGCACGCCCCCGGCCGCCGGTCGGGCCGCCGCGGCGAGGCCGGCGCCGGCCACCCCGGCGGTGCCGGCCGCGGCCACCCCGGCCTCCGACGCGGTACGCGGGTGTGTACCCGTCTCCGACTCCCGGTGCGCCCCGGGTTCGACTCCGGCCGCCCGGTCCTCGGCGTCCGGGTCGACCATGGCCGGGCTGGCGCTGCCGTACCCGGCCCCGTCGGCGGCGAGCGTGCCGTCCCGCCGCTCGTCGCCGGTCTCCTCCGCCCAGTGCTCCCGGCTGTGCAGCCGGTCGCCCGCCGTCGGGTCGGCCCGCTCGTCGTCGAAGGCGTCGGTACGCCCCGGCGCGCCGTCACCCGGCCGGGCAGTGTCCTCGCCCCGCGGGTCCCGCTCGTCGGCCGGCCGGCCGCTGGCCATCGCCGAGGCGGCGACGGCGTCGCCCACGGTGGCCGCGCCGAACGCGGTGGGCAACGGCGCCGGCTCGTGGAACTCCGGCCGTCCGGCCTCCTCGTCGCCCATCCGGTCGCCGACCGGCTCGTCGGCCAGCGCCGGATCACCGAAGGTGCCCCGGTCGTCCAGGGACTCGTCGGGCACCTCGGCCCGGTCGTGCGGGTGCGGCTGATCATCGGTGGTGGCGCCCGGCGGGGGCACCGCCACCGGCGCGGACCGTACGGCCTCCGGGTGGTCGCTGTTGGCCTGCTCTTCCTGGCGCATCACGGAAGTCCTCTCAGCGGGTGGTGACGTCGTCGTTCGGACGGTCCGGGTGGTGCTGCCCGGGCAGCTGCCGCCCGACCGGCTCGTCGCCGAGCAGGTCGGCGACGAGGGACCGGTAGTGGACCAGGGCCTGGCGGAGCTCCTCAGTGCCGGCCTCGCCGCGCTCGTTGGCGAGCCGGATCTCGTGGGCGTCCCGGTAGTGGGTGAGGGTCCGGGCGTGCTCGACGGAGAGGTGGGCGATCTGCTCGGAGAAGTCGCCGGTCGGGTAGCCGCGCTCGGCGATCAGCCGGCTGACCAGCTCGTCGGCCTCGCTGACGGTCTCGGCGGGGGAGTCGACGAACCGGACCTGGAGCTCCTCCCAGGCGGCCGCGTACGTCGCCCGGGACTCGGGGGTGAGCGGGTTGAGTTCGAGCTCGGCATGCCGGCGTTCCCGGTCGCGCAGCTCGCGCTCGGCGGCGCCGCGGCTGTCCTGCTCGGCGACGACGCGGTCGTACTCGGGGCCGAAACGCTGCCGGAGCGCTCGGCGGCGGGAGGCGGTAACGGCCACGGCGACCAGCGCCGCGACCACCAGGACGACGAGAACCAGAACGACTATCTGCGTGGGCGACATGGCTCCTCCTTCGCCACCGGTATTCCCTCCCGCCGCTGATCGCCAATCCCGATTCGGCCGACTTTCCTGCCTTCCGTCAGAACTTGAGCCGTCCCAGAAAAGCTCCGGGCCGATCGCCCCGGGTGCCCCCGGGCCTTCGGGCGGTGATCGTCGGCGAGACAGCCGGTAGTGCTCCCGACGGCGATTACGTATCCTGCCCGAGGCGTCCGTGCCGTGCCTGGCGCCGCGGCCAGCTTTCGCCTGGCCGGAGCCGGTGCCACTGCTGCCACACCTTCCGGGCGAGGTTTGATGAACACCCGCGACTGGCCGATCCGCTCCAAGCTGACCGCGCTGGTCGTGGTCCCGGTTACCGCCCTGCTGGCGCTCTGGGTCTTCGCCACCTCGCTCGCCTTCGGCCCGGCGCTGGACCTGCTCTCCGCCCGGACCCTCCTCTACGACCTGGGTCGCCCGGGCGAGACCGTGGTCGCCGAGCTGCAACGCGAGCGCCGGCTCTCCGTGGTGCAGCTCGCCCGCGGCGCCCCGCTGCCCGCGCTGGCCGAGCAGCGGGCGCGGACCGACACCGCCGTCGCCGAGCTGGGCCGCCGGATCGGCGGCGACCGGCTGCGCGACGCTGCCAACGACCTGCTCGACGCCCGCCTGGACAGGCTCACCGGCGAGCTGGCCGCGCTGCCCGCCGGGCGGGAGTTCATCGACGGGCGGACGGTGGACCGACTGGGCGCCATCGGCCTGTACAGCAGCATGATCGATTCGGCCTTCCAGGCGTTCGCCGGGATGGCGTCGCTGCCCGACGCCGACCTCAACCGGCAGGCGCTGGCGGTGACCGCGCTCGGCCGCTCGCGGGAGCTGCTCGGCCAGGCGGACGCCCTGCTGGCCGGCGCGGTCACCGCCGGCCGCTTCGCCGAGGGCGAGCCCGAGCAGCTGGTCCGCGTCATCGACAACCAGCGGTTCCTGGTCGAGACCGCGCTGGTCGACCTGCCGGCCGAGGATCGCGCCGCCTACCAGCGGCTGGCCGAGTCGGCGGAGTTCGTCCGGCTGCGCGCCCTGCAGGACGGGCTGCTCCGCGCCCGCTCGGCGACCCGCCCGCAACTCGACGTGGCGGCCTGGCAGGCCAGTTACGACGCCGTGCAGCAGCGGCTGCGCGAGTTCGAGCTGGCCGAGGCCGACGGGCTGGCCGACCGCTCGGTGCCGGTCGCGATCGGGATCCTGGCCCGGCTGGCGGTCGCCGGGCTGGTCGGGTTGACCGCGGTGGTGGCTTCCGTCCTGGTCGCGGTGCGGGTGGGTCGCTCGCTGGCGCGACGCCTCACCGCCGTACGCGGCGCGGCGCTGGACATGGCCGACCAACGGCTGCCCGACGTGGTGGCCCGGCTGCGCCGCGGCGAACAGGTCGACGTCGACCGGGAGGCGCCGCCGCTGGACCACGGCGCCGACGAGATCGGTCAGGTGGGGCGCGCGTTCAACCAGGTACGGCGCACCGCCGTGCGGGCCGCGGTGGACGAGGTGACGCTGCGCCGCGGGCTCAACGAGGTGTTCCTCAACCTCGCCCGGCGCAGCCAGGGGCTGGTGCACCGCCAGCTGGCCCTGCTGGACCGGATGGAACGGCACACCGAGGATCCGGACGAGCTGGCCGCGCTCTTCCAGGTCGATCACCTGGCCACCCGGTTGCGCCGGCACGCCGAGGACCTGGTCATCCTGGCCGGGGCGGCACCGAGCCGGGGCTGGCGCGAGCCGGTCGCCATGGTGGACGTGATCCGCGGCGCGATCTCCGAGGTGGAGTCCTACGACCGGGTCGACATCACCGCGGTGCAGCCGGCCGGCGTGGTCGGACGGGCGGTGGGCGACGTCATCCACCTGCTCGCCGAGCTGATCGAGAACGGCACGGCGTACTCCCCGCCGGACACCCGGGTTTCGGTCGCCGGGGTGGCCGAGGCGAACGGCTACGCCGTGCGGGTGACCGACCAGGGCCTCGGCATGCCGGCCCGGGCCCTCGCGGACGCGAACAGCCGGCTGGCCCGGCCGCCGGAGTTCGATCCGGCCGACAGCGCCCGGCTCGGGCTGTTCGTGGTGGCCCGGCTCGCGGCCCGGCACGGCATCGAGGTGCGGCTGCACGTCGCCGCGCCCGGCGGGGTGACCGCCGAGGTGCGGATACCCGCGGATCTGATCACCACCGAGCCGCCACCCCCGGCGATACCCGCGGCGGCGGCCCGGCCGGTCCGGGCCACCCGAACCGCCACCGTGCCCCGGGCCCGCACCGGTGGCGGGTCCCGTACCCGCCCGGCGCCGGCGCGGGCCTCGCTGGTCGAACCGGCCGACGAGCCCGACGGGCTGCCCCGGCGGGTGCGCCGGCGGGGGCCGGCGGCTCCCGTCCGGTCGGTCGGGGAGCCGGCGGCCCGCTCGCCCGAGGAGGCTCGCCGGGCGATGGCCGCACTCCAGGCCGGCACCGCCCGGGGGCGCCGCGACGGCGCCCGCTCCGACGGACCGGCCGGGGCGTCCCCCGCCCCGGGCCCGCATTCCGCCCCGGGCCCGCACCCCGCCCCTGGCCCGCACCCCGCCCCTGGCCCGCACCCCGCCCCTGGCCCGCACCCTGCCCCGCACCCCGCCCCGGGGGCCGGCGCCCCGACGCCGGCCGGGAACGGCCCGGAGACGCCGGCCGGGTCCGGCACCCCGGCGGGCGACACCGACCGAACCGGGGGCGGGCAACCGGCCTCCGAACCGGCTCCGCCGGCCCCGGCGCCGGCCGGGGAACCCCGCACCGCGACCGAGAGGGACACCCGGACGTGAACACGACGAAGCAGGGCCCGGCCCTGGACTGGCTGCTCGACGAGCTGGTGGCCCGGGTACCGGCCGCCCAGCAGGCGGTCGTGCTCTCGGCCGACGGCCTGCTGCTGGGCGCGTCGACCCACCTCGACCGCGACGACGCCGAACACCTCAGCGCGCTCGCCTCGGGCTTCTCCAGCCTGGCCAAGGGCGCGACCCGGCACCTGGCCGGTGGCGCGGTCCGGCAGACCGTGGTGGAGATGGAGTCGGCGTACCTCTTCGTGACCGCGGCCGGGCAGGGCGCCTGCCTGGCCGTCGTCAGCGAGGCCGACGCGGACATCGGCCTGGTGGCCTACGAGATGGCGATGCTCGTCATCCGGGTCGGCGAGTACCTGAGCGCGCCGGCCCGGACGGAACCGGAGGTGTTCGATGCGGGCTGACCGACCGCGGTCGCGGCACGAGTGGGTGGACGGCGCGGCCGGCCCGGTCGTCCGCCCGTACACCCTCACCGGCGGCCGGGTGCGGTCGCCGGCGCTGGGGCTCGGCCTCATGGCGTTGGTCCGTGCCGACGCGGGCGTGGACCCGGCGGCCCACCCGCTCCTCCAGCCGGAGCACCGGCGGCTGGTCGAGCTGGCCCGGCGCGCGGTGCCGGTGGCGGAGCTCGCCGCCCAGCTCGACCTCGCGGTCGGCGTGGTCCGGGTGCTGCTGGGCGACCTGCTCACCCGCGGGCTCGTGACGGTGTACGAGCCGGCGTCCGTCCCTCGCCCGTACGACGACGACATCCTCAAGGCGGTGGTCAGTGGACTCCGTGCGCTGTGACCGGGAGGTACCCGTGGACCGGATCCCGATGGCCCTGAAGATCCTCGTCGCGGGGGGCTTCGGGGTCGGCAAGACGACGCTGGTGAGCGCGCTGAGCGAGGTCCGGCCGCTGCAGACCGAGGAGATCCTCACCGACGCCGGCAGCGACACCGACGACATCTCCGGCGTGGAGGGCAAGAGGACCACCACGGTGGCGATGGACTTCGGCCGGATCACCATCAACGAGGATCTCCAGGTCTACCTGTTCGGCACGCCCGGTCAGGACCGGTTCTGGTTCCTCTGGGACGAGCTGGCCTTCGGTGCGCTCGGCGCGGTGGTGCTGGCCGACACCCGCCGGCTGGCCGACTGCTTCCCCTCCATCGACTACTTTGAGCAGCGCGGCATCCCGTTCGTGGTGGGGGTGAACTGCTTCGAGGGCGCCCGCCGGTTCGGCCTGGAGTCGGTGCGGCGCGCCATCGACCTCGATCCGGACGTGCCGCTGCTGCTCTGCGACGCCCGCGAGCGGCAGTCCGGCAAGCTGCTGCTGATCTCCCTGGTCGAGCACGTGGCGCGGCAGCGCGGCGAGCCGGTGCCGGTGGCCTGATCCGGTGCCGCGCCCACGGTCACCGTCGGCGAATCCGCGGAAACAGGGCTGAGATCGGCGATCCTGGGAAACGGTGATCCTGGGAGAGCGGAACAGCGACGGTGAAGTTCGGCGGAAGGGTGGGTCCGGTGGCGGATCAGGGCACGATCGTCCACATCGGCGGTTACACGGCGCACAGCGACGGGCGGGCCGAGGGCATCCTGGCCGCCCGCCGGGACCCGGCCACCGGGGCGCTGACCCCGCTCGGCACGGTGGCCGTCACGCCGTCGCCGTCCTTCCTCGTCCGGCACCCCGCCCGGCCCGTGCTGTACGCGGTCAACGAGCTGCCCGAGGGGGAGGTGACCGCCTTCCGGGTCGGCCCCGACGGCGCCCTCGACCCGCTGGGGGTCCGGCCCACCGGCGGGGCGGAACCCTGCCACCTGGCGGTCGCCCCGGACGGCCGGCACCTCTTCGTGGCCAACTACGGCGGGGGCAGCGTGGCCGTCTTCCCGCTCGACCCGGCCGGCGTTCCCGGCGAGCGCAGCGACCTGGTCCGGCACGAGGGGCACGGGCCGGACCCGGAGCGCCAGGACCGGGCGCACACCCACATGGTCTCCCCGGACCCGGACCGGGGGCCGCTGCTCGCCGTCGACCTCGGCACCGACTCGGTCTACCGGTACGACCTCGACGCCGACACCGGGCGGCTGTTGCCCACCGGCCCCCGGATGCGCACCGCGGCGGGGGCGGGCCCGCGGCACCTGGCCCGGCACCCGGACGGGCAGCGGGCCTGGCTCGTCGGCGAACTGGACGGCACGGTCACCGCGTACGCGCTGCGCGACGGGGCGCTGCACCAGCGCGGCCGGGTGGACGCCAGCGGGCGGGCCGGGCACGTCCAGCCCTCCGAGGTCGGGGTCGGGGCGGACGGCCGGTTCCTCTACGTGGGCAACCGCGGCGTCGGCACGGTCGCGGTCTTCGCGCTGGCCGGCGAGCTGCCGGAGCTGATCGCGGAGGTGGACACCGGCGGCGGGTGGCCGCGGCACTTCGCGCTGGCCGGGGAGCACCTGTACGTGGCCGACGAGCGGGCCGAGATGATCAGGATCTTCCGGGTGGACCCGGTGACGGGCGTACCGACCGTGGTGGGTGAGCCGGTGGCCGTGCCGAGCCCCACCTGCGTGCTGCCCTGAGCCGCCGCGGTCGGCCTTCGGTGATCGGGAGGCCGCCGTCCGCAGTGGACTCGGAACGCCACGAGACTGACCGACCACTCACTGTAGCAGTTTGGCGATCAACTGTTGCTCCTGAGTAACTTTCGTCCGAACGGTTGTGGCGGTAACCCCACGAGATACGCAAGATGGTCACCGTGTCAGGCCGCCATCGCATGCGTTCAAGTATCCGAGGAGCAGGAGCCGCCGCGGCGGCCACCGCGCTCGTCGTCGTCGTCGCGGGATCCTGGTTCGGTTACCAGCAGCTCGCCCAGCCGGCCTGCGCCGGCAAGATCGAGCTCTCGGTGGCCGCCGCCCCGGAGGTGGCGCCGGCGATCCAGGGCGCCGCGGCCCAGTGGGTCTCCGACGGTGCCGCGGTCGGCGGTACCTGCATCGCGGTGAACGTGGCCGCCTCCGACTCGGTCGACGTGGCCGCCGCGGTGGCCAGCAAACACGGCGCCCGCCTCGCCGGCGTCGGCCAGGCCAGCGGCACGGCGATCACCCCCGACATCTGGGTGCCGGACTCCTCGACCTGGCTGCTGCGGCTGAAGACCGGCGGCGCCGCCGCCTTCGCCCCCGGCAACGGACAGTCCATCGCCCGCAGCCCGGTGGTGGTCGCGGTGCCCGAGCCGGTGGCCACGTCCCGCTTCGGCTGGCCGGAGAAGAAGGTCACCTGGATCGACCTGCTCCGACAGGTGAGCAGCGACAAGCCGATAAGAGCCGGGATCGTCGAACCGACCCAGGACGCGGCCGGCCTGTCCGGGCTGCTCTCCTTGACCGCGGCCGCCAGCGGCTCGGGCGGCGACGCCCAGAAGGCCACCACCGGCGCACTGCGCGCGCTGGCCACCGGCCGGTCGGCGCTGCGCCAGGACCTGCTCGCCCGCTTCCCGCGCTCCACCGACCCGACGGCGGTCGCCAGCGGTCTCGGCGCCGCCGCGCTGTCCGAAGAGGACGTCATCGCCTACAACCAGACCAAGCCGCCGATCCCGCTGGCCGCGCTCTACCTCGAGCCGTCGCCGATGCCGCTGGACTACCCGTACGCGGTGCTGCCCGGCATCGAGCCGGCCAAGGCCTCCGCTGCCCGGGTGCTCTACGAGCTGCTCACCACGCCGGGCTTCCGCAACCGGCTGGCGGCGCAGGCGCTGCGGGCGCCCGACGGCAACTGGGGTGACGGGTTCAAGGCGCCGCAGGGCGCGCCGAGCCCGGCCGGGGGCGCGAAGACGGTGCCACCGGCGGGCGGCACCGCGGCCGGCGGGCTGGACCCGGTGGCCATCGAGCGTGCCGTCTCCGGCTGGTCCATCGCCACCCAGTCCGGCCGAATGCTCTGCGTCATCGACGTGTCCGGCTCGATGAAGGAGCCGGTGGCCAGCGCCAACAACGCCAGCCGGGCGCAGGTCACCGTCGCCGCGGCCAGCCGGGGCCTGGGGCTGTTCGACGACTCCTGGTCGATCGGCCTGTGGACCTTCTCCACCAAGCTGATCGGCAACCAGGACTGGCGGGAGGTGGTCCCGATCGCGCCGCTGTCCAGCCAGCGGGGCAAGCTCGAGCAGGGGCTCGCCGGCGTGAAGCCGTCGCGGGGGAACACCGGCCTGTACGACACGATGCTGGCCGCGTACAAGGCGGTGCAGGACGAGTGGGAGCCGGGCCGGGTCAACTCGGTGGTGCTCTTCACCGACGGCAAGAACGACGACGACGACGGCATCAGCCAGGCGCAGCTGCTGGCCGAGCTCAAGCGGATCGCCGACCCGGAGAAGCCGGTGCAGGTGGTCATCATCGGCATCGGTGGCGAGGTCAGCAAGGCCGAGCTGGAGGCGATCACCAAGGTCACCGGTGGCGGCAACTTCGTCACCGAGGACCCGTCGAAGATCGGCGACATCTTCCTGAAGGCGATCGCGCTGCGGCCGAACGCCCCCCGCTGACCACCCTCGGACGTCGCCCCCGCCGCACCGGAAATCCGGTGCGGCGGAAGGCTTTTTGGCCCCGTGCCGAGCAAGGGAACAGACGGTAACCCGTCGAAAGCAATCGGCCACCGTAATTGTCCGGCAAGATGTCGGAAGCGCTTCGGAGCCGCCCGCCCGCACCGGGCCGGTCACCGGCCCCGGCGACGGCGGAGGGGAGGCCCGGTGGCCACGGCGACACTGTTGACCCCGAGCGGAACGTCGTCACGGCCGGCGTACGAGACACCGCGCTCGGCGGCCCGCGCCGCCCAGCGCGGGTACCTGCACAACCTGGTGGTGCTGGACACGGCGGTGCTGTCGGTGGCGGTGGTGGCGGGCTACCTGCTCCGCTTCGGCGCCGCCGACCCGAGCGGCTCGACCGTCCCGTACGTGCTGCTGGCGCCCGGCCTGGTGGCCACCTGGCTGGTGTCGCTCAAGGCGCTGCGCTGCTACGACGACCGGGTGGTCGGGTACGGCGCCGACGAGTACCGCCGGATCAGCACGGCCAGCCTGCGGATGGCCGGTGGCCTGGCCATCGCCGGGTACATCACCGACGTCGGGGTGTCCCGGGGCTTCCTGGCCATCACCTTCGCGCTGGGCACCGTCGGCCTGGAGGTGGCCCGGTTCGTGGCCCGCAAATGGCTGCACCGGGCCCGTCGGCGGGGCACCGGCTGGTCCCGCAAGATGCTGGTGGTGGGGGACACCGCCCACGTGCTGGAGCTGGTGCACACGTTGCGCCGGGAACCGTACGCCGGCTACCACGTGGTCGGCGCCTGCATCCCGGACGCGCTGCTGGCCCCGGTCCCGCAGCGGCTGGACGACGTGCCGGTGGTGGGCTCGTTCCGCGGCATCCCGGAGGCGGCCACCGCGATCGGCGCGGACACCGTGGCGGTCACCGCCTCCGGTGAGCTGACCGCCGCCCGGTTGCGCCGGCTGGGCTGGCAGCTCGAGGGCACCGGCGTGGACCTGGTGCTGGCCCCCGCGCTGACCGACGTCGCCGGTCCGCGGATCCACACCCGGCCGGTGGCCGGGCTGCCGCTGATCCACGTCGAGGCACCCGAGTTCCGGGGCGCCCGGAAGCTGGTCAAGGGCCTGGTCGACCGGACCACCGCGGCGCTGGCCCTGGCCCTGCTGCTGCCGCTGCTCGCGGTGATCTGCCTGGCGGTCAAGCTGGACAGCCGGGGGCCGGTGCTGTTCCGGCAGGTCCGGGTGGGCCGGGGCGGCCAGGAGTTCGGCGTCTTCAAGTTCCGCACCATGGTGGTCAACGCCGACGCGCTGCTGGCGGAGCTGGCCGCCCGCAACGAGACCGACGGGCTGCTGTTCAAGATGCGCGACGACCCCCGGGTCACCCGCGTCGGCCGGCTGCTGCGCAAGTGGTCCCTGGACGAGCTGCCCCAACTGGTCAACGTGCTGCTCGGGCAGATGAGCCTGGTCGGTCCCCGTCCACCGCTGCCCTCCGAGGTGGCCCGGTACGACGGCGACGTGGCCCGCCGGCTGCTGGTCAAGCCGGGCATGACCGGGCTCTGGCAGGTCAGCGGCCGGTCCGACCTGAGCTGGGAGGACGGCATCCGGCTCGACCTCTACTACGTGGAGAACTGGTCGCTCGCCGCCGACCTGACCATCCTGTGGAAGACGGTCGGCGCGGTGCTGCGGGGCCGCGGGGCGTACTGACCGGCGCGATCCCGGCCGGTCAGTACGCGCGGGCCGGTCAGGGCTGCGGGCCGAGCCAGTCCAGGCACACCACCACGGCGTCGTCGACCAGGTCACCGGCGACGAAGGCGCGCAGGTCCCCGAGGAGCGAGCGGACCGCGTCCAGCGGTGCCATCGGGCCGGTACGCCGCAGGAAGCGGTCCAGCGCGCTCTCGCCGTACCGGGCGTCGGTGCCGGTCGCCTCCATCACCCCGTCGCTGAGCACGAAGAGCCGGTCCCCGCGGCGCAGCTCGAACCGCTGCGGGCGGTAGTCCGTTCCGTCGAACATGCCCAACGGAAACTGCTGCTCCAGCGGCTGCTCGGTGATCTCGCCGGCGCGTAGCAGCACCATCCGGGGCGAGCCGGCGTCCACCACGGTCATCGCCCCGTCGGCGAGGTCCAGCTCGATCAACAGGGCGGAGACGTGCTGGTCACCCCGGTGCTGCGCATAGATCGCCTGGTCGGCCAGGGCCGCCTGGTCGGCCAGCGCCAGCCCGGCCCGCCGGGCGTTGCGCAGGGCGTGCACGGCCAGCGAGGTGAGCATCGAGGCGGCGACCCCCTCGCCCATGCCGTTGATCACCGCCAGCCACAGCCGGTGCCCGTCGTCGGACCAGTCGAAGCTGTCCCCGCGCACCGCGTACGCCGGCTCGAGCTGCCCGGCCAGGCTGAACGACGGCCGGATCCGGCTGCGCCCGGGCAACAGCTCCCACTGGATCTCGGCGGCGAGCGTGAGCCGCCGGGTCCGCCGGGCGGTCCGGTAGAGGTCCGTGCTGGCGGTGACGGCCGCCAGCTCGTGGGCGAGCGCGGTGGCGATGCCGGACAGCTCCGCGACGAGCGCCCGGTCGTCGCGGACCGGGCCGAGCCGCAGCACCCCGCGTCGCTCGCCGCGCATGCTGACCGGGAAGTAGCCGGTGCCGTCGGCGACGACCGGCTGCTGGTGGTCGAAGCAGCGCCAGGCGGGGTGGCCGGGCGAGGTGATCGGGTCACCCTTCGTGAACGGCACCAGCGCCGAGAGCCGGTAGTCGACCTGGAGCAGCTCCGCACGGATGACGCCGTACGCCCGGTCCAGCTCAGCGGTGAGCCGGTCGAGCAACAGGTCGGCGGGCGCGTCGATCAGCACCCTTCGTGCCTCGTCGTCCGGTCCGCTCATCACGTGCTCCTTCCGCCCAGGTCCCATGCTTTCTCACCGGGGGTAGTCTCGACCCACCATGGCTCATGTACCCGCTCCCAGCGGACCAGAAGCGAGTATGGCCGCCGCGCTCGACGAGGCGGCGGCCACGCTGCTCGGTGTCTGGGAGGCCGCCCGGGAACGGACGACGAGTCGACTCTCCACCGCCCAGCTACGCGCCGTGATGGTGGTCGAGCAGCACGACGGGATCAACCTCCGTCGGCTCGCCAACCGCCTCGACATGCTGCTCTCCTCCGCCAGCCGGCTCTGCGACCGGCTGGTGGCCGCCGGCATGCTGGAGCGCGAGCCGAGCCGGGCCGACCGGCGGGAGATCTGCCTGCACCTCACGCCGGAGTCGCGCGGGCTCCTGGCCGAGCTGCGCGACGACCGGAGACGGCGGCTGGCCGAGATCCTCGCCGGGATGAGCCCGGACGGCCGGGAGGCGCTGCTGGCCGGGGTGGCGGAGTTCGACGAGGCCGCCCGCCGGCGGCAGGAGGCCGGGGAACCGCCGCGGGAGTTACCGGCCCCGGCCGGTCCCGTCGACCCGGGGCCCGGCTGGCAGCTCGACGTTCCGCCCGTCATCCGGTCCGCCTGACCGGGCCCGGCTGACGGCCGGGGACGGGCGCGGGCGGGCGCCGACTCCCCGCATGTTGGCCTGTCCAGGGCGGGGATGGGCGCGAGCTGCCGCATGTCGTGCTGTATGTCTTGGCCGTCGAGCGGCGTCACCTGCGTTTCGTGGCACCGATGACGAGCATCGCGATGTCGTCCTGGCCGGGCCCGTCGAGCCACTCGTCGACGAGTTGGAGCAGCCGTTCCACCACCACCGCGGGCGGCAGGCCGGCCGCCGAGGCGAGCGCCCGGCGCAGCCGCTCCTCGCCGAACATCCGGATGTCCGGCGGCCCGCCCCGGGCGTCGGTCACCCCGTCCGTATAGGCCAGCAGCAGGTCCCCGGGCGCCAGCCGTACCTCTGCCTCGACGAACCGGGGCGCGGCCAGCGCGCCGACCGGCATGCCACCGACGGTGACCTGGCTGACCGTGCCGTCGGCGCGGGCCACCAGCGGGGCGGGGTGGCCGCCACCGGCGAACCGGATCCGCAGCCCGCCGTCGGGTTCACCGGTGAGCGTGCCGAGCAGCAGGGTGGTGAACTGGGCGCGCCGGGCCGCGTCGGGCGAGTCGAGCATCGTCCGGTTGAGCAGCTCCAGCAGTTCCCGCGGCCGGTTCTCGACCAGCCGGAGCGTCCGCAGGGACTGGCGTACCCGGCCGGTGAGCACGGCCGCGCCGACACCCTTGCCACAGACATCGCCGAGGGCGAACATCGCCCCGTCGACGGTGCGGAAGACCTCGTAGAAGTCGCCGCCGATGCGCAGGCTGTCGCCGGCCGCGCGGTACCCGCCGGCCAGGCTCGCCCCGGCCACGGCCGGCAGCTCGGGCGGGAGCAGGCTCTGCTGAAGCACCCGGGCCAGGTGGGTCTGCTCGCCGTACAGCTCGGCGGCGGCCAGGGCCGCGCCGGCCCGGGCGGCGAACTCGCGGGCCAGCTCGATCTCGCGGCGGTCGAAGCCGGGCCGCTCGGGGCGCCGGATCAGGATCAGCGCGCCCGCCGGGCCGCCGGCGCTGAGCATCGGGTTGACCAGTACGGTGCCCGGCCGGCCGAACCCGGCGGGGAGCAGCGGGGTGAGGTCGGCCAGTTCGGCGTCGAGCCACGGGGTGGGCTCGGTGGCGACGCCGTCGAGCGCCTCGGCGAGCCCCGGCACCGAGCCGGCCAGCCCCCCGCCACCGACGCCGGTGACCGGGGCCGGCTCGCCGTCGGCGTACCGGAGCCAGTGCGGCCGGTGGTCGGTGGGCGGTGGGTGGTGTGTTCGGCGTCGAAGGTAGTGCGCTCCTCGGTCCGGACCGTTGCCTTCCGGCAAGGGTACCGACGGGCATCCGCGCCCAGCCAGCGGTCAGCCGGAGCGGGCCAGCCAGCCGACGGGTCGGGCGATGACCGCGCGGACCACCGAGCCGGCCCCGCCGACGGCGGCCGAGCGGGGGCCGAGCGCGGCCGGGCGGACGGTGACCTGCGCCCACGGCGCGGTGAGCACCCGGCGGGACAACTCGGTGAGGATGGCCGGGCGTAGCCACGGCGCCAGGGTGGCGTATCCACCACCGAGCACGACCGTGTCCAGGTCGAGAAGGTTCACCACGGCGGAGACCGCCACCCCGAGTGCCGTGCCGGCGTCGTGCAGCGCGGTCAGGGCGGCCTGGTCGCCCTCGGTGGCCAGGCCGGCGAGCGTGGTGGTCGCGGTGTCCGCCGGCAGGTCCGTCCCGGTCAGCCCGGCGGCGGTGAGGATGGCCTCCTGGCCGGCGTACCGCTCCAGGCAGCCCCGGCCGCCGCAGCGGCAGGGCCGGCCGTCGGGGCGGACCGGAACGTGGCCGATCTCGCCGCTCCAGCCGCGGGCGCCCCGGAAGAGCGAGCCGTTCAGCACGATGCCGGCGCCGATGCCGACCTCACCGGAGATGTGCAGGAAGCTGGGCGCGCCGGGCGGACCGGCGTGCAGCTCGCCCAGGGCGGCCAGGTTCGCCTCGTTGTCGACCACCAGCGGCGGCACCCCCGGGACCGGATCGATCCGCAGTCGGTCGGCGAGCAGGCCGGGGACGTCCACGTCCCGCCAGCCCAGGTTCGGCGCGAGCCGGACCAGACCATGCGCGTCGACCAGGCCGGGCACGGCGAGGGTGGCGCCGGCGAGGACCAGGCCCTCCCGGTCGGCCGCCGCGCGGGCGCCGGCGGCGAGGGCGGCGAGCCGGGCCAGGGCGTCGGCGGGGGACACCGGCCGCAGGTCCGCCCGGTGTACGACGTGGTGGCGCACCGTGCCGGCGAGGTCGACCACGCAGGCGGCCAGGTAGTCGACGTTGACCTCCAGGCCGAGCCCGGCCGGTCCGTGGTCGGCGAGCACCAGCCCCCGGGCCGGCCGCCCGGCCCCGCTGCGGGGCGCCGGTGCCGCCTCGCTCACCAGCCGCCCGCCGATCAGGTCGTCGACGACGGCGGAGACGGTGGCCCGGGTGAGCCCGGTGTCGGTGGCCAGGTCGGCGCGGGAGGGCGGCCGGGCGGCGGCGGCGATCTGGCCGAGGACCACGGCGAGGTTGAGCTCGCGCAGGCTGCCCTGGCGGACCGCCCCGACGGCGCTGGTGCTCGTCACCCCTTGACACTGCCACACGGCGGTCATTTAATTCAACCACTGAACAAATTGCGGCCTTGCCCACCACCCCGGAGGTTCCCATGGCACCCCGTCCCACCCCCGCCGACAAGTTCTCCTTCGGTCTCTGGACCGTGGGGTGGCAGGCGCGTGACCCGTTCGGCGACGCCACCCGCCCGGAGCTGGACGCGGTCGAGGCCGTGCACCGCCTCGCCGAGCTCGGCGCGTACGGGATCACCTTCCACGACGACGACCTGTTTCCCTTCGGCGCGGACGCCGCCACCCGCGACGCCCAGATCGCCCGGTTCCGCAAGGCCCTCGACGAGACCGGCCTGGTCGTGCCGATGGTCACCACCAACCTCTTCACCCACCCGGTGTTCAAGGACGGCGGCTTCACCAGCAACGACCGCGACGTCCGCCGGTACGCGCTGCGCAAGGTGCTGCGCAACGTGGACCTCGCCGCCGAGCTGGGCGCGCGCACCTTCGTGATGTGGGGCGGCCGGGAGGGCGCCGAGTACGACGTGGCCAAGGACGTCCGGGCGGCGCTGGACCGGTACCGGGAGGCCGTCGACCTGCTCTGCCAGTACGTCCTCGACCGCGGCTACGACCTGCGTTTCGCCCTTGAGCCCAAGCCGAACGAGCCGCGCGGCGACATCCTGCTGCCCACCATCGGGCACGCGCTGGCCTTCATCTCCACCCTGGCCCACGCCGAGATGGTCGGGCTCAACCCGGAGGTCGGCCACGAGCAGATGGCCGGGCTGAACTACGCGCACGGCATCGCCCAGGCGCTCTGGCAGGGCAAGCTGTTCCACCTCGACCTCAACGGCCAGCGCGGCATCAAGTACGACCAGGACCTGGTCTTCGGCCACGGCGACCTGCTCAACGCGTTCGCCCTGGTCGACCTGCTGGAGAACGGCGGCCCGGACGGCGCGCCCGCGTACGACGGGCCGCGGCACTTCGACTACAAGCCCTCGCGCACCGAGGACATCGCCGGGGTGTGGGCCTCGGCGGAGGCGAACATGCGCACCTACCTGCTGCTCAAGGAGCGGGCGGCGGCGTTCCGGGCCGACCCGGAGGTGGTCGAGGCGCTCGCCGCCAGCAAGGTCGCCGAGCTGGCCACCCCGACGCTGGGCTCCGGCGAGGGCTACACCGAGCTGCTCGCCGACCGGTCCGCCTTCGAGGAGTACGACCCGGAGGCGGCCGGCGCCCAGGGCTACGGCTTCGTCCGGCTCAACCAGCTCGCCGTCGAGCACCTGCTCGGCGCGCGCTGAGGCGGGCCCGGCATGCCGCTCGTCGCGGGGGTCGACTCGTCGACCCAGTCCTGCAAGGTCGTCGTCCGGGACGCGGAGACCGGCGCGCTGGTCCGGCAGGGCCGCGCGCCGCACCCGGACGGCACCGAGGTCGACCCGCGGGCCTGGTGGGAGGCGCTGCGCGCCGCCGTCGCCGAGGCCGGCGGGCTGGCCGACGTGGCCGCCGTCTCGGTCGCCGGCCAGCAGCACGGCATGGTCTGCCTGGACGAGGCGGGCGAGGTGGTCCGCCCGGCGCTGCTGTGGAACGACACCCGCTCCGCCGACGCGGCCCGGGAGTTGACCGCCGAGGCGGGCGAGGACGCGGCGGGTCCCCGGTTCTGGGCCGAGGCGACCGGCAGCGTGCCGGTGGCCAGCTTCACCGCCACCAAGCTGCGCTGGCTGGCCCGGCACGAGCCGGACAACGCCGCCCGGGTCGCCGCCGTCTGCCTGCCGCACGACTGGCTGACCTGGCGGCTGGCCGGTGCGCCCGGGCTGGCCGCGCTGCGCTCCGACCGGGGCGACGCCAGCGGCACCGGCTACTGGTCCCCCCGGACCGGGGAGTACCGCCTGGACCTGCTGGAACAGGCCCTCGGCCGGCGGGTCCGGGTGCCGGCGGTGCTCGGCCCGGCCGAGGCGGCCGGGCACCTCGACCCGGACGTGCTCCCCGGCCCGGCCGGCGCGCCGGCGGGACCGGCCTCCGCAGCGGGGTCCGGCACCACCGCCGCGCCGCCGGTCCTGCTCGGCCCCGGCACCGGGGACAACGCCGCCGCCGCGCTCGGCGTGGGGGCCGGCCCGGGGGATGTGATGGTCTCCATCGGCACCTCCGGCACGGTGTTCGCCGTCGCCGACGCCCCGGCCGCCGACCCGTCCGGCATCGTGGCCGGCTTCGCCGACGCCACCGGCCGGTTCCTGCCGCTGGTCTGCACGCTCAACGCGGCCCGGGTGCTCGACACGGCCGCCGCGCTGCTCGGCGTCGACCTGGCCGGGCTGGCCGAGCTGGCGCTGGCCGCCCCGCCCGGCGCGGACGGCCTGGTGATGGTGCCGTACCTGGAGGGGGAGCGGACCCCCAACCGGCCGGACGCGACCGGCTCGGTGCACGGGCTGACCCTGCGTACCGGGACGCCGGCGCACCTGGCCCGGGCGGCGGTGGAGGGGATGCTCTGCGCGCTCGCCGACGGGCTGGACGCGCTGCGCGGGCAGGGCGCCCGGGTCGACCGGGTGCTGCTGGTCGGCGGGGGCGCCCGCTCCGAGGCGGTGCGGCGGATCGCCCCGCAGGTCTTCGGCTGCCCGGTGGTGGTGCCACCGCCCGGCGAGTACGTCGCCGACGGCGCGGCTCGCCAGGCCGCCTGGGTCGTCCTGGGCGGTCCGACCCCGCCCGGATGGTCACTGACCGGTGCCGAGGAGTACGTGGCCGACCCGGTGCCGGCCATCCGCGACCGGTACGCCCAGGCTCGCGACCACACCGTGGCCCGCCTCGGCTGACGACCACCGCCTCGGTCGATCCGGGGGAACCGTTCGCCGAGGAGATCGGCGGGCCCCGGTTCTCCTGGATCGACCCACCGGGCATGCTGGTGCGGTGATCGTGGCGGTGGCGGGGTGAGCGGGGGCAACGCGGGCGTGCGGCGGCGGTCGGGTGGCTGGCTGGGCGGGGGGACCGTCCACCGGTTCTACAGCGTCGTGGTGTTCGTGGTGCTGGCCTCGCTGGACAACGTGGCGATCGGCCTGGTGCCCCCGCTGTACGAGCCGATCTCCGGCGCGCTCGGCGTGCCGCAGCGGCTGCTCGGCCTGGTCACCGCGGTGAGCTTCCTGGTCAGCGCGGTCGCCGCGGTGGGCTGGGCGTACGTGGGGGACCGGAGCAACCGCAAGCGGCTGCTGATGGTGGGCACGCTGATCTGGGCCGCCGGCACCGGCGGCAGCGCGTACGTCGGGGACTATCCGACGTTCCTGGCGGCCCAGCTGGTGGCGGCGGTCGGCCTCGGCGCGGTCGGCTCGGTGGGCTTCTCCGTGGTCACCGACCTGATCTCGCCGCGCCGGCGTGGGCTGGTGATGAGCTTCTGGGGGCTCTCCCAGGGCGTCGGCACCCTCGCCGGCACGCTCACCGGCGGCCTGCTCGGCGCCACCGACTGGCGGCGGCCGTTCCTGCTGCTGACCGTGGTGGGACTGGCGGCCACGGTGGCGTACCTGTTCACCTTCGACATCCAGCGCGGGCAGAGCGAACCGGAACTGGCTGCGGTGCTCGACGCCGGCGGCGAGTACGACTACCGGATCACCCGCGCGGACCTGCCCCGGATCCTGGCCCGGCGGACCAACCGGTGGCTGATCCTCCAGGGCCTGACCGCGCAGGCGGCGTTCGGCTCGCTGGTCTGGCTGCCGGTGCTCTTCGCCGAGCGGGCCCGGGCCCAGGGCTACTCGCCGACGACCGCGGTGGTGGTGGGCAGTGTCTTCGCCACCCTGTTCCAGCTCGGCGGGGTGCTGTCGATCGTGGGCGGCCTGGTCGGCGACGCGCTGCAACGGCGTACGCCGAGCGGGCGGGCCCTGGTCGCGGCCGTGGGCATCCTCGCGGCCGTGCCCTTCTACCTGGTGCTCTTCTTCGTGCCGATCCGCATCGACGTGCCCGACGGAGCGGGCTCCGGCGCGGTGGTCCGGGCGGTGCTGGCCAGCGTGGTCACCGAACCCACGGTCGGGCTGAGCCTGCTCACGGCCGTCCTCGCCCTGGCGCTGACCTCGGCCAACTCGCCGAACTGGTTCGCGCTGATCGCCGACGTCAACCCGCCCGAGCACCGCGGCACGGTGTACAGCCTGGGCAACCTGGTGAACGGGGTCGGCCGGGCGGCCGGCAACGGGCTGGTCGGGGTGGCCTTCCACGCGCTGCGGGCGGCGTTCCCGCCGCCGCTGAACTACGCGGTGGGGCTGGCCGCGTTCCAGCTCTTCTTCCTGCCCACCGGGATCATGTACTGGCTGGCCGCCCGCACCTCACCCAGGGACATCCGCGCCGTTCACCACCTCCTGCACAGCCGCGCCGACCGCGGGTAAGGAGGGGCCCCGCTTAACGCATTCTGTATAGGCGGGGGCCCCTCCCAACAACTCAGGTGCGGAGCCAGACCGTCACGTCGGTGGGCACCCGGCCGTCGGGGTCGAGCGGGGCGCTGGACGCCAGCAGCTCGCCCGCCGGCGCCGGCACCGGCGCCGACCCGAAGTTGGTCAGCACGGTCACCCCGTCGTTGGCGAACGTCAGCACCTCGTCGCCGGAGGAGAGCCAGCGCAGCGTGCCCCGGCCGAGCCCGTGCTCCCGGCGCAGCCGCAGCGCCGTGCGGTACAGCTCGTACGTCGAACCGGGCACCCCGCGCTGCCGGTCCAGCGCGTACTCGGCCCAGCTCGGCGGCTGCGGCAGCCAGCTGGCGTCGGTCGGCCCGAAGCCGTACGACGGCGCGTCGGCCTCCCACGGGATGGGCACCCGGCAGCCGTCCCGGCCGGGGACGGTGTGCCCGCTGCGCGCCCAGGTCGGGTCCTGGCGGGCCTCGTCCGGCATCGTGGTGTGCTCCGGCAGGCCCAGTTCCTCGCCCTGGTACAGGTAGGCGGAGCCGGGCAGGGCGAGCATCAGCAGGGTCGCCGCCCGGGCCCGGCGCAGCCCGGTCGGGGCGTCCGGCTGGGGGTCACCCGCGCCGATGCCGTTCGGCCGGCCGCCGGTGAGGGTGGTGGGAAGGCCGAGCCGGGAGGCGTGCCGCACCACGTCGTGGTTGGAGAGCACCCAGGTGGTGGGCGCGCCGACCGCGTCGGTCGCCTCCAGCGAGCGGGTGATCACCGCGTACTGGGCGGGCGCGGTCCAGGCGGCCAGCAGGTACTCGAAGTTGAACGCCTGGTGCATCTCGTCCGGGCGCACGTACCGGACCAGCCGCTCGGCGGGCTCCACCCACGCCTCGGCGACCAGGATCCGGTCCCCGCCGTAGGAGTCGAGCAGTCGGCGCCACTCCCGGTAGATCTCGTGCACGCCGTCCTGGTCCCACATCGGCGGGCGGGGCTTCGCCACCTCCGCGCCGGAGAGGATCTCCTGCGGCTCCTGCCAGTCGGCCAGGTCGGCCTGCTTGATGAGGCCGTGCGCGACGTCCACCCGGAAGCCGTCCACGCCGCGGTCGAGCCAGAACCGGAGGATGTCCAGGAACTCGGCCCGCACCTCGGGGTGGTCCCAGTTCAGGTCCGGCTGGGCGGTGTCGAACAGGTGCAGGTACCACTGGCCGGGCCGGCCGTCCGGGTCGGTGACCCGGGTCCAGGCGGGCCCGCCGAAGACGCTCTGCCAGTCGTTCGGCGGCTGCGCGCCGTCCGGCCCGAGGCCGTCGCGGAAGACGTACCGGGCCCGCTCCGGGCTGCCCGGACCGGCGGCCAGCGCCGCGGTGAACCACCGGTGCGCCGAGGAGGTGTGGTTCGGCACCAGGTCGACGATGACCTTGAGCCCCTTGGCCCGCGCCTCGGCGATCAGCTTGTCCGCGTCCTCCAGCCTGCCGAACAGCGGGTCGACGTCCCGGTAGTCGGCCACGTCGTAGCCCGCGTCCGCCTGCGGCGACGGATAGAACGGGGACAGCCACACCGCGTCGACCCCCAGCTCGGCGAGGTGGCCGAGGCGGGCGGTGATGCCGGGCAGGTCGCCGAAGCCGTCGCCGTCGGAGTCGGCGAACGAGCGCGGATAGATCTGGTAGATGACGGCTTCGGTCCACCAGCCGGTGGCCGGGCCGCCGGTCGTGTCCTGGGTCGTCGTCGGTGTGGTGTTCAGGGCGGTCTCCCGTGTGTCGAGCCGTGTGGCGCGGCGCCGGATGGTTCCTTCAGTCTGCCCGCGAGCGCGCGGGCGGACCTGTTCAGTCTGCCCGGGGTGGCGCGGTGGATTCCCGGACGACCAGGCGGGTGGGCAGGATCACCGGGGCCGCCGGCGCGGGCCGCGCCGCAACCGCGCCGCCGCGGGGGCGGGGGGCCGGCCCGGCGTACGGCTCGACGTCCCGGCCGCCCAACGGGTCGAGCAGCAGCCGGGCGGCGAGCAGTCCCTGCTCCGCGGCGGGCTGCGCGATGGTGCTCAGCCCGAGCACCGCGGACAGGTCGTGGTCGTCGATGCCGATCACGCTGACGTCCTGCGGCACCCGCAGCCCGGCCTCGCGCAGCGCGGTCAGTGCCCCCATCGCCATCTCGTCGCAGGCGGCGAAGATGGCGGTGGGCGGCTCGCCCCGGGCCAGCAGCTGCACTGTGGCGCGGTGGCCGCCGTCGATGCTGAACATCGACTCCACGTCGAGGCCGGGGTCGGCCGGGAGGCCCGCCGCCCGCAGCTCCTCCCGGTAGCCGCGGCGCCGGTCCAGGTGGGCGGTGAAGGCGAGTTCGTCGTCCGGGTCCCCGGAGATGTGCGCGATCCGCCGGTGCCCCAGGTCGAGCAGGTGTCGGGTGGCGGCGCGGGCGGCGGCGACGTCGTCGATCCGGACGCACGGCCAGCCGGGTACGTCGGTGCCGGAGCTGACCGTCACCCCGGGCAGCTCGAGGGCGGCCAGCGCGGACCGGTCGGCCGGCCGCAGCGGGGTGGCCACCAGCATCACCGCGTCGACCCGCTTGTGCAGGTTCGCGGTACGCAGCACCCGCTGCCGGGTCTGCTCCCGCCCGCCGAGGTTGTGCAGCAGCAGGTCGTAACCGGACTGGTGGAGGAACTCCTCGACCGCCTCGACGACGGTGCTGAAGAACCACCGGGTGATCCGGGGAACGATGACCGCCACGGTCCCGGTCCGGCCGCCGGCCAGGCGCGACGCGCTGGGCGAGACCGCGTACTGGAGTTGTTCGGCGGCGGCGAGCACCCGGCGGCGCGTCGCGGCCGAGACGGTCGGCAGCCCGCGCAGGGCCCGCGAGACCGTGGCGGTCGACACCCCGGCCAGC
Organism: Micromonospora sp. NPDC050686; assembly: GCF_040654475.1. NCBI lineage: Bacteria > Bacillati > Actinomycetota > Actinomycetes > Micromonosporales > Micromonosporaceae > Micromonospora > Micromonospora sp. NPDC050686. Next base: position 203,435 of record NZ_JBFAID010000004.1, read on the forward strand.
CGCGCGACGTCGTCAATCTTCGTCACGGCACCCTGTTTCCGAGCCAACCCCGCCGCCGCCCGGGAGCCGGGCGGCGGCGGTGCGTGGTTCAGCCCTTGACGCTGCCGGCGAGCAGGCCGCGGACGAAGTAGCGCTGCAGGGACAGGAACACGATCAGCGGTACGACGATCGAGACGAAGGCGCCCGCCGTCAACCGTTGCCACTCGTTGCCCCGGGTGCCGGCCAGCTCGGCGAGCCGGACGGTCAGCGGGGCGGTCTCGTTGCCACCGCCGGCGAAGATCAGCGCCACCAGCAGGTCGTTCCAGACCCAGAGGAACTGGAAGATGCCGATGGCCGCCAGCGCCGGGGTGATCAGCGGCAGCACGATGGTGCGGAAGATCTTCGGGTGGGTGGCCCCGTCGACCCGGGCCGCCTCCATCAGGTCGCTGGGCAGCTGCGAGACGAAGTTGTGCAGCAGGTACACCGCGAACGGCAGCGCGAAGCAGGTGTGCGCGAACCACACCTGGGCGAACTTCTGCTCGTCGACCAGGTCCCAGGCGGGGAGCAGCTGGACCCCACCGACGGTGACCCCGGTGGAGAAGAACCGCAGCAGCGGCACCAGCGCCATCTGCAGCGGCACGATCTGCAGCGCGAAGATGCCGATGTAGACCCAGTCCCGGCCCCGGAAGTTGATCCAGGCCAGCGCGTACGCGGCGAGCGCGGCGAAGGCCAGCGGGAAGAGCACCGACGGGATGGTGATGGCCAGCGAGTTGATGAAGTAGCTGGCCAGCCGTCCCGACGAGGAACCGCTGAAGAGCACCTGCTGGTAGTTCTCCAGGGTGAACTGCGGGTCGCGGAAGAACGTCCACCAGCCGGTGGTCTTGATCTGGTCCTCGGGCCGGAACGAGGAGACGAACAGGCCGAAGGTCGGCACCGTCCAGAGCAGCGCGATCACGATCGAGACGAGGGTCGCGGTGCGGCTGTTCAGCCGCTTGCGGACCCGGCCGGCCCGGGTGGGCTTCCCGGCGGCCTGTGCGCCGACTCCGACGGTGGGCGTGGCGGTGGTCATCTCAGCCCTCCCGCTGCTGACGCAGGTTGCGGATCTGGAAGATCACCAGAGGTAGGACCAGGACGAACAGGAAGACCGCCAGGGCGGAGCCCCGCCCGGTCTCCTGGTACCGGAACGCCTGGTTGTACATCTCGTTGGCGATCACACTGGTGTCGTAGTTGCCGTTGGTGGCGGTGCGGACGATGTCGAAGACCTTGAGGGTGGCGATGGACAGCGTCACCACCACCACGATCAGCGCCGGGCGGATGCTCGGCATGGTGATCCGCCAGAACATCTGCCACGGGGTGGTCCCGTCCAGCCGGGCCGCCTCGATGATGTCCGCCGGGATGGCCTTGATCGCGGCGGAGAGCACGACCATGGCGAAGCCGGCCTGGATCCAGATCATGATCACGATGAGCAGGAAGGTGTTCAGCGGCGACTCGAGCAGCCACTGCTTCGGTTGCCCGCCCAGGCTGACTGCGATCTGGTTGAGCAGGCCGATCTGGTCACCCTCGCCCCGGTAGGCGTAGACGAACTTCCAGATGATGGCGGCGCCGACGAAGGAGATCGCCATCGGCAGGAAGATCAGGGACTTGGCCACCGCCTCGAACCGGGCCTTGTCCACCAGCACCGCGTAGATGAGACCGAACGCGGTGGCCACCAGCGGGACCAGGATCACCCAGGTCAGGGTGTTGGTGAGCACCTGGATGATCGAGTCCTCGGAGAACATCCACCCGTAGTTGTCCAGGCCCACCCAGCTGCTGCCGTCGCGGTTCATGACCGACAGCAGCGTGGTCCGGATCGCCGGCACGACCAGCCCGATCATGAGCAGCAGCAGCGTCGGCAGCAGGAAGAACAGGGCGAACAGCCCCTCCCGGGGCTTGCGCCGGCGGGGCAGCGGCGTGCCGCTCGTCGAGGCGGCGACCAGTTGCGCCTCCTGGCGGCGGGCGAACCAGGCCGGCACCACGTCGAGGAGCAGGAGCAGACCGCCCACCACCGCGACGAAGGCGATCAGCCCGTACATCAGCATGAGGAACTTCGGCGTCTCCCCAGCCCAGTCGAACTCCATCGACCCTCCTTGGGTCCGAGATCGAGGGTGGCCCGGCCCGCCGGAGCGGACCGGGCCACGCCGTCAGATCACTTCGGCCAGCTGCTCTCGATGCCCTGGAGCACGGTGGCGGTGTCCTTGCCGTTGATCCAGTCGACCATGCCCTTCCAGAAGGTGCCCGCGCCGACCGCGGCCGGCATCAGGTCCGAACCGTCGAACCGGAAGACGGTCTTCGGGTCCTGGAGGATGCCCACGGAGAGCTTGTCCACCGGGTTGGGGACGTTGTTCAGGTCGAGCTTCTTGTTCGCCGACACCCAGTCGCCGATCTTGGCGCGGCTGTTGGCGTACTCGCCGGAGGCCAGGTAGGTCTGCACCGCCTGGACCTCGGGACGGTCGGCGAAGGCCGCGACGAACTCGCCGCCGCCGAGCACCGGCTTGCCCTGGGCCGGGTCGATGGCCGGGAAGTAGAACGCGAAGACGTCGCCGTCCTCGGCCACCTTGGTGCCCTCCGGCCACTGGTTGGCGTAGAAGGACGCCTGGCGGTGCAGGGCGCACTTGCCGGTGGTGATCGGCGTGCCGGCCTCCTGGAAGGAGGTGGTGGCGATGCTCTTCACGCCGCCGAAGCCGCCGTTGACGTACTTCTCGTTCTTGAGGATGGTGCCGGCCCGGTCGACCGCCTCGGCGACCTTCGGGTCGTTGAACGGGATGCCGTGGGTGGTCCACTGGTCGTAGACCTCGGGACCGGCCGTGCGCAGCAGCACGTCCTCGATCCAGTCGGTGGCCGGCCAGCCGGTGGCGTCACCGGACTCGATGCCGGCGCACCACGGCTTGGTGCCGGAGCCCGCGATCTCGTCGCTGAGCTTGATCAGGTCGTCCCAGGTCTCGGGGACCTTCCAGCCCTTCTCCTGGAACGTCTTGGGGGAGTACCAGACGAACGACTTGACGTTGGAGCCCAGCGGGGCGCCGTAGAACTTGCCGTCGACGGTGCTGTACTTCAGCCAGTCGGGGGAGTAGTTCTGCTCGGCCATGGCCTTGGTGTCGGCGCCGGCCTCCTTCAGCTTGCCGGCGTCGGCGAACCGCTTGAGCAGGCCCGGCTGCGGGATGAAGGCGATATCGGGGGCGTTGCCGCCGTCAACTCGGACGGGGAGCTGGGCCTCGAACTCGGCCGAGCCCTCGTGGTCGATGTTGATGCCGGTGCAGTCCTCGAACTCCTTCCAGGACTGGTCGAGGCGGTCGGCCTCGATCTCCCGGATGGACGAGTAGATGGTGACCTTCTTGCCGTCGTTGCCCTTGTACTTCTCGTATTGCGAGCACTCGGCGGAGCCCGTTTTGTCGCTGCCCTTGTCGTTGCCCGTGCCGCAGGCGGTGGCGCCGAGCGCCAGTCCGAGCACGCCGGCGATCGCGAGAGCCTGGCGTGATCTGGCAAACGCCATGCCGTTCTCCTTCCTTGCCGGCGCGGTCGCAGGTCGGAGGACCCGAGCGCCGGTCCGATGGGTGATCCTCACATGTAAGCGCTTGCATGTGGTTGGGTCCACCCCCTGCCGGACACGGCCCGGTAACAATCCAGTAACCGCTCACCGGCCGTGGATGCGCTCCCACGCAGGGTGTGGGCCGGCGCGCCTTTTCATCGATGCAGGTTTCTGTCACGCTGTGGCATACGTATTGAAGAATCTCGACATTGGAGGTGTCGGATGCGTGGACGTTGGTCGAGCCTGGCCGCGGCGGCCCTGCTCGTCGCCGGATCGTTGCTGGTGCCGGCGGGGCCGGCGCTGGCTGCGCCGGCCTTCAAGGTGCCGTTCCCGTGCGGGCAGTCCTGGTCCGGGCAGACCCGCAGCGACCACAGCCCGGCGTACGCGGTGGACTTCAACCGAACCGACGACCTCGGCGACCCGGTGGTGGCCAGCGCACCCGGCACCGTCGACCGGGTCACCGACCTCGGCGGCACCAGCTACGGCAAGTACGTCCGGATCGACCACGGCGGCGGCTACACCACCTACTACGCGCACCTCAACGGCTTCAACGTCTCCGTCGGCCAGAGCGTCGGCTACGGCAGGGTGATCGGCTGGGTCGGCAGCACCGGCGGCTCGACCGGCCCGCACCTGCACTACGAGCAGCGGCTCAACGGCAACGACATCCAGGTGCGGTTCAACGGCACGCTCGCGCTCTACTGGGGCACGAAGACCTACACCAGCGACAACAACTGCGCAGGCACCGCCACCGGCACGGTGAACACCGCCGGCGCCGACCTGACCGTCCGGTCCGGTCCGGGCACCGGCTACGCCCCGGTCGGCTCGGTCGCCGACGGCGCCAAGGTGACCATCTACTGCCAGACCTCCGGCACCACCGTCACCGGCACGTACGGCACCAGCAGCATCTGGGACCGGATCGGCACCGGGCGGTACATCTCCGACGCGTACGTCTACACCGGGTACGACGGGTACATCCCCAACGTGCCGCGCTGTTGATCCGGTCGGGCCACCCGCTCGGCGACGGCCGGTGGCCCGGCGCCGGTCAGCCGTTGAGGCGCCAGACGGCGAAGTTCAGCGCCGCCGCGAAGGTGACCCAGGCCCAGTAGGGAAGCATCAACAGGGTGGCCGGCCGGGACACCCGCCAGAACAGCGCCACCGTCAGCCCGATCGCCAGCCACAGCACCACGACCTCGGCGAACGCCAGGCCGTACTGGCCGGCGCCGAAGAAGAGCGGGGTCCAGCCGGCGTTGAGCACGAGTTGGGCCGCCCAGGCCCAGAGCGCGGGCCCGAAGCCGACCCGCTGCCAGACCAGCCAGCCGGCGACGGCGATCAGGAGGTAGAGCACGGTCCAGACCGGGCCGAACAGCCAGTCCGGCGGTGCCCAGGCCGGCCGCTCCAGGGCCTTGTACTCGGCCGAGGTGCCCCGTACGCCCAGCCCGCCCACGGCCGCGGCGGCGAACACCGCCGCGCCGAACCCGAGCAGCGCCCACCACCTCCGGGCCCCGGTCCTGCGCCCGCGCGCACGTTCCGACGTCTCCATGGTCGAGGCCTTGCCGATTGGAAGGCGGGCAAACCCCTGCCGGCCGCCTGCGACACGGCACCGGGGTCGTCGGGTCCGGAAGCTCCTGTCTGGGAGGACGAGGCTCCGGGCCCGACGACCCCGGTGGGTCGAGAGGTGGTAGGGGTAGAGGGGGATCAGGTGAAGATGCTGACCCCGCCGGGGCCGACGAGCAGACCGACGACGATGAGGACGATGCCCCACAGGATCTGCCGACGGAACAGCGCCAGGATGCCGGCCACGACCAGTACGACTGCGAGAATCCAGAGAATCAGCTCCATGGTCGCTGAGTACCCGGGTGTCCGAACTCGGAAACCTGATGCTCAGTCCAGTTGATCTCCCAGGTGGAAGATGCTGTAGGCCTGCTTGATGACCGGGTGGGCGACGTTGCGCACCCGTACGCCGCCCGGCGTGGTGCCCCGCTCGGTGCCGTGGTGGGCGTGCCCGTGCAGGGCCAGCGAGGTGGGCGCCGAGTCGATCGCCTGCCCCAACTGGTAGCTGCCCAGGAACGGGTAGATCTCCAGCGGCTCCCCGGCCAGCGTGTCCGGCACCGGGGAGTAGTGGGTGAGCGCGACCAGCAGGTCGCAGTCGAGCCCGCGCAGCGCGTTGCCGAGCGTCTCGGCGCTCTCGTTGGTGGTCCGCACGAACGCCTTCATCTCCGGCTCCCCGAAGTCGCTGGCGCAGCGGCCGGCGAACCCGCCGCCGAAGCCCTTCACCCCGGCCACGCCGAGCCGGCCACCAGGGCACTCCACCACCATCCCGTCCCCCTCCAGGACGGTGATGCCGGCGTCGGAGAGCACCTTCACCACCTGCGGCACCTGGTCGCACTGGTGGTCGTGGTTGCCGAGCACGGTGATCACCGGCACCCCGAGGTCGCCGAACTCCTGGGCCACGCAGCGCGCCTCGGATTCGGTGCCGTGCCGGGTCAGGTCGCCGGCGAGCAGCAGCACGTCGGCGCAGTCCGGCAGCTCCTCCAGGGCCGGCCGGAACCGCCCGACCACGTCCTGGTCCACGTGCACGTCGCCGACGGCGGCGATGCGGATCATCCTGGTGACCTCCTTACGGCAGTTCCTCGACCTGGGTGGGCGCCTGGGTGCGGATCACCCCGATGTCACTGGTGATCGGCACGTCCGGGAACCGCTCGGCCACCCGGCGCAGGATCTCCTCCCGCCGGTGCGGGCTCTCCACCTCGCCGTACAGCACCAGGCCGCGTTCCCGGCGGACCACAGTGATGCCCTGCTCGGCGACGGCCGGGTCCTCCGCCAGCATCCGGTGGATCTCCGCCTCGACGTACTCGTCGGCTGATTCGGCGCCGCCGTTCTGCCGCTCGGTCACACCGTCTCCCTTCCTCCGGGCGTGCCGGAGCCCGGCACCACGTCCAGTCGGTCGAGCAGCACCAGGAACGCCTCGGCGTACGGCGAGTGCTGCGTCTCCTTCCGTACCCGTTCCCAGTCGATCTGTTCCCGCAGCGAACGGGCCAGCGGAAGGGCCCGGGCGAAGTCGCAGTAGTGCTGGGAGAAGCTGAGCAGCTTGTGCACCATCAGCTGGGTGGCCGAGAGCACCGGCATGTGGATCGCGTCGACCGGCCGGACGATGGTGTCGGTGAAGGTCTCCTCGGTCACCGGGGTTTCGATCGGCCGGTGGATCAGGTCCACCATCCGGCCCTCGTCGTAGACCTTGACCAGCCAGTCCTCGGGCGGGCGCTCGGCGGTGAAGCCGGCCGCGACCAACTCCTCCAGGGCCCGTTCGACGTCCTCCTCGCGGATCAGGAAGTCCACGTCGTGCTCGCTGGAGTGCCCACCGTGGGCGTACACCGCGAAGCTGCCGCCGAGCGCGAACGGGATGTCCGACTGCTTGAGCACGGCGGCGACTCGTTTGAGCGTGTGCAGCAGGCTCTCGTCCCCGCGCTCGGCCATCTGCGTCTCCCGTCGGTCATGGTGGTGGGACAGGCGGTCGGATCGGGTTTGCGTACCCGGCATTCGGGTCGTCCACACCTGGCCACGTGGCGGACTTCGCGGAAGGGGACAAAACGGCCCGGAGGTGCGCCGTTCCGATAACCTGGTGAAGGTGTCAGCAACCGTGCGGGGTCGGCGTCGCCGGCCCCGATTGCGCAGCATCGCCCTGATCGGGATCGACGGCTCGGGCAAGACCACCCAGGCGCACCGGCTCGCCGACGCGCTCACCGCCGGCGGGCGTCCGGCCACCTACCACCGCAACGCCGGCGGACGCCGCTGGCTGGGCCGGGTGGCGCGGCGGCTCGGCCGGCCGGACGCACAGCGCCTGGTCGGGCGCGGCGGGCTGCTCGCCGTCGAGTCGGTGCTGCGCTGGCTGGCGATCGCGGCGGCGCTGCTGAGCTGCCTGGTGACCGGCCGGACGGCGGTGATGGACCGCTACGCCGCCTGCCAGTACGTCAGCATGCGGGCGCACGGCGGCCAGCGGTGGGAGCGGCTGGCCCGGGCCGGCTACCGGCTCTTCCCGCCGCCGCAGGTCACCTTCCTGCTGGCCGTCGACCCGGCCGAGGCGTACCGGCGGATCGAGCGACGCGGCACCGACCACGAGGCGATGGACTACCTGACCGCCGCGGCCACCGCGTACCGGACGCTGCCGGAGTACCCGTCGTTCGTGGTGGTCGACGCCGGCGCCCCGCCCGAGGAGGTCACCCGGCGGATCCGGGCCCACCTGGCCGGCTGGCTGCCGGAGAACACCCGGACGTCGCGGCCCGCGGGCGAGGCCGGGCCGGCCGTACCGGCCGACCCGGTCGCGCCGCCGTTGCCGCCGCTCGGCGTGGCCGCGCCGGCGCAGGCCCAACCGTAGGGACGGCGGCCCGGCTCAGGCCCGGCCGTGGACCGGCACGGCGGCGCCGCTGGTCGGCGCGGAATCGTTCGAGGCGAGGAACCGGATCACCGAGGCGATCTCCGCCGGGGGCACCCAGCGCCCGTGATCGGCCGCCGGCTGCGCGGCCCGGTTGGCCGGAGTGTCGATCACGCTGGGCAGGACGGTGTTGCAGCGCACCCCGGCCGACCGGTACTCGACGGCCACCGCGTTGGCGAACGCCAGCACCGCCGCCTTGGCGGTGACGTAGCCGGCGGCGCCGGGAAACGGTGCCAGGGCCGCCCGCGCCGAGACGCAGACCACCGATCCGCCCCCGGCCTCGACCAGGTGCGGCAGGGCGGCCCGGGTGACCAGGTACGTGGGGCGCAGGTTGACGGCGAGCAGCCGGTCGAACTCCTCGATCGGGGTCTCGTGCACCAGCCCGCCGCTGGCGTACCCGCCGACCAGGTTCACCACCGCCCGCAGCGGGGCGGCCCGGTCGGCGGCGGCCACCTCGACCGCGTGCGCCGCGCCGGCCGGATCGGTGACGTCCGCGGTCACCCGGACCGGTCCGCCGGCCGCCGTGGGCCGGTCGGTCCGCGACGGTACGACCACCCGCCAGCCCGCGGCCAGGAAATCCGCGGTCACCGCCCCGCCCAGCCCGCCCGTCCCACCGGTCACCAGCACGCTGCGCTCGGCCATCGCCCACTCCCTCCTCGGCCCACCCGCAAGGAAGGGCCCCCGGTTGACGCCTCCGGTATAGCAGGGGCCCCGCTCAACCGATGGATCGGCGGGTGCGCGGCCGCCGGCATGGGCCGGCGGCGCGGGGGCGGAGCGGCTGGCCGGACCGGGAACGGCAGCCGGGCGGGAGGCGGGGTCGACCGGACCGGGGGAGGCGGGGGTCGCCTGCCGGTGGGATGCTCTGCGCGGGTCCGCCACGGCTAGGCGTACTTTTGTCGGAAAAGCCCAGTCGTGGTTGACGGTCGCCGCTCGTGAAAGTAAGTTTCATCCGTGGCGAAGAGTCCGAAGATTTCCGCGAGTCAGGAGCCCGGTGGACTGATCGTCCACATCAGCGGCCTGCTCCCGTCACTGTCCCCCGCAGAGCAGCGGGTGGCCCGCCTGGTCGTCGCGGATCCGGCCGACGCCGCGCGGCGTACGATCACCGACCTCGCCACCGCCGCCGAGACCTCGGAGGCCACCGTCATCCGGTTCTGCCGGTCGGTCGGCATGGACGGCTACCCGCAGCTGCGGATCCGCCTCGCGGCGGAGGCGGCCCGCCGGGTCGAACCGACGGACGCCCGGGTGGTCGGCGGCGACATCCCGCCCGGCGCGGACCTGGCCCAGATCATCGCCACCATCGCGTTCAACGACGCCCGGGCGGTCGAGGAAACCGCCGAGCAACTCGACCCCGCCGTCTGCGAGCAGGTGGTGGAGGCGATCGTCGGCGCCGGCCGGATCGACGTGTACGGCGCCGGCGCCAGCGGCTTCGTCGCCTCGGACTTCCAGCAGAAGCTGCACCGGATCGGCCGGACCGCGTTCTACTTCCCGGACGTGCACACGGCGCTGACCTCCGCCGCCCTGCTCGGCCGGGGCGACGTCGCGGTCGGCATCTCGCACACCGGCACCACCAGCGACGTGATCGAGGTGCTGGAGCAGGCCCGGGCGCGGGGGGCGACCACCGTGGCGCTGACCAACTTCCCCCGCTCGCCGATCACCGACGTGGTCGACTTCGTGCTCACCACGGCGGCCCGGGAGACCACCTACCGCTCGGGGGCGATGGCCAGCCGGCTGGCCCAGCTGACCGTCGTGGACTGCCTCTTCGTCGGGGTGGCCGCCCGGAACCGGGCGCGGGCCCGCAAGGCGCTCGAGGCGACCGCCGAGGCGGTCCAGTCGCACCGGGTGGGTTCCGGACGGAGGCGCGGGTGACCGCCGGCCGGGTCGGGCGGGACGAGATCGCCGCCCCGCTGCCGGTCCGCCCGGTGGTCCGGGTGGGCGCGCCCACCGAACGCCGTAACCCGCTCAGCGCCGACCTCGACCTGATGTCGACCCGGGACGTCCTCACCGTGATCAACGACGCGGACCGGCTGGTGCCCGCCGCGGTCGCCGGGGTGCTCGACGAGATCGCGGCGCTGGTGGACCTGGCGGCGACGGCGCTGCGCGACGGGCGACGGGTGCACTACTTCGGCGCCGGCACGTCCGGCCGGCTCGGGGTGCTGGACGCGGCCGAACTCGTGCCGACCTTCAACTCGCCCCGGCACTGGTTCTGCGCCCATCTGGCGGGCGGCCCGGACGCGATCTGGCGGGCGGTGGAGGACGCCGAGGACGACGCCCAGGGCGGCGCGGCGCAGGTCGCCGAGTGCGTCCGCCCGGGTGACGTGGTGGTGGGACTGGCCGCCAGCGGGCGCACCCCGTACGTACTGGGCGCCCTTGCCGCCGCCGGGTCCCAGGGGGCCGCGACCGCCCTGATCTGCGCCAATCCGGACGCGCCGGCCGCATCCTCGGTCGACGTGTTCATCGGCGTGGACACCGGGCCGGAGGTGGTCACGGGGTCGACCCGGATGAAGGCGGGCACCGCGCAGAAGCTGGTGCTGAACATGTTCTCCACCGCGGTGATGGTCCGGCTCGGCCGGGTCTACTCGAACCTGATGATCGACATGGTGGCGACCAACGCCAAGCTCCGAGGCCGGATGATCTCCATTCTGGTGGAGGCGACCGACTGCCCGGAGGATCTCTGCCGACGCGCCCTGAACGAGGCCGACGGCGACCTGAAGACCGCGCTGGTCTCCCTGGTTTCCGGGGTCGAGATCCCGGCCGCGCGGGCCGCGCTGGCCCGCTCCGCCGACCAGGTACGCGGCGCCCTCGACCTGCTCGCCTCCTGACCGAGGCCCTCGGCGCGCCGCCCGCCGGCGGGTGAGACGCGGAACACCTCGTCGATGGGACTTGGCGCACGCCCCGGATTGTTCGACAAGCGTGGGGGTAATCGTCTCCCCATGAATGAACCGGCCGGCCCACCGGCGCGTAGATGGCGGTAACGAGCGCTCGATTCGCCTCTTCGTCCCAGGTCGGGCGGCACATGAGGCAACGGCGCTGACAGCAAACGTGGACCGTGCTCCCAGCTAGTACTCAGGCATTCGTGACACTTTCGATCCAGCACATGGAATCCCCGACACGTCCCATCTGTTGTGCAGGTGTCAGGTCAGCACCGGGGGGCACTGCGGACGGCGCGGGAGGGAGCTGACGGACGTGGGGATGGCAAGGAACCGGGCAACCGGCGCGAGCGAGGGGACCGTGGCAATCGTGGACAAGAACATCGGCATGCGTACCGACGAGGTCGCCGAGGAGCGGGACCTGGTCGGCGTCTACCTGCACGAGATCTCCCGGACGCCGCTGCTGGACGCCGCCCGGGAGGTCGATCTCTCCAAGGCGATCGAGGCCGGCCTCTACGCCGAGCACCTGCTCGGCCAGGACCGCGTGCCGGCCGGCGTCGACCGGGAGGACCTGGAGCGGCTGGTCGTCGAGGGCGAGCGGGCGAAGGATCTCTTCATCCGGGCCAACCTGCGACTGGTCGTGTCCATCGCCCGCCGCTACGTGCGCTCGGGCATGCCCATGCTCGACCTCATCCAGGAGGGGAACACCGGCCTGGTCCGGGCGGTCGAGAAGTTCGACTACGAGCGGGGCTACAAGTTCTCCACCTACGCCACCTGGTGGATCCGCCAGGCGATCAGCCGGGCGATCGCCCAGCAGGAGCGCACCGTGCGGCTCCCGGTGCACCTGGTCGAGGACGTCAACCGGATGCGCAACGTGGCCCGGCAGCTCACTCGTGAGCTGGGCAGCGACCCGGAGCCGGAGCAGATCGCGGCGGCGCTCGGGGTGACCGTCGAGCGGGTCAACGAGCTGGTCCGCTGGTCGCAGGACACGGTGTCGCTGGACACCCCGGTCGGCGACGACGGCGACACCAAGCTGGGTGACCTGGTGGCCGACAGCGACGCCCCGTCGCCGGAGGAGATCGTCCTCACCGGGCTGGAGCGGCAGCGGATCGAGGGACTGCTCAACCACCTCGACGACCGGTCCGCCGGCATCATGCGGGCCCGCTACGGCCTGGAGGACGGGCGGGAGCACTCGCTGACCGAGGTCGCGTCGCGCTTCTCGCTCTCCCGGGAGCGGATCCGCCAGCTGGAGATCCAGGCCCTCGGCCGGCTCCGCGAGCTGGCCCGGGCCGAGGGGCTCCAGGCGGCCTGACCGCCCGGCGCTTCGACCGAGACCCGACACGGCCGGCGTCCCCTTCCCGGGGGCGCCGGCCGTTCGCCGTGTCCGGGGCGTCAGCCGACCCGGCCGTAGCCGTACGGGGTCGACATGTCCATCGACCGCTTGCGTACGTTGCGGCCGGCGCTCGGCGCGTCGATCACCTGTCCACCGCCGACGTAGAGCGCGACGTGCCCGAGGCCCGAGTAGAAGACCAGGTCGCCCGGGCGCAGGTCGCCGCGTCCGATGTGGCTGACCTTCCGCCACTGCATGGCGGCGTTGTGCGGCAGGGACCTGCCCGCGGCCCGCCAGGCGGCGAGGGTGAGGCCGGAGCAGTCGTACCCGTCGGGACCGTCGGCCCCCCACCTGTACGGCTTGCCGATCGCGCCGTACGCGTACCGCACCGCGGTGCCGGCGTCGCCGCTGACGGCGGGCGCCGACGTGGCCTTGACGGTCCGCTCGGACTTGACCGGTGGCGGCTCCGGGGCCGGCTCGGGCGCCTCCGTCGCCCGGCCGTACGCCTCGCGGCGCAGCTCGTAGAGGTCGGCCAGGTCCTTCTCGATCTTCTGCCTGGTGGCGGTCAGCGTGCGGGCCTGGGTGGCCTGCTGGGCCAGCGTGTGCTCCAACTGATTCTTCTCGGCCAGCAGGCGCCGCTGGTTCGCGGTGTAGCCGGCGATCCGCTCCTGGCGCTGCCGGGTCAGCCGGTCGACCACGCTGAGCCGGTCGGCCAGCGTGCCGGACCTGCCCGGCTCGAGCAGCGCCTCGACGTCGCGCAGGCCACCGGTCTTGTACGCGTTGACGGCCAGCTCGGCCACGTCCGCGCGGCTGCGTTCGGCCTGCGCCGCCAGCGGCCCGAGCCGGGTCTGGATGGTGGCGGCGGTGGCCCGGTTGGCCTTCATCCGCTCGTTGAGCGCGTTGTACGACTCGACCACCCGCTCCAACCGGGTGGATGACTCCTCGATCCGCGCCGTCAGTTCGGCGGGGGTCGGCTCGGCCCGGACGGCCGACGCCGGTGCGATCAGCGCGGCCGCGAGGCCGGCGACCGCGATGGTGCGCAGCAGGATCCGTAGGGACGACAAGAGCGGAAGGCTCCTCTCCCAACCGCCGTCGGAGAGCTGCTGACGCCCCGGCGGCACCGCCCCGGGGCCTCCCGGGTGGGGGCTGTGGACCGGTCCGGCTCGCTCACCGTAACTCGGGACAGGAGCGACCCGCAGGGGAAGCAGGGGCGAAAGTTGCATAACGCCGCAGGTGTGACGAACGTGAAACACGCTCGGTGCCGGTGCTCGCGGGGCGCGGAAGGCCAGCCGCCCGGCTCGTACGGATCGGCCGGATTGGTCGTTGTCGGCGGATGTCGCATCGAGCGCCGTGCTCAGGGCGGATAAAACATGAAATGCGCCGCTGATATCCGGCGGGCCGCTCGCCGCTCGGCGGCCACCGCCCCGGCAATCGAGGGGCCGGCGGGTGCGGGCCGGCACGAGAATGGAGCCACCGGGCCGGACCGCCGTCGGGGGGACACCACGCTGGTGGCCGACGGTGACCTCCGGCCGGGCGTCACCGCACCGTGGGGGGAGGTCCACCGTGCAGACCAGTCACCGCGCCCACCGGGGCCGGGGCACGCCAGGCCCGAGCCGGCTGATCTACGCGCGCCCGGGCATCGTGGTCACCGTCGAGCGGTTCAGCGTCTGCCGGCAGAGCTTTCCGGTCGCCGAGCTGACCCACCTGCGCACCGACCGCGGCCCGCACGACCGGTTGGCGGTCCGGGTGGTCGCCGCCACCGCCGCCCTGATCGGCGCCGCCGGCGTGCTGCTCGGCTTCACCGGGGGACTGGAGCGGCTCACCGCCGGGGCGTACCTCGGCCTGGGCGCGTTCGCCGCGCTGCCGGTGCTGCTCGGGCTCGCCGGCGACTGGTGGCGGCCGCCGCCGTACGAGCTGTGGGGGTGGCACCGGGGCACCGAGGTGCTGCTGTTCAGCACCGACGACCCGCGGCAGCTCGACGAGGTGACCCAGGCGTTGGACCGCGCCCGCGAGGGGATCCGGTACGCCGACTGGGAGGACCCGCGCGGCGCCGCCGATCCGTGGCGCCCGGACCGCTGAGGCCGGCGGTCAGCCGGCCACCGGCTCCGGGGTGCGCGGCTGCCGCCCGGCGGTGAGCCAGCGGCTCACCCGGCGCTCGGCGTAGAAGGACACGAACGGCACCGTGCCGGCCAGCATCACCAGCAGCATCCGCTGCAGCGGCCAGTTCACCCGGCGGGACAGGTCGAACGTCGCCGCCAGGTAGAGCATGTACAGCCAACCGTGGGCGGTGCCGACCACGGCGACCACCGTCGGGCTGTCGAAGAGGTATTTCAGCGGCATGCCGATCAGGACCAGCACCACCAGCGCCACGCCCACGATCCAGGCGATCACGCGGTACCGGGTAAGGGCTCCGCCCACCGTCGTCCGTCCTTCCGAAGCCGGCCTCAGCCGGGATAGTCGCCGGGCCGGGCGCCCGGGTTGGCGTTCAACCATGACAGGTAGCGGTTGTAGTCGGCGAGGTCGCCGTCGTCGGCGCCGGCAGCCGCCGGCCGGCGGGTGACCCGCACGGGACGGCGTACCCCCGGGGTGCGGGTGGGTGGCGCGGAGCCGGCGGCCGCCGGCGGCGCCGGGGTGGCCGGCGGCTCGGGCGAGCCCTTGCGGAGCGTGTGCCGCACCTCACGCCACCAGACGAAGACCACGAAGCCGGCGAAGACCGGCCACTCGATCGCGTACCCGTAGCTCAGCGCGTTGCCCCCGGCGGCCCGGGTGACCTGCCACCAGCCGAGTCCGAGAAAGCCCACGACCAGCACGACCATGGCCACGTGGCGGGCGATCCACGCCGGTGTCCAGAGCCGCTTCATGGCATCGAGGGTACCGGGCGGGCGGGGCGTCTCCGACACCGTGTCGTAGTGCGGTGGGTTTGGTGTCACCCGCCGTGGGCATCCGTACAGACGCCAGCCCGGACGAGAACAGGGGGCGACGATGACCGAATCAGTACGCCGCGGCGGCGACGCCAGCCCGGAACAGCGGATGCCCGAGTGGGACGGTGACCACCTCGACTCGCGGGCCACCGCCGACATCGAGCCCGAACTGCTCGGGGTGGACCCGGCGGAACTGGGCGACGAGGACCTGATCCGGGAGATGCACAGCCTGCACCGCACCCGGCTGGACACCCTGCGGTACGCGGCCGACTCGGCGCTCGCCAACCATCTGCGGCGCACCGCCGAACTGGAGACGGAATACCTGGCCCGGCACCCCGGGCGCGAGGTCGACCCGAGCCGGCTGCGGGACGCCTGATGGGCACGCACGCCGAACGCGGCATGTCGGCGCCGCCCGAGGTGGTGTTCAACACCGCCACCGACCCGGACCGGGCGGCGGCCTGGCTGCCGGAGCCGCTGCGCCGCACCGGGAGCCAGCGCCTGGCGGACGTCGACGCCGAGGAGATGCGGGCCCGCTGGACCTGCGACTCCGCCGGCTGGTCCGCCGACATCGACGTCGAGCCGGGCGACGCCGGTGGGGCCCGGGTCCGGCTGGACCTCTCCGGCCCCGACCACGGACTGGCCGACGAGATCCTGGCCAACCTCGCCCGCGAGGTGGCGGACAACCTGACCGCCGGTTGAGCCGGCGCCCTGACGAGAGATCCGAGGAGGCCGGGTGGCCGGGACTGGTCTGAAGCAGAAGGTGGCGCGGCTGCGCCAGGCGTACGCCCCGAACGAGCAGCGCCCGCTGGAGGGCTACCTGAAGGCGATGGGCACCTACGCCACGGTGACCGCGTCGCTGGTGGGTCTGGTCCGGGCGACCGGGCGGCCGGTGCCGGAGCGGCCCACCACGCAGGACGTGGTGCTGCTCGCCGTCGCCACGCACAAGCTCAGCCGGCTGCTCTCCAAGGACGCGATCACCAGCCCGCTGCGCGCCCCGTTCACCCGCTACGACCACCCGATCGGCAGCGGTGAGGTGATGGAGCAGGTCCGGGACCAGGGCAGCCCCACCCGGCACGCCCTCGGTGAGCTGGTGAGCTGCCCGTTCTGCCTGGCGGTCTGGGTGGCCACCGGGCTGACCGGGGGGCTGGTGCTCGCCCCGCGGCTGACCCGGCTGGTGGCCACCGCGCTGACCGCGGTGGCGGCCTCGGACTTCCTCCAGATGGGCTACGCGGTCGCCCAGCAGGCCGCGGAGGGCGGGCACGACGAAAAGAAGTGACCGGGTACGCGAAGAGGGGGCCCCGCCGGCCCCCTCTCTTCGCGCCCTCCCCGTCAGGTGGGGGTGGTGCCGTGGTTCTCGCCGGCCCACCCGCGCGGCGCCTCCGGCTCCCGCTCCTCCCGGTCCTCCCCGGTGATGATGTCGTCGGCGACCGCGGTCTCGTCGTGCTCGTCGGCGAAGTCCGGCTCGGGCAGGGTGTCCATGCCCTCCGGCGGCTGGCCGAGCGCCGTCAGGCGCTCGTGCCCCTCGTCGCGATCGGTCATCGGTGGTCCTCTCCGTCGTACCGGGTGGGTCGGGCCGGGGCCCGTCATGCTCGTCGACGCGGCGACCGGGCTCAGCCCACCGTCCCGCCGAGCAGGTCGGCCGCCTCGTCCACCGCGTACTCGCCCTGGGGGAGCGCGGCGATCCGGGTGAGCAGGGCGGCCGGCAGCTCGGCGGCGACGGCCCGGCGGTAGATGTCCACCTGACTGATCCGCTCCTGGCCGTGGTAGATGTCGTCGAGCAGTTCGTCGAGCGGCCGGGTGTCCGGCTGCTCCGTCACGGGCGCGTCGTCGGTCACGCCGCCCACCTACCCGGGCCCGAATCGGTCAAACCTCCCGGGCCACCCCACGGCGGGCCGGGGCGGGAAGGGTGGCGCGGCGGGCCCGGACCGCCTCGGCCAGGTGGTCCAGCACCTGTGCGGTGGTGTCCCAGCCGAGGCAGGCGTCTGTGATCGAGCGGCCGTACTCCAGCTCGCGGGTGGGGTCGAGCTCCTGCCGGCCGGGCTGGAGGAAGCTCTCCAGCATGATCCCGGTGATCCCCCGCTGGCCGGCGGCGAGCTGGGCGGCGACGTCCGCGGCGACCAGCGGCTGCCGGCGGTGGTCCTTGCCGCTGTTGGCGTGGCTGGCGTCCACCACCACCCGCTCCGGCAGGCCGGCCGCGCGCAGCAGCGCCAGCGCGCCGGCCACCGAGTCGGCGTCGTAGTTCGGCCCGTCGTTGCCGCCGCGCAGCACCAGGTGGCCGTCGGCGTTGCCCCGGGTGTGCATGATCGCCGGCGTGCCGGAGACGTCGATGCCGGGGAAGACGTGCGGTACGCCGGCCGCCCGGATGGCGTCCACGGCGGTGGCGATGCTGCCGTCCGGGCGGTTCTTCATGCCGATCGGCATGGACAGCCCGGAGGCGAGCTGACGGTGCACCTGGCTCTCCACCGTCCGCGCGCCGATGGCGCCCCAGGCGACCGTGTCGGCGATGTACTGCGGGGTGATCGGGTCGAGGAACTCGCAGCCCACCGGGAGCCCCAGCCGCAGCACGTCGAGCAGGAGCGTACGGGCCACCCGCAGGCCGGTGTTGACGTCGCCCGAGCCGTCCAGCCGGGGGTCGTTGATCAGGCCCTTCCAGCCCACCGTCGAGCGCGGCTTCTCGAAGTAGACCCGCATCACCACCAGCAGGTCGTCGGCGAGGCGGTCGGCGACCTCGCGGAGCCGGTGGGCGTACTCCAGGGCGGCGGCCGGGTCGTGCACCGAGCACGGGCCGACCACCACCAGCAGGCGGTCGTCGGCGCGGTCCAGCACCCGGCCGACCGCGCGGCGCCCGGCCAGCACGGCCGAGGCGAGCGGGGCGTCCAGGGGCAGGTCGTGGTGGAGCAGGGCCGGGGTGGTCAACGGCACGACGCGGTCGATGCGCTGGTCGATGACCGAGTCCGTCTCCGGGGTCGTCACGGTGGGCTTCCTTCCGCCGACCGCGCCCCGGGGCCGGTGCCCGGGTCGAGCCGGCTGCTCGTACGCAGAAGGGCAGGAGCTGAAGCTCCTGCCCGGCCGGCTCGAAACGCGGTGACGTCAGCTCATGGTGAGGTCACCGGCTTCGCAGCCGGCTGCCTAAACCATCGATACGAGCGCGTCACGCGGACCAGCGTACCCGACCGGCCGGCCGGCGCTCACCGCCTTCGTCGGGCTACCGGATCCTGGGAAACCCGCCGTGGGGCGGCGACGCCCCCGAGCCCCCGGAGTGCCGGCCGGACGGACGGGGTAAGAGGCCCGGCATGACGGACGAGCAGAACGACCAGGACCGGGTGGAGTCCCGCGCGCACCTGCTGCCCGAGGAGGCGGCCGTCGGCAGCGACGACCCGGAGGCGCAGGCCGACGCGATCCTCACCGAGTCGGACATCCGGGAGTCCAACCGTAACGCCGCCCCCGACACGGTCCTGGAGCACCGCACCTCGGATCAGACGGTGCCCCCGATCGAACCGCCGGACTGAGCCGGCGGGTCCGCCGGGCCGGCCCGGCGGACCCGCCGTACCCGGGACGCGGGTGCGGACGCCGCAGCGGCGCGTCCCCTCCCCGGCCGGGAGATCGGATAGCGTCGGGGCATGCCCGACAGCGGTTACCCATGGCCCATCGAGACCACCCGACTGGACAACGGCCTGCGCGTGGTGGTCAGCGAGGACCGCACCGCCCCGGCGGTCGCGGTCAACCTCTGGTACGACGTGGGCTCCCGGCACGAACCGCGGGGGCAGACCGGCTTCGCCCACCTCTTCGAGCACCTGATGTTCGAGGGGTCGGTGAACGTGGCGAAGACCGAGCACATGAAGCTGATCCAGGGCAACGGCGGCACGCTCAACGCCACCACCAACCCGGACCGCACCAACTACTTCGAGACGGTCCCCGCCGAGCACCTGGAGCTGGCGCTCTGGCTGGAGGCGGACCGGATGGGCGGGCTGGTCCCCGCGCTGACCCAGGAGACGCTGGACAACCAGCGGGACGTGGTCAAGAACGAGCGGCGGCAGCGCTACGAGAACGTCCCGTACGGCGACGCCTGGCTGCGCCTGCTGCCGCTGCTCTACCCGCCCGGGCACCCGTACCATCACGCGACCATCGGCTCGATGGCCGACCTGAACGCCGCTGACCTGGCCACCTTCCAGGCGTTCCACGCGACCTACTACGCGCCGAACAACGCGGTGCTGACGGTCACCGGGGACGCCGACGCGGCCGAGGTGGCCAAGCTGGCCGAGCGGTACTTCGGGGCCATCCCGCGGCGCGACGACATCCCCGCCGCCCCGGACGGCCGGGCCGTACCGGCCACCGGCCGGCCCGCCGCCGAGCAGGTCACCGCCGACGTGCCCGCGCCCCGGGTGTACGTGGCCCACCGCACCCACCCGTACGGCAGCCCCGGCTACGACGTGGTCACCGTGCTGGCCACCATCCTCGGCAACGGCCGGGGCAGCCGGCTCTACCAGCGGCTCGCCGACGGCGAGCGGATCGCCCAGCCGGACAGCGTCGGGGCGTACGGGGTGGACCTGGCGCACGCCCCGGCGCCGCTGATCGCCACCGCCACCGCCCGCCCCGGCGTGAGCGGGCAACGGCTGGCCGCGGGGCTGGCCGAGGTGGTCGACGAGCTGGCCACCGTGCCGGTCACCGCCGGCGAGCTGGACCGGGCCAAAGCCATGCTGAGCACCCAGTGGTGGCGACAGATGGCCACCGTGGAGGGTCGCGCCGACGCCCTCGGCCGGTACGCCACCCAGTTCGGCGACCCGGCCAAGGTGGGCGAGCGGCTGCCGGCCTGGCTCGCGGTGACCGCCGAGCAGGTCGCCGAGGCGGCCGCCGAGGTGCTGCGCGCCGACGACCGGGCGACCCTGACCTACCTGCCGGAGGAGACCTCATGACGCTGATCGCCGTCTGCCCCGGCCCGGGCGCCGCCCGCCCGTACCGGTTCCCGTCGGTGGTCCGCCGTCAGGTGGCCGGCGGGCAGGTCGTGGCCGCCCACCTGCCCGGGCAGAACCTCGCCGTCGCGCTGCTGCTGCTCGACGCCGGCGCCGGCCGGGAGCCGGTCGGCAAGGAGGGCCTCGGCGGGGTGCTGGCCAAGGCGCTGGAGGAGGGCACCGCCCAGCGGGACGCCACCGCGTACGCGCTGGCCGTGGAGGGGCTCGGCACCGAGCTGGTGACGGCGCTGGACTGGGACAGCTTCCAGGTCAGCGTCCAGGTGCCGGTGGACCGGCTGACCGCCGCCGTCGAGCTGCTCGCCGAGGCGGTCCGGACGCCCCGGCTCGACCCCGACGACGTCCGGCGGGTCCGCGACGACGAGGCGACCGCGCTGCGGATGGACTGGGCGAACCCGGGCCCGCGGGCGGACGCAGCGCTGCGTGCGGACCTGTACGGCGCCCAGAACCGCTGGGGCCGCCCGATGTACGGCGACCCGGACTCGGTGGCCGGCCTGGACGTGGAGGACGTCACCGTCTTCCACTCCGAGTGGTTCATCCGGCCGGGCACCCTGATCGTCGCCGGCGACCTGGACCGGATCGACCTGGACGCGCTGGGGGCGGCGGCGTTCGCCGGCACCGGTGGCGGCCCGGTCGAGCGCGGCGGCCCGATCGAGGTGTCGACCCGCCCCGGCCGGCGGATCATCCTGGTGGACCGGCCCGGCTCGGTGCAGTCCACGCTGCGGCTGGGGCACCCGTCCCCGCACCGGGCCCACCCGGACCACATGCCGATGATGCTCGCCGCCACCGTGCTCGGCGGCGCGTTCACCTCCCGCCTCAACCACCTGCTGCGGGAGGTGCGCGGCTACACGTACGGCGTGCACGCCGACTTCGCCGCGTCCCGCCGGTTCGGCCGGTTCGTGGTCGCGTCCGGCGTGCAGACCGCGGTGACCGCACCGGCGGTGGTCGAGGCGGTCGGCGAGATCAACCGTACCCAGTCGGGCGGGGTGACCGAGGACGAGGTGGCGGTGGCCCGCGCCTGGCGGGCCGGCCAGCTCTCGGTGGAGCTGCAGAGCCCGCGGGCCATCGCGGCGGCGCTGACCACGCTGGTCGTGCACGACCTGCCGGACGACTACCACGCCCGGCTGCGCGAGTCGCTGCTCACCGCGGACGCCGAACTGGTCTCGACGGCCGCCGCGGCGCACCTGCACCCGGACGCGCTGACCCTGGTCATCGAGGGTGACGCGGCCGTCATCCGGGACGAACTGGCCGCCGCCGGGCTGGGCGAGTTGGTGGACCACCCGGGCTGACTGGCCGCGCATCCGCCCGCCCGGCCGGCCGCCGGCCGGGCGGGCCGGGCGTCCGCGCGGTGGGAAAGCGTTCCCGGCCGGCCCAGCGGGCTGGGTAGCCTCGCGGGCATGAGGATTGGCATTGTGGGGGCCACCGGCCAGGTCGGTGGCGTCATGCGGCAGGTGCTGGCGGAGCGGGACTTCCCGGCGGAGCAGGTGCGGTTGTTCGCCTCGGCCCGGTCGGCCGGGCGGACCCTGCCCTGGCGGGACGGCGAGGTGACCGTCGAGGACGCGGCCACCGCCGACTACTCCGGGCTGGACATCGTGCTCTTCTCGGCCGGTAAGGGCACGTCCCGGGAGTTGGCCCCCCGGGTCGCCGCGGCCGGCGCGGTGGTGATCGACAACTCCTCCGCGTACCGGATGGATCCGCAGGTGCCGCTGGTGGTCGCCGAGGTCAACCCGCACGCCGCCGCCGAGCGGCCGAAGGGCATCATCGCCAACCCGAACTGCACCACCATGGCGGCGATGCCGGTGCTGCGCCCGCTGCACGCCGAGGCCGGCCTGGTCAGCCTGGTGGTCGCCACCTATCAGGCGGTCTCCGGCGCCGGGCTGGCCGGCGTCGCCGAGCTGGACGAGCAGGTCCGCAAGGTCGCCGAGGACGCCGCGGCGCTCACCCACGACGGCACGGCGGTGCCGTTCCCGGCGCCGCGCTCCTTCGCCCGGCCGATCGCCTTCAACGTGCTGCCGCTGGCCGGCTCGATCGTCGACGACGGCTCCTTCGAGACCGACGAGGAGCAGAAGCTCCGCAACGAGAGCCGCAAGATCCTGGAGCTGCCCGAGCTGAAGGTCTCCGGCACCTGCGTACGGGTGCCCGTCTTCACCGGCCACTCGTTGCAGATCAACGCCCGGTTCGCCCGGCCGATCACCCCGCAGCGGGCCCGCGAGCTGCTCGACGGCGCGCCCGGGGTGGCCCTCTCCGACGTGCCCACCCCGCTGGAGGCGGCCGGCCAGGACCCGACGTACGTGGGCCGGATCCGCGCCGACGAGACCGTCGAGCACGGCCTGGCGCTGTTCTGCTCGAACGACAACCTGCGCAAGGGCGCGGCGCTGAACGCGGTCCAGATCGCCGAGCTGGTGGCGGCCGAACTGCGCTGAGCCGGCGCGGCCGGCCGTCGCCGGTCGCGGTGGGTGGCGGGCGGGCCGGTGTCCGTGCCGCCGCAGGTGGGGCTCGCGAGCGTGATACCTCAGAGGCATATTGATGACTCTGAGGTATCACGCTCGTTCGGCTTTCCCGGGCCCGCCTCGGCGCGCCAGCGCGGCCGACACGCCGATGCCCGCCGTTCGGGGTGCCGCGGCGGTGGCGATCGGATGGAATGAGAGCCCGACCCGGTCGACAGCGGAGGACGCCATGGCGGACGAGCAGACCCAGCAGGCCCTGACCGAGCTCATCGCCGGGAGGTGGCTCGGGGTGCTGGCCACCATCAAACGGGACGGGCGGCCCCAGCTCTCCAACGTGGTCTACTCGTTCGACCGCGACCGGAGCCTGATCCGGGTCTCGGTCACCGACGGGCGGGCCAAGACCGCCAACCTGCGCCGGGATCCCCGGGCCAGCTTCCAGGTCAGCAGCGACGACGGCTGGGCGTACGCGGTGGCCGAGGCACGGGCCGAACTGACCCCGGTGGCCGAGCGGCCGGACGACCCGACGGTGGCGGAACTGGTCGGGCTCTACCGGTCGGTGCAGGGCGAACACCCCGACTGGGACGACTTCCGGGCGGCCATGGTGGCCGAGCGGCGGCTGGTGCTGCGCCTGCACGTCGAGCGGATCTACGGCATGCCACCGCGCGGCTGACCCGCCGGTCAGCCGGGGTCGACCGCACCCCCTATGTCGCCGCGGGCCGACGGGACGTGCGCCCGGCGGGTATACGCCGGGCCGCGCCGGGGCGAGCGCGCCGTCCGGCGGCGGAAGCCGGCACAAGGAGCTGCTGCAACCGGACGTACCCGCCCGGTTCTTCGCCGTGGAGCGGCTGCGGGCCGTGCTCGGCGTCGTCGCGTACGCCGTCGCGGGCCTGGTCGGTTGGCTGGTCAGCGTGCCGGTCGCGCTGGTGGTCCTGCTGTTGCTGCCGCTGTTCTACGGCCTGTCCAGCAACGGCGTCCACGACCTGCGGCGGCGATTCCGCGCTCGCCGCTGACCCCGCGTTACCCCCGCCCGGCCGGCGGGTAGACGGGCGGTGCCGACACCGAGAGGGGAGCACCATGACAACGGTCGGAGAGTTCATGACGACCCGGTTGGTGACGATGGACGGCAACGACACGCTGACCGCGGCGGCCCAGGAGATGCGCGACAGCGCCATCGGGGACGTCGTGGTGACCGACGGCGACAACGTGGTGGGGATCGTCACGGACCGGGACATCACGGTCCGGGGCGTCGCGGAGGGCTTCGACCCGGCCGCCACCCGGCTCAACCAGATCACCAGCAAGAACGTGGTCACGGTCAGCCAGTACGACGACGCGGTGGCCGCCGCGGACCTGATGCGCACCTACGCCGTACGCCGGTTGCCGGTGATGGACGACGGGCGGCTGATCGGGCTGGTGTCGATGGGTGACCTCGCGGTCGAGCGGGAGCCGCAGTCGGTGCTCGCTGACATCAGCGCCGACGAGCCCAACAACTGACGTCCGCCGCGGACGACGCCGGCCCCCGCGCGGGGGCCGGCGTCGTCGCCTGCCCGCCGTCGGCGCCCGGCCGCGCGGCGCCTCACCCGAACCGGGCGAGGTTGACGCCGTACCCGGCGGGGACCCGAACCGGGACCGGACGGAGCCGGACCGGCGGTGAGGAGGGGACCCCGATGCTGGACGCGACAACCAGGTTCTTCGAGGACCTAGACCGCCGGAGGTACGAGCCCTTGCTGGCGAAGACCTCCGGAACCCTGCGTTTCGACCTCCATCAGGGGGCGCAGACGACGCACTGGCTGCTGGAGATCGACCGGGGCAAGCTCCGGGTCGACCAGGAGGACCGGGAGGCCGACACGGTCGTGGGCGCCGACCCGCGGCTCTTCGACGCCCTGGTCTCCGGTGGGGAGAACCCGATCGCGGCCCTGCTGAGAGGGGACATGACCGTCTCCGGCGACCTGCGCCTCGTGCTGCAGGTCGAACGGCTCTTTCCCGGTCCGCCGGACTCCCGGGGTCCGCGCCGCGTGTTCGCGAGGGAGATGTGCTGATGGGGGACACCAACACGGTCCGGATCCTGGACGGCAACACCTTCGTGGTCTCCGAGGACACCGGCGACATCGACGCGACCCCGAGCGAGCCGACCGGGCTCTTCTCCATCGACACCCGGTTCCTGTCCCGCTGGGTGCTGACCGTCAACGGGGAGCGGCTCAACGCCCTCTCCTACGACGACCTCCAGTACTACGAGGCGCGTTTCTTCCTGGTGCCCGGCATGGCCACGCACTACGTGGACGCGAAGCTGTCGGTGATCCGGGAACGGGCGGTGGGCGGCAGCTTCCGGGAGACGTTGACCATCTTGAACCACGACGAGAAGGCGGTCGACCTGGAGATCCGGATGGAGGCCGGCGCCGACTTCGCCGACCTGTTCCAGGTCAAGGACGAGATCCTGAACAAGAAGGGCGAGATCTACGCCGAGCCGGAGGCCGACCGGCTGCGGCTGGGCTACCGGCGGGGGAACTTCCAGCGGGAGACGGTGATCTCCTCGTCCGAGCCGGCCCGGTTCGACCGCGGCGGTTTCTCGTACACCCTCCACCTGGAGCCGAACGAGCAGTGGGATTGCATCATCGACGTGCAGACCTTCGCGATCGGACCGGGCGGCCGGGACCTGCGGATGGGGTTGCGCGCGCACGGCACCGAGCGGCTCGCGCTCCAGCAGGACCTGGAGGAGTGGATCGCCCGGGCGCCGAAGGTGAACAGCGAGCACGGCCAGGTCTCGGCCACCTACCAGCGCAGCCTGGTGGACCTGGCCGCGTTGCGCTTCTCGCCGCTGTCGCTCGGCGGCCAGACGCTACCCGCGGCGGGTCTGCCCTGGTTCATGACCATGTTCGGCCGGGACAGCATCCTCACCTGCCTGCAGGTGCTCCCGTTCGCGCCGGAGCTGTCCAAGACCACACTGCGGATCCTCGGCGCCCTCCAGGGCACCCGGTTCGACGACTTCCGGGACGAGGACCCCGGCCGGATCCTGCACGAGATGCGCTACGGCGAGACGTCGGCCTTCGAGGAGCAGCCGCACTCGCCGTACTACGGATCGGTGGACGCCACCCCGCTGTTCGTGGTGCTGCTCGACGAGTACGAGCGGTGGAGCGGCGACGTCGCGCTGGTCAAGGAGCTGGAGCGGGAGTGCCGGGCCGCGCTGAAGTGGGTGGACGAGTACGCGGACCTGGTCGGCAACGGCTACATCTGGTACGAGCGGCGCAACACCGACACCGGCCTGGAGAACCAGTGCTGGAAGGACTCCTGGGACTCCATCTCGTACCGCGACGGCACGCTGCCCCCGTTTCCCCGGGCCACCTGTGAGGTGCAGGGGTACGCGTACGACGCGAAGGTGCGGGCCGCCCGGATGGCCCGCGAGTTCTGGGGCGACCCGGCGTACGCCGACAAGTTGGAGCGGGAGGCGGCCGAGCTGAAGGAGCGGTTCAACCGGGACTGGTGGGTCGCCGACGGCGGCTACTACGCCCTGGCGCTGGACCCGAAGGGCCGCCAGGTGGACACGCTCAGCTCGAACATCGGACACCTGCTGTGGAGCGGCATAGTCGACGAGGCGCGCGCCGAACAGGTCGCGCGGCACCTCGTCGGGCCGCGGCTCTTCTCCGGCTGGGGTGTGCGTACCCTCGCCGAGGGGGAGGTCCGGTACAACCCGATCGGCTACCACAACGGCACGATCTGGCCGTTCGACAACTCCTTCATCGCCTGGGGGCTGCGCCGGTACGGCTTCGCCGAGGAGGCCGCCACCATCGCCAACGGCATCCTGGACGCGGCGACGTACTTCCACGGGCGGCTGCCGGAGGCGTTCGGCGGCTACCACCGGGAGCTGACGAAGTTTCCGGTGGAGTACCCGACGGCGTGCTCCCCGCAGGCCTGGTCCACCGGCACGCCGCTGCTGCTGATCCGGACCATGCTCGGCCTGGAGCCGCACGAGGGGCACCTCGCGGTGGACCCGCGGCTGCCGGTGGGCATGGGGCGGATCGAGGTGCTGGACATCCCGGGCCGCTGGGGCCGGGTGGACGCGTTCGCCCGCGGCCGCCTCGATTTGCACAACCTCGCCGGCTGAGGTGCATGGCGGGCCCCCGCTTAACGCATTTTGTATAGGCGGGGGCCCCGCCAATCACCCGTGCCGGGGGTGGAGGCAGAACTGGTTGCCCTCCGGGTCGGCCAGCACGGTCCAGTCGGGCAGCTCGCGGACCACGGTCGCGCCCGCCTCCAGCACGGCCGCCCGTTCCTCGGCGTCGCCCACCAGGTCCAGGTGCATCCGGCCGGGTGCCGGCAGGGCGTCGGCCCGGCTGATCCAGATGTCGGGCCGCTGCCCGTGCGGGTCGCGCAGCAGCACCGACTCGGCCGGCCCGAGCGACCGGTCGGCGAGCCGGCCCTGGTCCTGCTCGACCACCGGCAGCCCGGTGACCACGCTCCAGAACGGCGCGATCAGGTACGGATCGCGACAGAGGATGACGACGGCGGCGAGATCGGGCATGAGCTGACGGTAACCGGCGCCTGGTGCGCGGAAGCCTGGTTCGCCGGACGGTCAGCCGACCGGCAGGACGGTGTCGAGGAAGGCGGCGGTGACCGCCAGCAGATCCGGGCGGCTCAGCGCCGGCGCGTGCCCGCCATGGGTGATCCAGGTGTGTACGGGGTGGCCGGCGGCGAGCAGCGCCTCGGTGAGCGTCAGCGTCTGGCTCACCGGCACCGAGCGGTCGTCGCGGCCGTGCACCAGCAGCAGCGGCGTGCCGCCGCCAAGGTGGGTGGTGACGGTGGAGTCGACGGTGGCCGGATCACCCGGGACCGGCGGGTGGCCGAGCAGGCCGGCCCACGGGTCGTCGGCCGCGCGTAGCCGCCGCCAGTCGTCGGCCAACGGATCCACCGCCCCCCAGTACGCCAGCCCGGCGGTCACGTCGCCTGGGCGGTCGACGCCGCGCAGCGCCAGGTGCAGGGCGAGCGTCGCGCCCGCCGAGTCGCCACCGACCAGCAGCGGCAGTCCGCCGCCGGCCCGCCGTGCGGACCGCGCCGCAGCGCGTACGTCGTCGAGCTGGGCCGGCCAGTGCGCCTCGTCGACGAACCGGTAGCGGGCCGCGACCAGCCGCAGGCCCAGCGGGGCGAGTGCCGCGCCGTCCTCGTGGTCGCGGGCCCGCCATCCGCCGCCGTGGATCCATAGCAACGTCGCGCGTTCGGCCATCCGCCCATGCTCCCCGCCCGGCCGGTCCGCCGCCCTCCCGCTCTGCCCCGGGCAGAACGCCGCGCCGCCGACCCGCAGGCGTTAAGAAGGGGCCCCTCCTCTACCGAATGCGTTGACCGGGGCCCCTCCTTGCATCCGTGGCGGGCCTACGGTGGCGTAACCTACGCGGGGTAAAGTTGGCGGATGCCGGAACTCGTGTATCCGCCCGTGATCGCCGCCGCCAAGACGATGTTCCGGGTCCTCGACCTGCGCCTGACGGTGGAGGGCAGCCACCACGTGCCCCGCACCGGCGGCGCCGTGCTGGCCAGCAACCACGTCAGCTACCTCGACTTCATCTTCAGCGGCTACGGCGCGCACGAGTCCCGCCGGCTGGTCCGCTTCATGGCGAAGGAGTCCGTCTTCCGGCACAAGGTCTCCGGCCCGCTGATGCGGGGCATGAAGCACATCCCGGTGAACCGCGCCGCCGGCGCCGGCTCGTACGCCAGCGCGGTGAGCGCCCTGCGCCGCGGCGAGGTGGTCGGCGTCTTCCCCGAGGCCACGATCAGCCGGTCGTTCACCGTCAAGCAGCTCAAGAACGGGGCCGCCCGGATGTCCCAGGAGGCCGGTGTGCCGCTGCTGCCGGTGGCGCTCTGGGGCACCCAGCGACTCTGGACCAAGGGCCGGCCGAAGGACCTGACCCGCCGGCACACCCCGATCACCATCATCATCGGCGAGCCGATGGATCCGGCCGCCCATCCGGACGCCAACACCCTGACCGCCGAGCTGCGGACCCGCCTGGACGCCCTGGTCGACCGGGCGCAGCGGGAGTACCCGGACCGGCCCGCCGGCCCGGCGGACACCTGGTGGCTGCCGGCGCACCTGGGCGGGAGCGCGCCGACCCCGGCGGAGGCCGTCGAGCTGGACCGGGGCGGCCGCCGCACCGCCACCTCCTGATCGCAGCGGTCCGCTCCTGATCCAGCGGGACGGCGCCTTCGGGACGGTGCCGGGGCTGCTCCTGCGGTCCGCGGACGACCCGGGCCGGGACGCGAGCCAGCCGAACCCGGGGGTGGCCAGATCGTTCCGCACCCGGGCAGGATGGTGCCTGCCGGTCGGACCGTCCGCCGGCCAGGATCGAGTCCATGAGCAGAGCCGCACTCGTCGTCATCGACGTCCAGGAGTCCTTCCGGCAGCGCCCGATCTGGGCGTACGCCTCGCAGCCCGACGTCGTCGGGCAGGTGAACCGGCTGGTCGACGCCGCCCGCCGGCGCGGTGACCTGGTGATCTGGGTGCTGCACGCCGAGCCCGGCAGCGGCGGCGTGTTCGACCCGGCCAGCGGTCACGTCCGGCTGATCGACGGCCTCGCGCCGGCACCGGGCGAGCCGACCCTGGTGAAGACCGCGCACAACGCCTTCACCACCACCAACCTCCAGCAACTGCTCACCCTGGCCGGGGTGCGCGAGCTGACCGTCTGCGGCATCCGCACCGAGCAGTGCGTGGAGACCACCGCCCGGCTCGGCCACGACCTCGGCTACGAGCTGACGTTCGTGACCGACGCGACGGCCACCTTCCCGATCCCGCACCGGGACCTGCCGGCGGACGCCACCGTCGAGGAGATCCTCGCCGACCCGCGCACCCTGTCCACCGCCGAGATCGTCGCCCGGACCGAGTACGCGCTGGCCGGGCGGTTCGCCACGATCCGTACCGTCGCCGAGGTCGTGCGGCACCTCCAGCATGCCGCGCCCCGACCTGGCGCCGCCGCGGACGCCGTCCCGGCCGGGGTCTGACCGGTGGCCCGGGTCGTCTTCCTGCTGGTCCCGCAGCTGCACCTGCTGGACCTGGCCGGGCCGGCCCAGGTCTTCTCCACCGCCGTCGATATCGGGTACGACTACCGGTTGCACTACGTCGCCGAGGCCACCGAGGTGCCCACGGTGCAGGGGGTGTCCCTGCGGGCCGGCACCGAGTGGCCCGAGCTGGACCGCGACGACCTGGTGGTCGTACCCGGGTGGCGGCCGGCGGCGCACGGTCCGGCGGGGCCGCTCGCCCCGGCCGACCTGCGGCGGCTGGCCGACCACCACGCGGCCGGCGGCACGGTCGCCAGCATCTGCGCGGGTGCCCTCGCGCTCGGCCGGGCCGGCCTGCTCGACGGCCGGCGGTGCACCACCCACCACGAGGTGCAGGACGACCTCGCGCGGCGGTTCCGGGCGGCCCGGGTGGTGCGCGACGTGCTCTACGTGGTGGACGACCGGGTGGTCACCTCCGCCGGCATCGCCAGCGGGATCGACGTGGCGCTGCACCTGGTGGCCACCCGGCACGGGCCGGCAGCGGCCGCCCGGATCGCCCGCTCGCTGGTGGTGTACGCCCGGCGCAACGGCGACGAGCGGCAGGCCAGCGCCATGCTCCGGCACCGGTCGCACCTGTCCGACGCGGTGCACCGGGCGCAGGACCTGATCGACGCGCGCTACGCCGAGCCGCTGCCGCTGGCCGACCTGGCCGCCGCCTGCGGTGTCGCCGAGCGGACCCTGACCCGGCTGTTCCGCGTGTTCACCGGGCTGACGCCGTTGGGCTACCAGCAACTGCTGCGGGTGGAACGGGCCGAGCACCTGATCGGGCACGGGGCGACCGTGGAGGCCGCCGCCCGGACCGTCGGCTTCACCGACGCCCGGATGCTGCGCCGGCTGCGCGCCCGCGCCCGCCCCGCCCCGGCCGCCTGAGCCGCGCCCGGCCGCCCGGCCGCTTGCGCCGCGCCCGGCCGGACCGGCCCCGCCGATGGCCCCATGTGCGGCATCCGCGCCGGGCCGATCGCGCTGCGCCCCGCCGGTGAGCGTCGCGAGATCGTGGAGCCGCAGCCCGGCTGCGCAGCGGATCAGCAGGCGGAGCCGGGGTGCTTCCGGGGGCCGTGGCCGGTCGGTGCCCGCAGCGGCCAGACCGGATCCGGCTCGGCCCGCGGGCGGTAGTAGTCGTCCCGGGAGAGAAACTCGACCGGCAGCGAGCCCGGCAGGGTGACCCGGCGGGCGCAGGGCGCGGCGGTGACCCGCGCCGACAGGGCGTCCCGCTCCGGCGGGGAGAGGTCCATCAGCTCCGGGTGCGCCAGGCGGTAGCCGGCGACCGCCCGGCGCACCTGCCGGCCCAGCTCGGCGACCGGCGCGGCCGGCCCGCCGACGGCGAGGGCCGGCTGGCGGATGGTGCGCAGCGCGTCGCAGACCACCAGCAGCTCGGCGTCGTCGTCCCCCGCCGGATCGGTGCTCTCCGCACCCGTGTGCAGCAGGTCCAACCGGGACGGCCACTGCCAGCGGATCTCGCCGCTGGCCAGGCGCGACAGCCGGCCCAGGCGGCGGTGTCGGGGGCCGGCCCAGCCGTCCCGCCCGGCGACCAGGACCAACTCGGCGCCGGTGCAGACGTACGCCATCCGGCGGTCGGTGATGGTCACCGTCGCCGGATAGGGCAGGGCCCATTGGCGGGCGGTCTCGGTCGGGCCGAGCAGGTAGCCGGCGACCCGTAACCGGTACTGGCCGAGCACGTGCTCACCGGCCTCGGGGACCAGCGCGTACCGGCGGTCGAGCAGCGGCGCACTGTCGTTCCCGGCCGCGTCGAAGCGGTGCGGCCCGATGAAGAAGGGCGACGAGTCCTCGTGCATCCTCACGACCTCCCGGAACAGATTGCCTGCGTGGTCGAGTGTGACCGAGGCGCATACCGGGTGTCATGACCGCCGTTAGGGGGTCGGCCGGTCGGCGTCCGCATGTGACCGGTAGATACCGATGTCCTCCGGACGGACCAGGCCGTCCTCGATCGCCCGGGCCAGCAGGGCGGCCTTCGTCTTGGCCGGCCTGCCCGCCCGGGTGTACTTGATCCGGGCCCGGTCGACGTACTGCTTCACGGTGTGCTCGCTGATCCGCATCCGGCGGGCCACCGACGCCTTCGACATCGACTGGAACCACAGCAGCAGCGCCTCGCGCTCCTTGTCGGACAGCGCCGGCCGGTCCGGCCGAGGATCGCCGACCATCGCCCCAGCCAGCGCCGGCGGCACGTACGGGCGGTCGCTGGCCGCGGCGAGCACCGTCGCCACGCAGTGCTCGCGGCCCTCGTGCTTGGCCAGGAAGGCCACCGCGCCGGCGTCCAGGGCGGCCAGCATCGTGGCCGGGTCGGTGTGCTCCGAGTAGACCACGACCCGATGCCCGGCGGCGCACAGCTCGGCCAGCTTGTCGAGCACCATCCGCCCGTGCAGCCGCAGGTCGAGCAGGACCACGTCGACCTCCGGGGCGGCGCGCAGCACCTCGTCCGGGTCGTCCCCAGTGGCCAGTACGCGCAGTCGCGGCTCGGTCGCCAGCCAGGCCCGTACGCCGTCGACGACCACCGGGTGATCGTCGACGATCGACACGCCCACCGGCGGTTCGCCGGTCACGCTCTGCGCCAGCGCGTCTGCGTCCATCTGATCACCCCGTCCCGCTCGTGCGCGTGTTCCACCCCGTCGTCGTCGGTCCCGACCGGTGGATCCGTAACCGCCGGCCCGTCCCGGTCGGGGGTGACCAGTCCGACGGTCACCTCGTCCGGGCCGGCGACCACGGTCAGCCGGGCCCAGTCGCGCGCCCCGGCCAGCTCCGCCGCGAGGGGTTCGGCGAGTTGGCGCCGCAGCCGTACCGGCAGGGGCGGCGGCACCCCGACACTCACCAGGTCGATCGGCACCCCGGCCCGCTCGGCCAGGTCGGCGGCGGCGCGCAGCTCGTGCAGCAGCGGGTCGGGCACGTCGTCCGACTCGGCGATCAGCCGGCGCAGCCGGGCGGCGGCCAGCGCGCACCGCCGCTGCACCGCCGGATCGCCCGGGTCGGCCCGGCCGGCGGCGAGGTCGCCGAGCACCGTGCCCGCGGCGACGTCGACCAGCGCCAACCGCGCCTGCCGGGCCTGCTGGGCGCGTTCCGCGGCGGCCCGTTCGGCGGCGACGGCGCCGACCGCGGCGGCGGTGCGCGCCCGGTCCCGGGCCAGCCCGGTGATCGCGGCGCTGCCCACGAAGACGGCCACCGGCAGGGAGGTGGTGCCGTAGACGTACATCACGAAGCGGGCCAGGTCGGCGGGCTCGGTGACGCCCCGGACGGCCAGTGTGGCCAGGGCGATCGCCGAGTGCGCGGCGAGCAGGACGAGCAGCCGGGAGGCCGGCCGCCCCCAGACCGTCAGCAGCAGGAACCAGGCCAGCCCGCTCCACACCCAGTTCGCCGCGGCGAACAGGTGCCGGTCGCCGACCGCGACGAAGACCGTCGCGTCGACCGCGAGCAGCAGCCCGGCCAGCGGGGCCGCCGGCAGCGGGGCGCCGCGCAGCAGCCGGTACCCGGCCAGCGCCCCGGCCACCGCGACGACCAGCCACGCGCCGCCGACCAGCGGCGCCGCCGGCAGGGTCGGCCAGGCGGTGAGCACCCCCGGCAGGCCGACGGCGAGGTGCCAGGCCAGCGCGATGGCGACCGCGGCGACCCGGGCGCCCCGGTCGGAGGCGCGGGCCACGGCCCCCGGGTCGCCGGCCCCGGCGTCGGTCGGCTCCGGGTCGGGAAACGGCCGGGGGTACGCCGGCGGCGTCGGAGGCCACCTCGGTTCGCCACTGCGGGGCTCGCCACCCCGGCTCACTCCTCGCGCTCCCCCCGCGCCGGCCGGTCGCACGGGTCCGTCGGCCGGGCCGGCCCGCCCCGGCCGGACGGCCCCGTCGGGGGCGTGCGGTGCCGGCGGGTCGGGGGGAACGGGGGCGGTGCCGAGTTCAGTGGACATCGGACCACTCCAGCCGGATCCGGGTGCCCGCCCCGGGCGCCGACCCGATCGTGGCCCGGCCGCCGATCGCGGCCATCCGGCCGCGTACCGACTCGCGCAGGCCGTACCGGTGGGCCGGGACGGCGGACGGGTCGAAGCCCGGACCGTCGTCGGAAAGCTCGACCACGACGGTGCCGCCCACCCGGGCCAGCCGGAGGGTGACCGACGCGCCGGGTGCGTGCCGGGTCACGTTGGACAGTGCCGCCGCCACACCCGCCGCCAGCGCCTCCGCGACCGGGCCGGGCACCGGGCACGGCGGCAGGTCGGCGTGGACCGTCAGCTCCGGGTGGCCCGCCAGCACCGCGCGGAGCCGTTCGTCCAGCCGGGCCGGGCCGTCGCCGGGGGCGGACCGGGCCTCGGCCAGCGCGGCCAGGGTACGCAGGTCGGTGGCGCACCGGGAGCGCAGCGTCGCCGACCCCGGGGGGACCGCGCCGAGCCCCACCATGGTGAGCGTGGCGAGCACGGTGTCGTGCAGGTCCCGGTTGTGCCGGCGCTCGGCCTCCCGCGCCGTCCGGGCCACCAACGCCTCCCGGGACATCCGCTGGTAGTCGGCGAACGCCCGGTCGGCGCGGCCGATCCGGCGGCGCATCACCCCGGTCATCATCGCCGCGCACCCGGTCTGGGCGAGCAGGGTGACGGCGTGCGCCCGCCCCTCGGCCGGGTTCCCGGCGGCGTACGCCCCGGCGGTGTAGGCGGCGGTGACCAGCACGCTGGCCGGGACCGACCAGCGGGCGGGCGCGGTGGCCTGCGTGTTGATCACCGTTGCGCTGGCCAGCACCGCGATCCAGCTGCCCTCGCCGGGCAGCACCTCCGGCGCCACCAGCCACGGAATCAGCAGGCCGGCGGCGGTGCTGAGGGCCACGTCCCCGGCGACCAGGGCGGGGCCGATGCCGTGCCGCAGCGCGCGGACGGCGTAGAGCACCGACCAGGCGGTCAGCAGGGCCACCGCGGGCAGCAGCAGCGACACCCGCACCGGCGGGGTGCGCACGGTGAGGGCCACCACCGCACCGACCAGGCCGCAGGTCAGCCGGAGCAGCGCGGGCAACGTGGTGAAGACCAGCCCGAACGCGGAGCCGGCCGGCCGGTCGTGCCCGGTCGGCGGCGTGGTCGTAACGGCAACGGCCGACATCCGGTGAGGCGGTCCTTCCGGCAACGACCCGTTCGGGTCCGCGCGCGACGCAGATCGACATTGGAGAATAACACGACACAACGGACCGGTCACCCACGGTACGCGCGCCGTCGCGCAAGGAAGAGGCCCCGATGCGGTTGACTGCGGGGATGAGCGACGACCACCGGCGACCGCGGGTCGCCTTCCTCGGCCTGGGGCGGATGGGCACCCCGATGGCCCGGCACGTGCTGACCGCCGGACACGACCTGACCGTCTGGAACCGCAGCCCCGGCAAGACCGAGCCGCTCGCCGCGGCCGGCGCGTCGGTCGCCGGCAGCCCGGCCGAGGCGGCCGCCGGTCGGGACGTGGTGGTGCTGATGCTCGCCGACCCGGACGCCGTCGAGCAGGTGCTGTTCGGCCCGGACGGCGTCGCGGCGGGCGCGGCGCCAAACACCCTGGTGGTGGACGGCAGCACGATCGGGCCGGACGCCTCCCGGCGGATGGCCGAGCGGCTGCGCGAGCCTCGCCTCCGGTACGTCGACGCGCCCGTCTACGGCTCGGTCGGTCCGGCCACCGAGGGCACCCTCGGGGTGCTGGCCGGCGGCGCCGAGGCCGACGTGGCGGCGGCCCGACCGCTGCTGGAACTCTGGGGTGACCCGAAGCAGGTGCGGCACGTCGGCCCGACCGGCGCGGGCAGCGCGGCGAAGCTCGTCCGCAACCTCACCCTCGGGCTGGCGCTGGCCGGCATCGGTGACGCGCTGCGGCTGGCGGCCACCCTCGAACTGCCCGGCGACGTGGTGGACGAGCTGATCGCCGCCGGGCCGCTCGGCGCGGCCTTCCCCGGCGTACGTCAGATTTTGGCGGCCGGGCCACCGGAGACCGCGAGCTTCACCGTGGACATGCTCACCAAGGACCTGCGGTTGTGTCTGGCCGCCGAGCCACGGCTGCCGCTGGTGGACGCCGCCCGCGCGGTCGGGGAGGCCGTCCACGCCGACGGTCACGGCCCGGACGACACCCGCGCGCTGCCCCTGCTGATGCGCGACGCCCAGCGGTAAGCAACGCCTACGGGAGAAGGGACTCCTCGCAACGCGCCCCCGGGTGCGGCGCGTAACGGGCCGGTCCGCCGAGCGTGTCCGGTGTGACATCCGCTCGGGTGCCGGCGCTGAGGGCCACGAGATGGACGCAAGGATCCGGAACGAGGCGGGACCGCGACGTCACCGAGGGTCACCCCGGTGCCGGCGTCTCCGCACCCGGCCATCCACCGCCGGCAGGACGCCACCCGCCCCCGGCGCGTCCCCGGTCCACACCCCACGGAGCTGCTCGATGCCGCACGCCGTTGCCGCGAAACTGTTCACCCTGAAGGTCGGCGCCGCGGCGCTCGCCGTGGCCGCCACCGGCGGGGTGGCGGTCGCTGCCGCGAACGGCACCCTGCCCAACCCGTTGGACGGGACCGCCGAGCAGCCCGCCGCGCACGCCACCGGTGCGCCTGCCGACGCTGACCGGGCTGAGCCACCACCGGCGACCAGGGGCAATCCCTCGCCGAACGTGGTGGGCCTCTGCCGCGCGTACTCGGCCGGAGCCAACCCGGGCGAGGCGCTGGCGAACCCGGCGTTCGCCGCGCTGGTCGACGCGGCCGGGGACCGGGAGCGGGTGACGGCGTACTGCGAAGCCCTGCTCGCCACCCGGCGCAACGGCAAGGGCAACGCGCCGAGCGCGCGGCCGACCCGGGACGCCGGCCCGACCGGCGGGCCGGCGAGCCGTCTGGCCGCTGCCGAGGGCCGGCCCGGCGACGACCACCGGCCGGCTGCTCGCCTGAACCACTGAGCCGTCCGGCGCTCTAGAGTCGGCCCGTGCCGGT
The DNA here is from genome assembly GCF_040654475.1 of Micromonospora sp. NPDC050686. NCBI lineage: Bacteria > Bacillati > Actinomycetota > Actinomycetes > Micromonosporales > Micromonosporaceae > Micromonospora > Micromonospora sp. NPDC050686. The sequence goes on from NZ_JBFAID010000004.1 coordinate 239,881, forward strand.
ACTCATCACCCCCGCCGTCGCGCCCGGAACCATGGCGGCGCTGACCAACCCGAGATCGAGGGCGACGGCGTGCGGCTGCGCCCCTGGCAGCCGGCGGACCGGCCGGCGGTGCTGACCGCGTACGCCGATCCGGCGATCCGGCGCTGGCACTGCCGCTCGATGACCGCGGCCGAGGCCGACCAGTGGATCGCGTCCTGGCCGGGCCGGTGGCGCGGTGAGACCGGTGCTGGCTGGGCCGTCCTGGGGGCGGGCCGGACGGCCGGGCAGATCGGCCTGCGCCGCCTGGTCCTCGACGAGGGCGCCGAGGTGTCGTACTGGGTGCTGCCGGCCGCCCGCGGGCGCGGCGTCGCGCCGCGGGCGCTGACCGCGCTGGCCGCCTGGTGCTTCGGGACGCTCGGGCTGCACCGGCTGGAGCTGAACCATGCCACGGCGAACGTCGCCTCCTGCCGGGTCGCGCTGCGGGCCGGCTTTCCCGCCGAGGGCACGAAGCGCGGGCAGGGCTGGCACGCCGACGGCTGGCACGACATGCACGTGCACGCCCGCCTCGACACCGACGACTGAGCGCGGCACGGGGTGCTTCCCAACCGGTTCAGGTCACGGTGGCCCGACCGAACCGGCGGGCCAGAGCGACGCCCTCCGCCGACAGGTGCGACCCCCGTCCCCGGGCGGTCCCCTTCTCGGTCAACGAATGTCGTCGTACCTCCAGCCATCGCACGCCGTCAACCTGTGGATCCGGGCGCGGCCGGGCGACCGGTCGAACCGGCATTCCGGGGCGGGACCGGAGGTCCCGAGCACCTGCCCCCACAGCATGCGGTGTCGACGCTAGATTGCGGTGCGGGGGAAGGGGTCGCCGCGTACGGAGGGACGACATGCGGTTGCCGGCCGCGCGATGGACGCCCCTCCCGTTAGCCGAGGCCGACGATCGCCGCGCGGTCAGACGCTGGTCGGCTCGGTTCCGTGGGTACGGACCAGATACGCCTCGATGCGGTCGAACGCGCCGACCATCACCTCGGTCGCGAAGAAGTCCCGGATCTCCGGGGTGGGGAAGCCGCTCTGGACGACGGTCATGAGCGTGCCGCCGTCCGTCGCCTCGAAGGTGACCTCGATCCGGGTCGTCATGGTCATCCCGTCCGGCGTGCTGCCGGTCGACTCGGTGACCAGCCGGTGCGGCCGGTCGATCTCCAGGAATGTCTGGGTCTCCCGGAACAGCATGTCGCGGCTGGGCCCCCATACGGCCGTCTGCTGTCCGCCGACGCGCAGATCCACGTCGATCTCCACGATGCCGGGCTGCTCGTCGAGGATGCTGAACCAGATCTTCTGCTTCTCGGCGTCCGTGTACGCCTCGAAGACCTCCGCCGGGGTTGCTGGCAGCTGCCGCGTCACTCGCAGGTCGAGCGTCATGAGTCCTGTCCCTTCGTGCCACGTTGCAGGGTGAAGTAGGCGTCGAGACCGTCGAGGCGGCGGACCCAGAGTCGCTGGTAGAAGCTGATCCACGCCATCGCCTCGTCCAACGGCGCGACACCGCCCAGACGACACTGCCGCGACCTGCCGATCTTTTCCGTGACGACGAGTCCGGCCTCTTCGAGCGTCTGGACGTGCTTCTTCATGCCGGTCAGGCTCATCCCGGTGGGCTCGGCGAGCTGGCCGATGGTGGCCGGTCCCGCGCCGAGCCGGGCGATGATGCCCCGCCGGGTGGGATCGGCCAGGGCGGCGAAGACCCGGTCCAGGACCTCTTGGTGAACCATGTGGTTCACCATAGAACACTGAACCTGTCAGTTCAACGTTTTCGGAAAGGGTGCGGCTCACCGGCCCTTGGCCAGCGCCTCGACCTCGGCGCAGCTGGTGACCCGGTCGCACTCGTCCGCGGTCAGCTTGTTGATCAGCGCCTTGCCGGCCTGGGCCTGTGGGGTCGTCGGCAGCCGGCCGGCAACCAGCTTGGGCAGCACCAGCTCGTAGCCGACCCGGGCCCGGGGCGAGTACCGGTGCCGGAAGCGGGCCACCGCGCTCGCCACGCGCAGCCCGTGCTCGTTGCCGGGCGGGACGTGCGGGCGGTCGACCTCCCGCGCGCCGAACCGCATCCGGTGGTGGAACTCGCACGTCTCGCAGCTCGCCGGGCCCCGGGCCAGCCCCCGGCGGCACTCTGGGCAAAAGAGTCGGTCCAGGGCGCCGTCGACGGTCCGCCAGTCGTACGCCGCCGGGTCGGCCACCACGAGCCAGGCCAGCTCGGTCTCGTCCGGTGAGCCCGGCGTGACGTCCAGCTCGCGCAGCAGGCGCTGCCAGGCCCGCCGGATCTCGGCCTCGATCCCGGCGACGGTGCCGGCGAGCAGGTCGCTCCGCCAGGTCGGGGTGGCGGCTTCGGTCATGGTGGCCATCGTGGCACCTTGCGCTGGGCCGCGGATATCAATTTAGCCCCGTATAGAGATAACTGGCGATTCTTGGGGCTTAATTCTGGCGGGGCTTCGGGCAGTTACATAACTGAATATTCTTTCCCCGATCCCTGGCCGTTACACATAGACGGAGGTGTCGGTGGGACACAGCAGACGATGGCGATCAAAACTTGCCGCGGTGGTTGCGGCACTGGTCGCCGTACCGGTGGCGCTCGTCGCCACCCCGGCGTCGGCGGACGGAAAACGCCTCTGGGAGGTGGAGGTCGCCAAGATCCCCACCGCCGAGTACACCCGCGACGCGCAGGTCTACATCACCGAGTCCACCGAGGCCCTGCGGCCGTACGTGGGGGACGGGCTGGGTGACAGCCGGATCGACCCGGTCCTCGCGGACGTCGGCAGCCGATACTTCGACGGTGCCCGCCTCAAGAGCGCGGGCGACGGTGCGGCGGCGTTCGACAACCTCAAGCAGCTGGAGGCGTTCCTCAAGAGCCGGCTCACCGGGGCCAGCCCGCCCAACGGCGAGGCCGAGCAGGCCCACGTGGTCGCGCTGGTGGAGACCCTGTCGGGGGCCCGCCTGCTGGCGGACGCGGCGATCCAGGACGCCGAGGCGACCATCGGGCCGTTCCGGGCCAGCCCTCCACCCGCGCCCGCCCCAGTGGGGCTGACCGAGGCGTTCGCGGATCTGGACGCGGCCAAGGTGAACATGGCCAAGGCCGACGACATGCTGGTCAAGGCCAACCCGGTGCCGGCGACGATCCAGTCGGCGGACGCTTGGGCGAAGGGCTTCAACGTACTGGCCCGGCTCGGCATCACCTACGACGGCGACCACGACTCCGACGGCGTGGTCGACGTGGTCGAACTGCGCTTCGGGGCGAGCCCGCTGCTGGTCGACTCCGACGGTGACGGCCTGACCGACAAGTTCGAGATCACCAAGCTCGCCGGCTGGACCATGCCGGGCCGGTTCGACACCGACGGCGACGGGGTGTCCGACGGCGCCGAGGACGTCGACGGTGACGGACTGTCCAACCTGCGCGAGCAGGAACTGGGCACCTCGCCGACCGAGGCGGACACCGACGGCGACGGGGTCAGCGACGGCGCCGAGGTGGCCCAGGGCAGGAATCCGCTGGTGGCGGACAACCCGCCGCCGCCGGTCAGCGGGCCGGTCGACCCGGTGCAGACCACGCCGACCGACACCGACACCGACGGCGACGGCATCCCGGACACCACGGAGGTCGACGACAGCGAGACGGATCCCGCGAACCCGGACACCGACGGCGACGGCCTGGGTGACGGGGCGGAGATCAACGAGCACCTGACGAACCCGCTGAGCTCCGACACCGACGGGGACGGGCTCGCCGACGCGTACGAACTCGCGCACGCCGAGGACCAGGGCCTGGACCCGCTGATCCCGGACGAGCGGGTCAGCAAGTGGACGTACGTCACCGACTTCGTGGTCGGCCTGATCGCCGGTGACTTCTCGCCCCGGGATTCGATGGCGTGGCTGTCGGGCTACCTGTGCTCCGGCGGGCTGAGCCTGATCCCGGTGGTCGGCTGGGTGCTCGGTGGCCTGGCGGACCTGCGCGACACCGTCGCCGGGATCATCAACCAGGACTGGGTCGGCGCCGGGTTGAGCATCCTGGGCCTGGTCCCGTACGTCGGTGACGCGGTGGCCATCCCGGGCAAGGCCGCGAAGTTCGTGGCGCGGTACCTGCACCGGCTCGACAAGGTGATCCACTTCGTCGCCAAGTACGACAAGATCTCCGACAGCGTCAAGACGCTGACCATCCGCGCCATCCTGCTCGGCAACTACAGCCGGCTCACCGACGCGGGCTTCGCCGACGACATCATCCTGCGACTGGCCCGCCGGGCCGACAACAGCCTCGGGCGGCTGGCGGACGCGTTGACCAGCGCGGTGACGCCGCCGCCGTCGCCGACGCCGTGGCTGCGGGGCGCGAACGCCGGCGAGGACTACTTCGCCGACGTGGTGATGGCAGGGGTGCCGGGTCTGCGCAACCACGCCGGGCGGATCGAGACCCCGGGTGTGCCGAGGCCGGGGTCGGCGCGGGAGCCGGACTTCCTGGAGACCGGGCCGCCGCGCAAGCTGCACGAGGTGAAGACCGGCAAGCCCTACCCCGGCCACTACCTCAAGCAGTGTGGCCAGGACCGGCACCTGCTCGACACGGCGCAGGTGGCCGAGGTGATGTGGCACTTCATGCCGCACGCCAACGGGTCGCTGGACATCCCGCAGGATCTCCTCGACTGCCTGCGCACCAACCGGATCCCGATCAAGATCTACCCGTCGAACGGCTCCTTCTGGCCCTGATCCCTTCCGCGTGGGGGCCCGGTGGCGACACCGGGCCCCCTTTACCCGATAGTGAGAGTCATGAGCTGGTTGCGACGGTCCCGCCCTGGCTACGCGGTCGACGGTGTCGAGCCGCAGCGCGTCGACGGCTGGGACGTCTTCGACGGCGACGCGCTGGCCGGGTCGCCCGCGGTGACCGAGGCCGCCGCGCGCCTGCCGCAGGACCCCGCGCTGGAGGACCTGCCGGGCTATCTGGCGGTCTCCACCAAGGACGGCCGGGAGTGGACGCTCAGCTTCGACGACGGGAAGTTGGCCGTCTTCGGCCTGTCCCGCCCCGGCAGCGACCTCTTCGAGCAGGTGCTGACGGCCGCGCCGTGGACCGAGTCCGTCGAACGCGTCGACCGCGAGGTCTTCGTGCTCACCACGGCCGGGGTGCTGACGGCCGACGTGGTGCTGGCCCACTGTGTAGACGTCTGCGGTGAGGTCTTCGGCCGGCTCGGCGATCCGCCGCCGGCATAGGCCCCGTCACCTGCCCGCAGCGGCGTGCGCGGATCAGGCGCCCGCCGGCTCCGGCAGGTAGGCGACCGCGATCGGCGTGCGTACCGTCCAGCCGAGACTTCGATAGAGGTCGCGTCCGTCGTCGGTGGCGACCAGGACGCCGGTGTCCGCGCCGCGTCGAAGGGCATGCCACGCGAGCGTACGCATGACGACGCTGCCCAGCCCGCGCCGCCGGTGTGCGGCTGCGGTCTCGACCTGGTCCACGATCCCGTACGCGCCGGCGGTCGCGAGCTTGCCGGACGCGGCGACCTGCCCCTCGGGGTCGAGGACGACAGCGGTGACGATCTCGCCCGAGGTCTGCACCCGCTGTGGCAATAGGGGTGGGCGTGGCGCGGACGGCATAGCTGCCCCTCACCTCACTTGGTGTTCTCCCAGGCCACGTAGGTGCCTCGGTGCGGAATGGTGACGACCAGGCCCCGCTCCCGCAGCAGGGCTACCGCCAACCTCGCCGTTCCCCGTGCGATCCCATACTCCTGCCGTAGCTGGTTCTCGCTCGGGATGGGTCGCTTCGGTTGCAGCTTGCCCTCCTCGATGTCCTTCGAGATCAAATCCGCCACCTGGACGTACAGCGGCGTGGGGGACAACGGATCGACACTCATTCCCCCACCTTCCTTGGACGTACAGAACGTCCAAGAGTCAGGAACAACCCTGGTTAACCCTGGACGTGCATGGACAAGCGGTCTACCTTTTGTTGCAGAGTCCAAACCTTCGGAGGTGGCCGTGCGGCGGTACATGGAGGAGGGCGAGGAGTCACCCTTCGACATCCAAGTTGCCTGGTACGCGCTTGATCGTCATGGCGTCCGCAGGTGCAGGCGGTGCCGGGTCAACTGGTGCCCGGTGGTCGTAGTCGCCCGTGCCCGGATCCTGGCGTGGCGGAAGGCGAAGCGGTCTTGAGCGCCCTGAAGGCTGGTGCGTTGCTCCACGTCGGCGCGCGAGCCAGCGTGCAGTTCGGGCAGCCCTTCAACTTCAGGCTGATCCGCGTGCTGGATTGGGTCACCTACGACGGATGGGTGTGGCTCGACGGCTATCAGCTCAATGATCGAGGGGAAGCAGCCGGACTGCGGATGGGCGCCGTAGCCATCCCGCGTCGCCGCGCAGCAAAGCAGCGGACTGCGCCTGACCGGGCAACCTGACGATCGCCTGACTCAACGACTCAGACGAGTGTGAGGCGAGGCCGACGACCTGTGGAAGGGCGGTCGGCAGCGGGTCCGCCTGTACGGATGGCTGTCCAGCCATCAGGATGCGATGGTGCTCGCCGAACCAACGATCCTCCTCGTTCACAGCCCGCTCCTCACCTCAGCGACATGGGACGCCCTGCGATCGCATCTCGAAGCGGCAGGGCGGCGCGTGGCGGTGCTGGACCTTCGGCCGTTGGTCGAGTCGCCGTCCTTTCATGCCGCGGTCTGCGCGGCGGCTGCCAACGTCACTCATGGCGCGCCTACCGTCGTCGTCGGCCACAGCCGCGCGGGTGCCTACCTGCCCGGCATCGCCGACGCGGTCGGCAGTGACCGGCTGGACGTCGTCTCCCTGGATGCCCGCCTGCCGCATCCGGGCACGAGCTGGTGCGGGTCACTGCCGCCGGAACGGGCCACCTGGCTACGAGAGATGGCGGCGTCCGGCCGGCTGCCGAGGTGGGACACCTGGTTCCCCGACGTATCCCTGGCCGACGTCCTGCCCGACCCCGACCAGCGGCGGCGGGTGCTGTGCGGCCTGCCCGAGCTGCCGTGGAAGATCGTCTCCGAGGTGCTACCTGCGCCTGGCAGGGCGTGGGACTCCGCCAGGCACATCTACCTCCAGCTGAGCGCGGCATACCAGTCGACGGCAGAGCGGGCAAAAGAACGTGGGTATCAGGTCCGGAGCCTGGACGCCGATCACCTGGCGATGGTCACGCAGCCCGCGAGGGTCATGGACCTCCTTTTGTCGGCATTGGAGCAATAGCCGGCAATGCTGAACCCATCAACAACCAGCGGTCCTCGACCGGGAGAGGGCAGGTGTGGTATCCGGCGAGGTGCTCCGCTGGCCATCCGATCGCCCGACTTGTGCCGGTGCTCGAATGCGCGAAGGCCGCAGGACTGCCCGTAGCAAGTCCCGGCCAGAACTGACCCACGCTCCCCGGACGAGGCCATGGTGGCCGGCGCGACCGGAAGTGGCAAGCCACTCACCCTCACGATCGCCGCGAATCCGGCGGTACAAGATCCACCCACCGGCCGGCCGCCGTTGCCCGTTCGTTTGACCACGTCAGGCTGGTTGACCCAGGCAACTACCAGGCTGGTGGATGTACGGAGTGGCCGGCCCTGGCACTCTCTGGCGGGGTTGCTCTCGTCACGGGGGAGCGTCACCGCGACCTGGAGAGACGAGAGCACCATGACCACCGCCGCATACACCGGCCGCCAGCGGCACGACCCGGTCTCGCTGCCGCTGGCCCAGCAGCCTGCCGAGGTCGGCGAGTTGAGCCAGGAGCTTGTTCCATCCGGGACCGCTGTCCACCGCCACCACCCTTGACGACCGGCACCGGTCGGTGGTGAAGAAGCAAGCCTCCGGCCTGGAAGGGCTCCCGGAGGTAACACCCATCAATTGAGAGGCACTACGAAATGTCGCAGCAAACCCCGACCCCTCCGCCGGGGACCCCGACCCCTCCGCCGGGGTACGCTCCCGCGCCCCCGCCGAAGAAGAAAATGTCGACGGGTTTGAAGGTCTTCCTCATCATCGTCGGTCTGGGCGTCCTGCTCTGCGGCGGCGGGTTCGTCGCGTGCACCGCCCTGGTTGGTAAGGCGGCCAGCGACGTCAGCAAGGACCAGGAGGCGAAGGCCGGGCACGTCAAGCTGACGTCGTGCGAAGGGGATTCGGCGGGCAGCGAGTTCCTGGCGAACGTGAAGGCCGATATCGAGGTGAACAACTCCAGCAAGAACCAGGAGACGTACCTCATCGATGTGTTCGTCCTCGACGCCAAGGGCACGCGGGTGGGTAACACCACGACTATCGTCTCGGACGTGCGGCCGGGCCAGAAGGCCGTTGAACAGGCCATGGTCGTGCTGAGCCAGAAGGTGACCGGCAAGATCACCTGCAAGGTCGACAAGGTCTCCTGACATAGACGAGAGCCCCGGCGGGACCTTGGAGTGGTCACCCGCCGGGGCCTTCTCATCTTCTTGGGCGTTGAGGAGCCGGAACGCGCTGTCCACGAGCACGTCGGAGCCGGTCCTACCAGAGGAAGGCGCCCCGCTGGGCGGTCGGCCGTCGGTGGCACCCACCAGGTTGGGAATGATCTCCAGCGTCGCGCCGATCCGATCGACGATCACGAAGTTGGTCCAGTCGCCGTACGCCAGGATGAAGTTGTTCGCGGCGACGGTCAGCGTGCCATCCATGTCGGAGCACTCGTTGATCGGCCGTCCGAGAAGCTGACCGTTCGCCAGCTCCGGGAACTTCAGCGCGCCGTTCGTGGTCTCCATCTGCCGCAGCGTGTTGATGATGGCCAGGTTGGCGCACCACTGCGCGCGGTGGAGTCGCTGTTTCCACAGCTCAGGTACGGTGCGCCCGGCAGGATTCGAACCTGCGGCCTTGGGATTAGAAGTCCCCTGCTCTATCCGCTGAGCTACGGGCGCGCACGCGACGCATCGTCGCGCCAAGAGGGTACCGCCGACCGGCCGCTCCGGGGGGTAACGGGTGGTGCGTCACCGACCACCGATCAGCGTCGCACGGATCCCCGCCCGGTGACCGGGTCTCCCGGCGTGGACCGCCCCGGCTCCGTACCCTCGATCCCGTGCTGCTAGACCCGGACATCGAGAACGACGTCGCCTACGAGCTGTGCCAGATCGTGGGTCGTGCGCTGCTGCCGCTGCGCGGCCCGGACGACGGCGGCGGCTTCGGCACCGGGTTCCTCTTCACCGCCGCGACCGGCACCGACTACCTGCTCACCGCCGAGGTGCTGGCCGGTGCGCCGGCCGCCGAGGTGGGCCTGCGGCCCAGTGTCACCGAGCCGCCCGGGGTGGCTCCCGACGCGCTGACGCTGCCGGCCGGCGGTTGGTCCCGCCGGCCGGAGCTGGGCGTCGCGGTGCTGCCGATGGCCGGCCTGCACGAGCAGGCCCGCGCGCGGGGCTGGCGGTGGCGGACCCAGCCGGTCACCGACGGGCTGGCGGCCGGGTCCGAGGTGGTCGCCGCGGTCGGCGCGCAGCCGGCCTCCGCCTTCGTGCTGGCCCAGGGGGTACGCGCCGACGCCGCCCGCCCGCTGGAGGTCGCGGTCGAGCGGGTGCTCCGGGACGGCGACCGGGTGCTGGTCGACACCGCGCTGCCCGACGGGTACGTGGGCGCGCCCGTCTTCGCCGTCGACACGAACGCCGACGGGGACCTGGGCGTGCACTGCCTCGGCCTGGTCCTGCCGGCCGACGGCGGGCGGCACCCGGTGGCCACCTTCGACCGGATCCGTGCCGCCGTCGCCGGGCTGCCCGGACCGGCGGCCTGACCCAGGGAACGGTCGCCGGAAAAGGCCGTGCCGCCGCACCGGCCCGCTCGGTAGGGTCGCCGCCATGTCGCCGCGCTTGGAGCAGATCACCCCGGACAACGTCGAGGCGGCCTGCGCGCTGACGGTGCGCCCCGACCAGGAACACCTGGTCGAGCCGGTGGCCCGCTCGCTCGCCGAGGCGTACGCCTGGGGGGAGGTCGCCTGGCCGCGGCTGGTCCTCGACGGCGACGAGCCGGTGGCCTTCCTGATGGGGTTCTTCCGGATCCCCTGGCGGCCGGACGACCCGGCGGACCTGCGCTCCGGGCTGTGGCGGTTGAACGTCGCCGCCGACCGGCAGGGCCGGGGCCACGGCCGGTACGCGGTGGGCGCGGTCTGCGCCGAGGCCCGCCGGCGGGGGGAGACCTGCGTCTTCACGACCTGGGAGGAGGGCGCGGACGGCCCGGAGGGGTTCTATCTCGGGCTCGGCTTCCGGCGCACCGGTGAGCGCAGCGGCGGCGAGATCGTCGGCGAGTTGGATCTGACCGGGGAGCCGGCGCGCCGGCTGATGGCACTCGTCGCGGCGGTTGACCCGGTCGACGGCTGATCCCGCTGCCCGGGGCGGCCCGGCGGGCAGCCCCACCCGGCCGCCGGCTAGGGCAGCCGGGGCCGCAGCGGATGTCCCGGGCAGCCCCACCCGGCCGCCACCTGCGGCAACCGGGGCAAACAGCGGGTGCCTCGGTCAGCTCCGAGCGGGGGTGTCCGCCGGCTCGGTCGCGGGCGAGGGCCCGTCGGCGGCGCCGTCGGGCGGTCGGCGGCTGGCAGGCGGCCGAACGCTGTCGGCCGGGGCGGTGGGGCCGGCGCCGAGGAACGCCTCCGCCCACCGGCCCACCTCGGTGAAGACCCGCTCCCGCACGGCGGGGCCGGACAGGGTCAGGTCGTGCAGGCCGCCGTCGAAGCGGGCCAGGGTGACGTGCCGGCCGAGCCGGGGCGCCCAGCGGACCATGTGTTCCACGTCCAGCACGGCGTCGGCGAGGGTGGCCGACTCGTGCCACCTGGTGCCCCGGAAGCTGCGGGTGGAGCAGGCCAGCAGCACCGGCACCGGGATGTCCAGGCCGGCCCGGAGTCGGCGCTGGCCGGCGCGGATGGCGTTCAGCCAGCCGGCCCGTACCGGGAATCCGGCGAGCGGCTTCCAGGCCAGGTCGTAGCGCCACTCGCCGCGGTGGTCGGCGTGCAGGCTCTCGCCGTACACGGTGCCCAGGCCGAAGGGGAGCACCCGGTGCGGCGCCCGGCGGCCCAGCCGGGAGACGGCGGCCGCGAGGGGTCGACGGACCAGCCAGGGGGCGTTGATGTCGAAGAACGGGCTGTTGAGCACCAGCCCGTCGACCACCTCGGCGTCGCGGCGGGCGTGCGCCCAGAGCGAGATGACCAGGCCGCCGGTGGAGTGGCCCATCCCGAGCAGCGTGTCGTGCCCGTCCTGCTCACGGATGATCTGTGCCGCGGCGTCCAGCTCCGGGAAGTAGTCGTCGACGTCCTGGCAGAAGTTCGGGGTCTGGTGCGGCAGCAGGCTGCGGCCGTACTTGCGCAGGTCGAGGGCGTAGAAGTCCCAGCCCCGCTCGGCGAAGAAGTCGGCCACGTGGGTCTGGAAGAAGTAGTCGACGAACCCGTGCACGTAGAGCACGGCCCGCCCGGTCGGGCGGTCCGCCCGCCGCCGGACCAGGGTCGCGACGACCGCCCCCTCGTCGTCGGTGCTCAGGTCGATCGTGTGCCGCTCGTACGGCGGCCCCAGCACGTCCGGTTCCACGAACGCGACGGTACGCCCGGACGCTACCGAGTGGTAGCCCGTGGCGCGGATCCGCTGCCCCGCCCGGTCCAGGCGACCCGGGCGGGGCGGCGGGTACGGCTCAGGCGGTTTCCGCGTCCGTCCGCAGCGGGTCGAGGTCACCGTCGGCGGCCGGCTGTGCGGGAACGGGCTGGGCCATCTCCCGGATGTGCTTGTTGTGCCGCGGTTCCTGCCGGGTCTTCGCGTCGTTGAGCCGCCGCCGCAGGTCGTCGCGGCAGTCGTGCAGCGCGGCCTTCAGGTCCTCCTCCGACGAGGTGGTGACGATCTTCTGCCGGCCGGCGATCCAGCACTCCAGGGTCACCTTCTGGCCCCGGGCCTCCCGGTCCTTGACCGACACCTCCAGCTCGGTGGAGTCGGCGTGGAAGCCGGCCAGGCGGGCGTCGAGGGTGGCGAACTGCTCGGCGATCCAGGCCCGGTCGCCCTGCGCGAAGCCCGCGCCCATGCGCAGGCACTCGGCGACGGTGGCCGGGTTCGCGACGGCGCTGATGGCATTACCTTCCTTCATCAGAGGTCCCCTTCCGGGAACGCTTGCGGCGCTTGTCCCTTGAGGACTGAGATGAGACGGCGTCCCGG
>NZ_JBFAID010000005.1:0-230013 GCF_040654475.1 Micromonospora sp. NPDC050686
CTGAAGCAGGTCGACGGTTGGCAGGACATGCCGCTGACCAAGGCCGCCCAGACCGTGCAGGTGTCCGCCTACCCGGACGCGTACGCACAGTGGGAGCAGCAGGCCACCGACCTGGTCGCCCAGCACTGGAACAGCTGAGCCAACAACACCGGCCGGCACCCCGAACACGGGGTGCCGGCCGGTGGCATGTCCGGACGGATCAGGCGGGCAACGGAGTGAGGCGGGTACGGGGGCCGGCCCGCAGCACCCCCGACGGGAGCTTCTTGCCGACCAGTTCCTCGGCGAGCTCGGCCGCCTCGATCAACGCGTCCAGGTCGACGCCGGTGTCGATGCCCATGTCGTGCAGCATGTGCACCGCCTCCTCGGTGGCCAGGTTGCCGCTGGCCCCCGGGGCGTACGGGCAGCCGCCCAGGCCACCGACGCTGGCGTCGAACTCGGTCACACCCAACTCCATCGCGGTGAGCATGTTCGCCAGCGCGGTGCCCCGGGTGTTGTGGAAGTGCAGCAGCACCGGCACGTGGGCGTTGCGGTCCCGTACGGCGGTGAGCAGCTCGCGGACCCGCCGGGGCGTACCCATGCCGGTGGTGTCGCCGAACGCGACCCGGTCGGCGCCGTCGCGGACCACGCGGTCGACGATGGCCGCGACCCGCCGCGGGTCGACGTCTCCCTCATAGGGGCAGCCGAAGCTGGTCGCCACGATCACCTCGGCCCGGGCGCCCGCGCCGTGCAGCAGGTCGATCAGCTCGGCGATGTCGTCCAGCGACTCGTCCGTCGACCGGTTGACGTTGCGCCGGTTGTGCGTGTCGCTGGCCGAGACCACCACCTCGATCTCGGTGAAACCGGCGGCCAGGGCCCGCTGCGCGCCCCGGGTGTTCGGCACCAGCGCGGAGTAGCGCACCCCGTCGGCCCGGGTGGCCCGCTGCCACACCTCGTCGGCGTCGGCCATCTGGGGGATCGCCTTCGGGTGCACGAAGGAGACGGCCTCGATCCGCTTGACGCCGGTCCGGGACAGCGCGTCGAGCAGCCGTACCTTGGCGTCGGTCGGGATGGGCTCCTCGTTCTGGAGCCCGTCGCGCGGTCCGACCTCCCGGATGCTCACGAAATCCGGCAGTTCCGCCATAAGAGGTCACCTCACTGTGACGGGATTACATGGTCTCCCAGCATCGCACCAGGTCAACGCATCCGGGAAACGATGCCGGTGTCGTAGTCGCCGGAGAGGAACTCCGCGTTCTCCAGCAGCTCGGCGAAGAAGGGGATGTTGTTCTTCGGGCCGGCGATCTCGAAGCCGGCGACCGCGGCCCTGGCCCGCTCGATCACCTCGGCCCGGTCGGCGCCGCTGACGATGAGCTTGGCCATCAGGCTGTCGTAGAACGGGGTGACCGTGTTGCCGGCGACGTAGCCGGAATCCACCCGCACCCCGTCGCCGGTCGGCTCGTTCCAGGTGGCGATCACGCCGGGGCCGGGCAGGAAGCGCTTCGGGTCCTCGGCGTTGATCCGCAGCTCGATGGCGTGCCCGCGCGGGGCGAGCGCGTCCGGGTCGAAGGTCGGCGCCAGGCCGGCCGCCACCCGCAGCTGCTCCTCGACCAGGTCGACGCCGTAGACGTACTCGGTGACCGGGTGCTCGACCTGCAGCCGGGTGTTCATCTCCAGGAAGAAGAACTCCTGCGTGGTGGGGTCGAGGAGACACTCGACCGTGCCGGCGTTGCGGTAGCCCACCGCCTCGCCCGCGCGCACGGCCGCCGCCAGGAACCGTGACCGCAGCTCCGCGGAGACCGCCGGCGACGGGGACTCCTCGACCAGCTTCTGGTTTCGCCGCTGCACCGAGCACTCCCGCTCGCCGAGCGCGACCACCCGACCGTCGGCGAGACCGAGGATCTGCACCTCGACGTGGCGTACCCGGGGGAAGTAGCGCTCGATCAGCACGGACCCGTCGCCGAACATCCGGTCGGCGAACGCGCCGACCTTCTCGTACTGGGTGCGCAGCTCGGCCTCGTCGGCGGCCACGCCCATGCCCATCCCGCCGCCCCCGGCGGCGGCCTTGACCATCACCGGGTAGCCGATCTCCGCCGCCGCCGCGACGGCCGCGTCGACGCTGGCCGCCGGGTCGGTGGTGCCGGGCGCGACCGGCACGCCGGCCGCGGCCATCAGGTTCCGAGCATTGATCTTGTCGCCCATCGCGGAGATCGCGTCGGCCCCGGGTCCGACCCAGATCAGCCCGGCGGCCTCGACGGTACGGGCGAAGTCCGCGTTCTCCGACAGGAAGCCGTAACCGGGGTGGATCGCCTGGGCACCGGTCTTCTGGGCGGCGGCCAGGATCGCCTCGACGTTCCGGTAGCTCTGCGCCGGGTTGGCCGGGCCGACACAGACCGCCTCGTCGGCCTCGGCGACGAACGGCAGGCCGGCGTCGGCCTCCGAGTGCACCGCGATCGCACGGATCCCGAGCCGCTTGGCGGTACGGATGATCCGGCGGGCGATCTCGCCCCGGTTGGCGACCAGCAGCGACTCGATCATGTTTCCTCCCGGCGTCCAGGGGTGGGGACGGGTGTCAGGTAACCATGCGCGGCCGGTCCGGCACGAGTCGCCCCGGTGCTGTCCGCTCAGCCGTCGGCCAGCAGCGCGGCCAGGGTCGCCGAGCGCAGCAGCGCGGCCCGGCGCCGCCGGTCCACCTCCCCGCCGAGGAACGGCGTCGAGTTCATCAGGCCGAACGCGGCGTGGGCCAGCACCCGCGCCTCCCCGGCGGGCATCCCCGGGTGCAGCGCGGTCAGCACGACCACCCACTCCTCGACGTAGAGCCGCTGCAACCGGCGGATCCGGCGGCGCGGCTCGTCCGGCAGGCGGTCCAGCTCGTGCAGGTGCAGCGCGATCACCGCGGGGTTGGCCAGCGCGAAGTCGACGTGGAAGTCGATCAGCGACTCCAGCGCGGCGCGCGGGTCGTCGGGGTGACCGGCGGCGCGCTCCTGGCCACCGGCGAGCAGGCCCTCGCTGACCGGGATCAGCGCGGCGACGAGCATCGCCTCCTTGCCGGCGAAGTGGTGGTAGAGCGCCGGGCCGGTGACCCCGGCGGCCGCGCCGATGTCGTCCATCGACACGCCGTGGTAGCCACGGGCGGCGAAGAGGCCGACCGCGATCTCCAGGATCTCGTCGCGCCTGGACCGGCGCCGACCCGCACCCGTCGCGCCGGTCGCACCCGGCGCCTGCTGTTCCACCGCCACCGGGCAAGCCTAGACCTCGGCCGGGAGGCGGGGCAGTCACGGTTACCCGTCAGTCGCAGTACGTGGACACCGGGCCGCCGGCCGGCACGCACCCTTGACCCTCGACCGGGTTCACGGCCCAGGGTCGGCCGGCATGACCGCCGTGACCACTTCCCTGCTCGGCCGGGACTACCGGCTGCTCTGGTGGGCCGCCGTCGCCTCCCGGTTCGGCGACGCCCTGCGTACGCCGGCCCTGGCGCTGCTGGCCGCCACACTCACCCGCGACCCCCGGGCGATCGCCGTGGTGACCGTCGCCGGGCAGCTCCCTCCGCTGCTGTTCGGCCTACTCGGCGGGGCGTACGCCGATCGGTGGGACCGCCGCCGGACGATGGCGGCGGTCGACGCGGCGCGGGCCGCGGTGGTCGCCGGCCTGGCCGTGCTGATCGCCGGCGGCCGGGCCGGTGTCGCCACGGTGGCGGCGGTCGCGGCCCTGCTCGCCACCCTCGGCGCCCTCTTCGACGCGGCCTCGTTCGCGGTGCTTCCGGCGCTGGTGCCACCGGGCGCGCTGCCGGCCGCCAACGGCCGGCTCCAGGCCGGTGCGGCGGTGGCGGGCGGCTTCCTCGGCGCCCCGCTGGCCGGCCTGCTCTTCGCCGTCTCGACGGCCCTCCCCTTCGGCCTGAACGCGCTGACCTTCGCGCTCGCCGCCCTGCTCGTGCTGGGCATCGTGCCGGCTCCGCCCGTCACCGGCCGGCCCACCGGGCCGGTGTGGCGGGAGGCGTGGGCCGGGGTGCGGTGGGTACGCCGGGACCCGGTGCTGTGGGCGCTGACGCTGGCCACCGCCGGATCGAACCTCGCCATCAGCGGGATCATGGCGGTGCTGGTGCTGTACGCGCTGGAGGTGCTGCACGTGCCACCGGCGGCGTACGGGCTGTTCGCCGCGGGAGCGGTGGTCGGCGGGCTGGTCGGGGCGCTCGGGGCGGGACGGCTGGCGGCGCGCTTCGGCACCCTCCGGGCGCTGCGCGGGGTGCTGCTGGGGCAGAGCGTGGCGCTGGCCGGGTTCGCGGCGGCCCGGCACCCGGTCGCCGGAGCCGTCGCGCTGGCCTGCTTCGCCGCCGGGAGCACCGTGTGGAACAGCCTGCGGTCCGCGTACGGCCAGCGGCACGTGCCGGCCCGACTGCTCGGCCGGGTCGGCGCGGCGCAGCGGGTGGTCGGCCTGGCCAGCGCGCCGGTCGGCGCGGCGGCGGCCGGGCTCGCCGCCGGGGCGTACGGGCTGGTCCCGGTCGGCTGGGCGGCCGCCGTGGTGTTTGCCCTGGTCACTGCGGTTGGGTGGCGGACACTGCACGGGTGGGGTTCCGAGGACGGGTCGCCGCCGCGTCCCTAGGCTGGGGCGGGAGGAGGGTGCGGTGACGGGGCACGAGGAGGCCGAGCTCAGGAAGCGGCGGCTGATGCTGGCCGGGCTGCTGCTGGCCGGGGCCGGCCTGTTCGACGCGCTCGCCGCGACGGACGACTTCCACGGCGACCCGTACGTGGTGGTCACCTCCGAGGGGGTGTTCCACCTCGACGTCACCGGCTGGGTCTGGGCGCACCTGGTGACCGCGGCGCTGGTGCTGACGGCCGGGCTCCTGCTGTTCACCGGCCGTCACTGGGCGCTCCGGTTGGCGGCGGCGGCGGCCGTCGCCAACATCGCCCTGCACGTGGTGGTGCTCCCGTACCGGCCGCTCTGGGCGCTGATGGTGATCGGGCTGGCGGTGGGGGCGCTGCGGCTGCTCTGGCACTGCCGGTCCCGCGCCGCCCCGGACGAGGTCACCTCGACCGGCGCCCCTTCGCCGTGACGGCCGGGTCGGATCAGCCCCGCTCGGCGGGCCCGGACCGGCCCCGGTGGTCGAGCCCGGACAGCCGCCGGGCCACCCGCCGCCGCACCGGTGGCAGCCCGGCGACGGTGCGGAACAGCGCGTCGCGCAGCGGCCGGGCGGCCGGCGGCACGGTGGCGAGCCGGGTCAGCCGGTCGGCGAAGCCGGCCACCTCCTCGGCGAGCGGACGCCGGGCGGCGGAGTACTCGTCGAGCCGCGCCGCCGGGCCGCCGGCCAGCACGTCGGCCAGGGTGTCGCCGAGCACCACCGCGTCGCAGATGCCGAGGTTCATGCCCTGCCCGCCGGCCGGGCTGTGCACGTGGGCGGCGTCGCCGGCGAGCAGCACCGGGCCGGACCGGTAACGCTCGGCCACCCGGTGGTGGATCCGGAACCGGGAGGTCCAGCACACCTCGGTCACCCGGTCCGGCCAGCGGACCGGGCCGCGTTGGTCGAGCAGCGCCTGGAACAGGGCGGCGTCCGGCGCGGGCGGGGCGTCGGCGACGGTGGCGACCAGTCGGACCAGCCCGTCCGGCAGCGGCGCCCAGACCAGCGGCCCCTGGCGGGCGAGGAAGAGGGACACCTCGTCGCGGGGCAGCTCGCTGCGCACCCGTACGTCGGCGAGGACGAAGGACTCGGCCGGGCCGGCCGGGCCGGCGAAGCCGATGCCGGCCAGCTCGCGGACCTGGCTGTGCATGCCGTCCGCGCCGACCACCCAGCGGGCCCGCACGGTCGAGCCGCCGGCGAAGCTCGCCACGGCGCCGGTCGCGTCCTGGTCCAGCCCGGTCATCTCGTACGGCCGCAGCACCCGGCCGCCGAGCGCGGTGAGCCGGTCGGTGAGCACCGCCTCGGTCCGGCTCTGGGACACCAGCAGCGCGAACGGGTACGCCGAGGGCAGGTCGCCGAACGGCACGGTGAGCAGCACCCGGTCCCGGTCGCGTACCCGGAACCGGAGCGAGCGGACGCCCTGGGCGACCAGCGGCGCCGCCGCCCCGATCCGGTCCAGCACCTCCAGGGTGTGCGCGTGCACGACGGCGGCCCGGGAGGTGACCGGCGGCTCGGCCAGCCGGTCGACCACGGTCACCGGGACGCCGCGCCGGGCCAGCGTGGCGGCCACCGCCAGGCCGGTCGGCCCGGCCCCCACCACCAGGACGTCGGTGCGCTCGGGCAGCATGACCCACCTCCAGTTGCCAACAGTCGTTTGCCAACAGCCGTTGGCAAGTGTTGTCAGCGTAGCGACCGGCGGCCCTCCCGGCGACCCCGCGCCGGAGCGCGGGGCGGACGGCCATCGGGGCGAGGTCCAGGCACCTGACATCTGGCGGACTCGGGAGTGCGTCAGGAAAGCCGCCAGGCCGTGGGAGGCGCTTCGCGCCGGCCGGTCACCGGTGCGACGACGTCCAGCCCTGCCGGTGCAGCCGTTCGATGCCGTCCAGCAGCAGGTCCAGCGCGAACTCGAACTCGAACTGGTCGTCGCAGCCCTGCCCCACGACCGACTCGTCGTCGTGGGCGGCCGCCGTGGCGATCTCCGCGAGGTGCGGGAACCGGGCGGCGACCTCCGGTGGCAGGTCGGCCGGTGGGCCGGCGTCGGTCGCGCCGGACCGGCCGGCACGCCGAGACGCGTCGAACAGTTCCTGGCTGAAGCCCAGGATCCGGCTGCCCATCGCGTGCATCACGTGGTGGGCGAGGTCGGCGGAGAATCCGCCGGACCGCAGCGTCCCGACCACCGAGTCGAGGTAGGCGAGGACGGCCGGCGTCGCCATGTTCCGCGACTCGATCGCGAGCGGCGCCCACGGGTGGCGTTGCAGCACCTGCCGCGCCGAGAGGATGCGCCGGCGGATCGCGTGCTTCCAGTCGGTGTCGGGCACCGGCGGGTCGATCTCGCCGACGACCACGTCGATCATGCCGTCGAGCAGTTCGTCCTTGTTGGCCACGTGCTTGTAGAGGGCCATCGGCACGACGCCCAGATCCTGGGCGAGGTTGCGCATGCTGAGCGATTCGATCCCGGCCTCGTCGGCGAGCGCGACGGCGGCTCGCAGGACGCGGTCCCTGCTCAGCGGCGTCCGGCGCAGCACCTCAGCCTGCTCGGCCATCTCGTCCTCGTCTTCGGCGGGGGTTCGTTGGAACCATAACCGCCTTGACAGGTGTACAGCGTACACCTACCGTGGGTGTACGCCGTACACCTGAGGAGAAGAAGATGAAGGCGATCGTCCAGGATCGATACGGGCCACCGGAGACGCTCACCCTCGCCGACGTCGCCGCGCCGGTCCCCGCCCCCGACGAGGTGCTCGTACGGGTCGAGGCCGCCGCGCTCAACGCGTACGACTGGCATGCCATGCGTGGCGATCCATGGCTGGCCCGGTTGGCGATGGGCCGGTCAAGGCCCCGGGCGCGCATCCGTGGCCGCGACTTCGCCGGCCGGGTCGAGGCCGTCGGCGCCGACGTCCGGCAGGTGCGCCCCGGCGACCCGGTCTTCGGCGACCTCGGCGACGCCAACGGCGCGTTCGCCGAGTACGTGTGCGTGCCCGAGACCTCGGTCGCGGCCAAGCCGGCGAACCTGACCCCGCAGCAGGCGGCGGCCCTGCCGCTGGCCGGCGTCACCGCGCTCATGGGGCTGCGCGACGTCGGGCGGGTCGAGCCCGGCCACCACGTCCTCGTCAACGGCGCCTCCGGCGGCGTCGGCACCCTGGCGGTGCAACTGGCCAAGGCGTTCGGCGCGACGGTGACCGGGGTGTGCAGCACCCGCAACGTCGACCTGGTCCGCTCCCTCGGCGCCGATCACGTCGTCGACTACACCCGCGCGGACTTCGCCTCCGGCACGCACCGCCACGACGTCCTGTTCGACCTGGTCGGCAACCGCTCACTCACCGCGCTCCGGCGGGCGCTGACCCCGACCGGGACGCTGGTCCTCTCCGGCGGTGGCGTGTACCGGGGCGGCAGCCTCGTCGGGCCGGTCTGGCTGATCGCCCGCGGACGGCTGCTGGCACCCGTCGTCCGGCACCGCGTCGTCACCCTCGCGGCGACACCCAGCCGGCAGCACCTCGACACGCTCCGCGCCCACGCCGAGGCCGGCCGCCTCACCCCGGTCATCGACCGCACGTATCCACTCCACGAGGTACCCGAGGCCATCCGGTACCTCGAGGGTGAGCACGCGCGAGCGAAGGTCGTCATCACGGTCTGACGTGGGCGTTGGCCTACAGTTCGTGGGCATGACCGACCCGGCTCCCCGCGCCCGCCGCTCCGACGCCACCCGCGCCGCGATCCTGCGCGCCGCCCGCGAGCGGTTCGGCGCGGACGGCTACGACCGGGCCACCATCCGGGCCATCGCCGCCGACGCCCGGATCGACCCGTCCATGGTGATGCGCTACTACGGCAGCAAGGAGGCGCTCTTCGCCGCGGCGGCCGAGGTCGACCTGCGGCTGCCCGACCTGACCGCGGTGCCGCCCGAGCGGGTCGGCGAGGCGCTCGTGCGGCACTTCCTGGACCGCTGGGAGGGCGACGAGCGGATGGCGGCGCTGCTGCGCACCGCCAGCACCAATCCGGGCGCCGCCGAGCGGATGCGGCAGATCTTCGCCGAGCAGCTCGGCGCGATGGTGGCCCGGGTGGCGCCGGCCGAGGCCCCCCGGCGGGCCGGCCTGGTGGCCAGCCAGCTGCTCGGCCTGGCGCTGACCCGGTACGTGCTGCGCATCCCCCCGGTCGCCGACGCGGAGCCGGCGGAGCTGGTCGCCTGGATCGCGCCGACCGTCCAGCGTTACCTGCGCGGCACCCCGCCCGGCTGACCGCCCAACCATTTCCGCCCGCCCCGGCGTCCAAGGGGCGACGGGTGGCGCGACGAGCGGTGGGAGGGGGACCGGATGGACCCCGGGAGAGCCGACGACGGGCGGGACGACTACGTCAACTTCGTCGAGCGCCACCAGCACCGCCTGCTGCGGGCGGCGTACCTGATCTGCGGCAACCGGCACCAGGCCGAGGACCTGCTCCAGGACGCGCTGCTCAAGCTGGCGCTGCGCTGGCCCACCGTGCGCGACGGCGACCCGGCCGCGTACGTGCGGGCCATCCTCTACCGGGACACGATCTCCTGGTGGCGGCGACGCCGACGGGAGTGGCTGAGCGCGTACCCGCCGGAGCGGGAGACCGGCGACGGCGACGGTGCGCTGCGACTCAGCGTGCGCGCCGCGCTCGACCGGCTGCCGCCCCGGCAGCGCGCGGTGGTCGTGCTGCGCTACTTCGAGGACCTGACCGAGGCGGCCACCGCCGAGGTGCTGGGCGTCACCGTCGGAACCGTGAAGAGCCAGTGCCACGACGCCCTGCGCCGGCTCCGGCAGGTCGCCCCCGACCTGGGCGTCGGCGGACCGGAGGACGGCCGGAGCGCCGGGATGGAGGTGGGACGGTGAAGGAGGAAGAACTGCGCCGGCTGCTGACCGTGGCCGCGACGGACGTCCGGCCGTTCCGCCCGGCGTCGACCGGCTGGGAACGGGCCCGGCGGCGGCGCACCCGGCGCGCGGTGGCGGCCGTCGCGCTGGCCGTCGCCCTGCTCGCCGGGGCCACGGCGCTGGCCCTGCGGCCGACCGACCACGCCGCCCCACCGGCGGTGCCGCCGGCTCCGAGCTCGACCGGCTCACCCGTGCAGCGCCCACCCGCCGAGCCGGTGTACCGGGGCGGTCCGCTGTCCCGGCTCACCGACGCGCCCGGCGCGCCGCTCTCCACCCGACCGGTACGCCGGGCGCTCGCCCTGTACCAGCCGATCGACCGGGAGACCTGGACGGGCGGCGAGATCCGGTCGCTCGGCGACGACGGGCTGGTCCGGAGCCTCGACGTGGTCACCCCCGCCGCCACCCGGGACCGGGGCGGCAACGAGGCGCCGGCGCTGAAGCCGGGCCAGCTCTCGCCGGACGGACGTACCGCGGTGTTCCCGCAGACCGGCGAGGTGATCGTGGTCGACCTGACCTCGGCGCGGGTGCGCCGGTTCCCCCTCGACGGCTACCTGGAGCTGGCGGTCTGGGTGGGCGACCGGGTGCTGGTCGGCGGCGACGACCGGACCTACCTGGTCGACCCGGTGTCCGGGCGGGCCGACCCGGTCGCCGGCTCGATCTGGGAGACGGTCGCGCCGGACCCGGCCGGGAGCCCGGCGACGGTGGCGGAGCTCGGCGGCGTCCAGGACGGTCTGGTCCTGCGCGACCGCTCCCTGCCGGACGGCACGGTCCGGCAGCAGCGAAAGATCAGCAGTGCCCCACTGTCCGGGTCCTACCGGGTCGACGAGTTCTACGGCCGCGGCTGGCAGCGGGGTGACCAGATCGCCCGGGCGGGCTGGACCAGCACCGACGTGCGCGGCGGCGACGAGGGGGTCGCGGTGCTCGACGCCCGCAGCGGCGCGGTGGTCCGGCTGCTCGACCTCGGCCGGGAGGGCGTGGCCAAGGCGTGCTGCGAGGTGCTCGGCTGGGACTCCGACGGCGCGGTGCTGCTGCGCCACGACGCCGGCGGGCTGGTGCGCTGGCAGCCGGAGACCGGCGAGTTCACCGGCGTGACCCGGAACGCGACCGGTCAGATCGCCCTCGCCGCCGGGTGAGCGCCCGGGGTGATCGCCCGGCCCCGGCGGTGGCGCGGGGCCGGGCGGCGACCCGGGTCAGCCGGCCAGGCCGCCCGGCTGGTCCCCCCGCACGACGGGGGCCCGGACCAGGTTGCCCCACTCGGTCCACGAGCCGTCGTAGTTGCGGACCTGCGGGTAACCCAGCAGGTGGTGCAGCACGAACCAGGTGTGGCTGGACCGCTCCCCGATCCGGCAGTACGCCACCACGTCGTCGGCCGGGCTCAGCCCGAGCTGGTCGGCGTAGATGGCGCGCAGCTCGTCGGCGGACCGGAAGGTGCCGTCGTCGTTCGCGGCGGACTTCCACGGCTTGTTCACCGCGCCCGGGATATGCCCGCCGCGCAGCGCGCCCTCCTGCGGATAGTCCGGCATGTGCAGCATCTCGCCGGTGTACTCGCCCGGCGAGCGGACGTCGACCAGCGGCCGGCCGGCGGCCACGTGCGCCATCACCTGCTCCCGGTACGCCCGGACCGGCGCGTCGTTGCGCTGCGGCACCGGGTACTCGGCGCGCGGCCGGGTGACCTTCTCCCGGGTCAGCTCCCGCCCCTCGGCGATCCACTTCTGCCGGCCGCCGTCGAGCAGCCGCACGTCCGGGTGGCCGAAGAGCGTGAAGACCCAGAGGGCGTACGCCGCCCACCAGTTGAAGTTGTCGCCGTAGAAGACCACCGTGTCGTCCCGGCCGATGCCCTTCGCGGCGCACAACTCGGCGAAGCTGCGCGCGTCCAGGTAGTCGCGGGTGACCTGGTCGTTCAGCTCGGTGTGCCAGTCCACCTTGACCGCGCCCGGGAGGTGCCCGGTGTCGTAGAGCAGCACGTCCTCGTCGGATTCCACCACGACGAGGCCCTCGTCGCCGAGGTGCTCCGCAAGCCACTCGGTGGTGACCAGGCGCTGCGGGTCGGCGTACGACTGGAGTCGGGGGTTCGGATCGCTCGGCACAGGCATGAGCCCCAAGGTACGCCGGATCATCCCGGCCCGGCCCGGCATCACCGATCGGGTGCAGCGGATGTGGCCCGTCGCACGTGACAGTGGGGAGGCCCCCGTCGACCACAGAGGATCAGCATGACCGTACGGCACCAGACCGGGCCGCCCCGGCCCGCGGCAGCACCGGCGGACTTCACCGACTTCTACCAGGCGCACTTCCACCGCATCGCCGTGCAGCTCTACGCGTACCTGGGCGACGACGCCGAGGCGCAGGACCTGGCCCAGGAGGCCTTCTGCCGGACGCTGGAGCGCTGGAGCCGGATCAGCGGGTACGACGACCCGTCGGCGTTCGTCCGCCGGGTGGCCTGGAACCTGGCGACCAGCCGGCTGCGCCGGGTGCGTACCGCCGTGCGGCACCTGGCCCGGCAGCGCGAGGAGCACGTGCCGGGCCCGCAACCCGATCGGGTGGCGCTGACCCGGGCGCTGGCCACCCTGCCCGCCAACCAGCGCCGGGCGATCGTGCTGCACCACCTGGCCCAACTGACCGTCGCCGAGATCGCCGAGCAGGTTGGCGCGCCCGAGGGCACGGTCCGCTCCTGGCTCTCCCGGGGCCGTGCCGCCCTGGCCGGCTACTTCACCGAGAACGGACCGGAGGACGGCCGTGCCTGAAACCACCATCGAGGAGATGTTCGCCGAATTCGAGGCCGCGGCGCGGGACACCTTCCGGCCGCCGGGCGTACCCGAGACGCAGCGCCGAGTGCGGGACCGCCGCCGGCGTCGCCGGGGCCTGCTGGCCGGCCTGGCCGCCCTGCTGCTCACCGGCTCGGCCGGCGGGTACGCGGTCGCGGGCCGGGGCGACCGGTCGACGCCGTCACCCGCGCCCACCGTCTCCCCGACCGGAAAGATCACCGAGCGGAAGGTGGCGCTGCCGGGTGTCCCGGGCCGGCTGGCCGAAGTGCGCTTCACCGGCGCGGCCGACGGCTGGGCCCTCTTCGACACCTGCGAGCGGAGGGACCTGGCGGCCCAGGTCTGCCGGCGCACGGTCGGGCGGACCACCGACGGCGGGGTGAGCTGGCGACGGACGGCCCCGCTGCCGGCCGCAAACGGCGCGGCGCACCTGCTGCCGGTGGACAACGCGACGCTGACCGTGGCCGTGGGCGGCCGCTACCTGGTCACCGGCGACGGTGGTGACAGCTGGACCAGCCACCCGGTGAGCGCGCCACCGGAGGCGATCTGGCGCAGCGCCGCCGCCGAGGGTGGTCAGCACCTCGGCTGCCCGGCTGCGCAGGAAGGCACCCGACCGACCGCCACCTGCGCCGAGCTGAAGGTCGTGCTGCTCGACGGGACCCCGCTGGCGCACCAGCCACCGGTGACCCTGCAGCCCGGCGGGGACGCCACCTTCCTTCCCGGCTCCGACGGGCGATACTGGCTCACCGCGACCGAGGGCGACCGGCTGCGGGTCCTCACCAGCGACTACGCGGGCGGCCCCTGGCGGGAGCTACCGGCCGTCCCGGCCGGCCGGCGCATCGACGTCTCGCCCGACGGCCGCGAGGTCTGGCTGGTGCGGACGGACCGGCCGAACGGGGCGTGGCGGCTGGTCGGCGACCGCTGGCAGCCCGGTCCGCCGCTGCCCGACGACACGCACGAGGTGGCCGCCGCCGGCGATGGCGTGCTGGTGGTCACCAGCACCTACGGCGGGGTGGGCTTCGTGGCTGACGGCCGCTACCTGGACATCCCCGAGCTGCGCGCCAACCCGGACGATCGGGCCAGCGTGGCAGTCCTGCCCGACGACACGATCGAGATCCGCTCCGGCGAGACACAGTTCCTCGGTGCCGGTCGGGGCATCAACCGGCACTGGATCCGGTACTCCTGAACCTGCGGGCAGCTCAGGCCCGCCGGTGCACCAGCCGGCCGGCAACCACCGTGGCCAGGCAGGCGCCGTCGTCGGCGAAGACGGCCAGGTCGGCCCGGCCGCCCACGACGAGCACGGGTGGCCGGAGCCGGTCCGGCACGGCCAGGCCGTTGCGGGCGGCGGCGGCCCGCAACGCCGGGTCGGCCAGGTGGGCGGCGGGCACCGCGCCGACGCCGATCCGGAACAGCGCGTGCACCCGCTCGCGTGGGGTCGGCGCGGCCGGCAGCGGGCCGTCGTGCGCCAGCGCCGGCCCCAGCGTGCCGGCCCACCGCCGCACCCGCACCCCGGGGTACGCGGCCAGCAGCTCGTCCAGCGCCGCCACCGCCTCCACCCGGTCGCCGTCGACCAGCACCGCGTGGCCCGGGCGGGTCGGCCCGTCCGGAGTCAGCCGCAGCGACTCGGCCGCGTGGACGGTCCGCACGATCAGTCGCTGACCGGGCCGAGCACCGGTCGCTTGGCGCTGATGGTGTCCCCGGAGGAGCGCCCGGTCAGCCGCCGCTTGATCCACGGGGCCAGGTAGCGGCCGGCCCAGCGCAGATCGGCGGCGCGGGCAGCCAGCCACGGCGTCGGCGCGGGGTGCGGCGGAACCAGCAGCCACTCCTCGTCGCAGCCCACCCCGAGCGCGGCGAGCACCTGCGCGGCGACCCGGCGGTGCCCGGCCGCCGACAGGTGCAGCCGGTCGGTGCTCCACAACATCGGGTTGAGGTAGGTGTCGTCGGCGTACAGGTCGACGAGGATCGCGCCGTGCCGCTCGGCGACCTCGCCGACCGCCCGGTTGAGCAGGGTCACCCGGGGGGCCACCAGGCGCTGCCCGGGCAGGCGGGCCATCACGTCGGCGAACCGGAAGAGCACCACGTCCGCGCCGCCGGCCCGGAGCTGACCGACGACCGAGTCGAACCGGGGCACGAAGGTGTCCGGGTCGAAGGTCCGCCGCAGCACGTCGTTCCCGCCCGCCGCGAAGCTGATCAGGTCGGGCTTCATCGCCACCGCGGCCGGCACCTGCTCGGCCACCACGGCGGGGAACAGCCGGCCCCGGATGGCCAGGTTCGCGTACCGGAAGTCCGGCCCGCTCTCGGCGGCGAGCCGGGTCGCCACCAGGTCCGCCCAGCCCCGGTACGTGCCGTCCGGGTAGGCGTCGTCCATCCCCTCGGTGAAGCTGTCCCCCACCGCCACGTAGCTGCGCCAGCGCACGCCTGCCTCCGTACCTCCGGATCCGATCCGCGTCGATCGGTCAGTCTTCCACCGTTCGTCGCCGCGAGGGGTCCGGCCACCGCAACCGTGTGGCGACGCCCACGCCCGCGATTCCCCGGGCCGGGCGGTCCGGGGCAGTGCGCGGCGGCGCGGCCGGAAATAATGGCGCGAATCCGATCCGGGGCGGCCGTGGCCCGGACGCGCCCGAGCGACGGACCCGAGCGAGGACCCGCCATGACCGAGGGAACCCCATCCGTTCCTTCCTTCCCCCAGCCCGCCGCCCCCGGCCAGCCCGTCCCGGCACCCCCGGGACCGCCGCCGGCACCGTTCGCCCCGCCACCGGCCGGGTCGTTCCCGCCGCCGCCGGCACCGTTCGCCCCGCCGCCGGCCGGGTACGGGCCGCCGACGGCGTTCCCGCCGGCACCCGCCGGGCCGTACGGATCCCCGCCGCCCGGGTACGGCCCGCCGCAGTTCCCCCCGTACGGCGGGTACCCGCCCCCGGTCGCGCCGCCTCCGGTGCGGCGGTCCAAGCGCTGGCTGTGGATCACCCTCAGCGCGGTGGTGCTGGTCCTGGCGCTCTGCACCGGCTCGGCGGTGGTGCTGAAGTCCCAGCTCGACGCGCAGAACGCGGCGAGCGCCGCGGAGCTGGACGAGAAGTACAACCCGATCCGGCAGGAGGAGATCGAGGCGCTGCTCGACGCGCGCGGCAAGGCGCTGCGGGCCAAGGACCTGAAGACGTTCCTGGCGCCGTTCGACCCGGCGAACAAGGCGCTGGTCGCCCAGCAGACCCGGCTCTTCCGCAACCTGCTGAAAGTGCCGCTGGCCGAGCAGAAGTTCGAGCGGGTCACCCAGACCGACTTCAAGCGGGCCGGTGATCGGGTCACCGTCGACGTGACCATCTCGTTCGTGCACCGGTTCGAGTTCGACCTCACCCCGGTGGAGGAGTTGTACCGCTGGACGCTGCTCCGCCCGGCCAAGGGCGCACCGGTCAAGGTCACCAAGGCCGGCGGGCTGCCCGTGGACCCGAAGCGCGACCAGCTCACCTACTATCCCGCGCCCTGGGACAAGTGGTCCGACCTGCACGTGGAGCGGACCCCGCACACCGTCATCCTGGTCGACGGCAAGCTGAAGGCCGAGGCGAAGCGGTACGCGCAGCTCGCCGACCGGGCCGCCGCGGCGGACCTGGCCACCTGGCGTTCCGGCGGGGTGGCCGGCAAGATCCCGCAGGGTTTCGTGCTCTCCCTGGTGAAGGGCAAGAAGGAACTCGGCTCGCTGTACCGGGTGACGAAGGAGCTGCCCGACGAGTCCGGCGTGTCGATCCCGGTGCCCCCGGCCGGCTGGATGGACACCCAGCGCGAGGGCGGCGGCCCCGACGTCGGCGCCAGTCGGGTGGTGATCGACGTGGCCGACGAATTCTTCTTCCGCAACGGCACCGCGCTGCGGGCGAACATCTTCCGGCACGAGTTCGCCCACTCGATCGTGTTCAACCTGCGCCAGCACGACCCGAAGAAGTACGCCGGCGAGGAGCTGGAGAACTGGGTCGTCGAGGGCTTCGCGGAGTGGATGGGCGCCCAGCGGCAGTCCTGGACGAAGAGCGACCGCACCCCCGAGTCGCGGCGGATCCTCCGCTCGCTCGGCTACGACCTGCCGATGCCGAGCAACTTCAGCTGGGACATGAGCGGTCGGGGCTCCTACCACTACTGGCTGGGCCACTCGGCGATGACCTACATCGCCGAGCGGTACGGCGAGCGCAAGGTCTTCGAGTTCGTCGCCACGCACTACCGGGGCAAGACGGTGCAGGCCAGCACGCAGGAGGTGCTCGGCGTGTCGTACGCCACGTTCTGCGACCAGTGGGCGGCCTACGTCGTGGCCCGGATGCGCTGAGCCGGCACCACCGCCCGCCCGACCGCCGGCGGGAGCGGCCACCCCGTGCGGTGGCCGCTCCCGCCTTCTGGTCCGTCAGCCCAACAGGCGGCTGGCCCACTGGTCACCTGCCGGCACCGACCGGCTGCCCACCACCCGGCCGTCGGTGCCGTACCGGACGAGTCGGTAGCGCGGGGAGTCGTCACCGGGCATCGCCGCATTGGTCTGGGCGACCAGGCCACCGGTGCGCAGGAAGACGATCTTCTCGACGAGGCCCCGGCCGGTCGGCTTGCGCCAGGCCCGGTCCAGCGGCGCGAGCTCGACGGCCGCGCCGGTGGCCATGGAGACCCGGTAGTTGCGGATCCGCCAGCCGCAGGCGCACTCGCCCGGGCTGGGCACGTGGGTGCTGATCACGATGTTTCGCCCGTCCCCGGAGACACCCGCCACGCCGTGGATCTTGAGGCCGGCCGGGATACGCGGCTTCACCGTGCGCCGGGGGCCACCCTCGCCGAACAGGGTGACCGTCCGGGCGTCATATCGGGCGAGCACAGCGGTCCCGGCCACCGTCGGGCAGCTCTTCTGGTGGGTGGCGAAGACCCGCCGGCCGGTGCCGTCGGCGTTCACCCCGAGGTACGTCCAGTCGCCCTCCCGGCCCTGGGCGTAGACCACCCGCAGGTTGTCCAGCCAGCTCGGCTCGCAGGCCGGCCCGTTCGCCACCGGCACGGTCCGCTTGGCGCCACCAGTGAACCGGTCGATGACGAGGCGACGCTGGGCGGACGCCAACCAGGTGGCCCGCCGGCCGTCGGGCGAGACGGCGACGTTGCTCAGGCTGCCCTTCACGCCGGGCATGCCCTGCCGAACCAGCTGCCACTTGCCAGCGGGGGTCTGCCGCCAGATCCGGGCCGGGGCGGCGTGCGGCGCGTACCGCTGAGGGGTGTACCAGGTCAGCAGCGGCCAGCTGACGGTGCGGGCGGCGGCCGGAAGGACGGTGAGCGGTCGGCTGGCGGTGACCGCCGGCGCGGCACCGCCCATGGCAGTGGCGGTGGCGGTGGCGCCGAGTGCGGTGGACGGCCGGGCGGCGGTCGTCCCGGTCGGCGACGCGGCGCAGCCGGCGGCCCCGACCGCCAGCAGCAGCGCGGTGCTGGCCAGCAGCGCGCGAGGTGCCCGCCGCAACGCGGCGGAGAGGGTACGGGGTGTGGTGGCGAGATTCATCGCGTCGCTCCTTGAGGAGTGGTCGATCTGACACCACCCGAGAGCCGTCCCGCGGGCGGCAGAGTTGCCGTTCTCCGCCCGCCACCATCCGACATTCCGATCTTCCCGAGAGCGGCAACCTTTTCCGGCCCGGAGGCATCGGGTGACCCGCCGCCGGGCAGCGGGATGACGAAGGGCGGCACCGACCCGGGGTCGGTGCCGCCCGCTGCTCTCGATCGGTCAAGACTCGCTGGTCTGGACGGTCCACATCGCTTCGTCGTTACCCGAGTCGTCGTCGCCCAGGTCGTTGGTCACCGTCACCCGGCCGACGCGTGGACCGATCGGGGAGGTGGCCTCCAAGGTGTAGAGCAGGGTCCGCGACCGGCCCGGGTCGATCGGGCCCACCCCGTCGATCTCGGTGTTCATCCCGACCCCGGCCGGCAGGGTCAGCCGGAGTTCGGGGCGCCCGACGGCCAGGTCGCCGACGTTGGTCACGGTCACCTTCAGGTCGCCGAGGTACTTGCCGCTGGGATCCTTGACCAGGACGAGCGGCACGGCGGTGACCTTCAGATCGACCCGCAGTTCGGGGAACCCGGTCGGCCCGGCGATCTGGCGGAACGCGCTGCCGTTCCAGCGGTACGTCCGCCACTGCTCCGCCCCGGCGGAACCCCGTTGGGTGTCCACCCAGCGCACGCGCACCGACCCGTCGGCCAGCGCTTGGACGCCCTTGACCTGGCTGTCCCGCTGACCGGCGGGCGCGACCACGCCAAGAGGCACAAGGCCCGCCGGCCCGCGCACCAGGGCGATCACCTGTTGGGCCGACGTGGAGCCAGGTTTGCAGGTCAACGTGACCACGGCCTCGGGCTCGCCATCGCCGTCGACATCCGCGATCGACGGCCTGTCCATGAGGAGGAGCGGTTTCGAGTCCGGCGCCGACCCGGACAGCACCGCGCCCTGGCGGAACTGGTAGGTACCGGCCGCGCAGGCGTCGCCGGGCCAGGGTGGCAGCGGGATCTGGGCGTTCTTCACCTCGGCCACGGTCAGCAGTTTCCGGCTCGGCCCAGAGGTGCCGGCGGCCGGTGACCCGGATGAGCTGGGCGCCGAGCCACGCGGCGCCGGGGCGGACGAGGTCGGCGCCGGCCCGGCGGACGGCCCGCCGGTGACGGACGGGGAGTCGGCTGGCACCGGCCCGAGCCCACCGGTGGCCGACCGGATGGCGAGAGCCGAGCCGGTCGCCACACCGACCAGCGCCAGCGCCGCCGCTGAGGTGGCGACCCTACGCTGGATGACCAGCCGGCGGGAGGTGCGCAGGGCCTGGTCCCGCAGGTCGACCGGGGTCACCTCCTCGGCGAGGTCGGCGAGGTCGGCCCGGAGGCGGTCGGCGTTCATCGAACGGTTCCTTCCAGGACGTACAGCTCGGCCAGTTCTGGAGCGACGGCGCGCAACTTCGCCAGCGCCTTGGCGGTCTGGCTCTTCACCGTGCCGACCGTGACCCCGAGCAGGTCGGCGGCCTCGGACTCGGTGCGGTCCTCGAAGAACCGCAGGGTCAGCACAGCCCGTTGCTTGGGGGAGAGCTTCAGCAGGGCGGCCCGCAGGGTCAGCCGCAGGGCGGTCTGCTGGGCGTGGTCGGGCACCGAGCCGCCTCCGCGTGGCTCGGGCAGCACGCCCGACATCGACTCGGGCACCCGGCGACGCCGCCACCAGGAAACCTGAAGGTGGTACATGACCTTGCGGGTGTACGCCTCGGCGTTCCCGCTGTCGTGCAGCCGGTGCCAGGACCGGTGGGTGCGGGCCAACGCCGACTGGACGAGGTCCTCGGCGAGATGCTGATCGCCAGTGAGCAGGTAGGCCGAGCGCAGCAGGGCGGGGGTACGGGCGCGGACGAAGGCGTCGAACTCGCTCACTTGACAGTCCACACAAGCCGATCCTCAGGGGTAGGTGACGCGCGATGCTGACGCCCTCCCAGACGCCACCTCCGACCGCGATGGTTGCCGATCCGGGAGAGGAATCCTGCCGACCTCGAAAGTCATGTCACCGGCGTGAGCGACCCGCCTGTTCGCGCGGTCCGGGGTCGCGGTCACCGCGACCGACCCGCACGAGGCCATGCTCGCCGAGTTGCGCAGGCAGGTTCCGGCCGACGTGCGGAGGGGAGCGGCCCATTGACGCCCGGCGGTCCGCCGACCGGTAACGCCCGCTACTTCGCGACGGTCGGATGGTACGGCGCGAGCGCGTCCCGCACCTCGGCGTACTCGCGCCAGTCGTCCTCGGTGTAGGGGATCAGGCCCGCGCCCGCCGCCCGCCCGTACAGGCGGCCGGCCAGCGCGGCGGGAAACTTCTGCATGATGGTCGTGTTGATCCGCTCGTAGAAGGTCAGGCTGAGCCGGTCGGAGAGCGCGTCGATGTGCTCGGGGACGTCGGTGAGGAACTTGTCGCGCACGTCGGCGCCGGCGAACTTGCGGATGTAGAGGGAGAGGAAGTCCGCGGTGAAGTTCCGGCCGAAGGGCCGCTTGATGTTCGGCACCGGCGGCTCCTTCAGGTCGATCATCCCGCCGGCGCGCTGCGCCGCGATGGTGGCGAGCACGTACTTCCGGTAGAGCTTCTCCTCGCCGGGCAGCGCCAGCGAGGCGAGCGATTCGCTGATGGCCTCCGGCGAGTACGTGATGAGGAGCATGGCCGTGCCGACCTCGGTGATGCCGGCGACGTACGGCGCGTTGCGGTAGCCAGCCCCCAGGAACGGCGGGAACGTCTGCCCTCGGCTGGTGACGGGCACCCGCCGCAGGTTGTCCACGCCGGCTTCCAGAATGCTGCCGAACGTCATGTACCTCGCCGAGTGCAGTGGCGCGGTCAGGATCGCCCCGATGCCCATGAACGACCACGAGTTCCGCTGGAACTCCGTACCCACGATGTTCGTCGAGATGATCGTCGGCCCGAACTTCTCGAAGAACGGCCGCTCCTTCGCGAAGCGTCCGCCGAAGTCCATGGATACCAGGCTGGTCTCCTCGGGCATCAGGTGCAGCGCCGCCAGTGAGTCGAAGCCGCCGCTGAAGTTGAGGACGTTCCCCTCCCGCCGCCCCCCGCCGGCCGGCCGCTCGCGGATCGGAGCGGTCACTTTCCCGCGTACGAAGGACTCGACGACCTGTTTCACCGCCGGGGAGATCCGCAGGTCGAGCTGGACCCGGTCGTAGGCTGGACCGCACATGGTGGACAGCGCCAGTGCCACCGTATCCGGTGCGAACGGAATCGGCCGGCTGGCCTCGAAGTAGATCTCACCCGCGGCGCGATCGCCGCCCCGGTCGATCTCGTACCGGAAGTCGAGCCGCTGCGAATCCGTCACGATAAAGTCGCTGAAGACTGCCCCCGTGGTCATTCGGGCAGCGTACGGGCCACCTTCGACCTTCGCGAGCCGTGCTTGCCGCCGGGTCGGCGGGTCGCATCGACAGCCGTACGCCTAGAGCAGCGGCTGCATCCCGCTCCAGCCGGTGCCGATCCGGACCCGGCCGACGAAGCCGGTGCCCTTGCCCCGGTAGAGGTACAGGTAGTTGGTCGACTTCTCGACGGCGATCAGGTCCGGGTAGCCGTCGTCGTTGAAGTCACCGACGCCGACCAGGTCCCGCAGCCCGTTCCAGCCCGAACCGACCTGAATCCGAGGGCTGAACCCGGTGCCGCGCCCCGGATACAGGTAGAGGTTGCCGTTGCTCTTCTGCCGGGCGATCAGGTCCGGGTAGCCGTCGCGGTTGAAGTCACCCACCCCGGCCAGCTCGTCCATGCCGTTCCAGCCGGACCCGACGATGGCCCGGGTGCCGAAGCCCGTGCCGCGCCCCGGGTAGAGGTACAGGTAGCCGTTCGAGGTCTGCACGGCGAGCAGGTCGCGATTGCCGTCCCGGTTGAAGTCGCCGGCCGGCGTGATCTCCCGCAGGATGTTCCAGCCGGTGCCGATCCGGCTCCGGCTACCCCAGCCCGACCCCGTCCGGGGATACAGCCACGCCTCGCCGGTCGACTTGACCCGGCCGATGACGTCCTCGCGACCGTCCCCGGTGAAGTCGGTCCGGATGATCGCGTCCATGCCGTTCCAGCCGGTGCCGACGACGCTGCGGCCGGTGAGGGACGTGCCGTTGCCGGGATAGACGTACAGCGAGCCGTTGGAGGTCTGCCGGGCCACCAGGTCGGGCCAGCCGTCGCCGGTGAAGTCGCCGGGCATGGGCGGGGCCGGCTGCGGCACGGCCACGTCCAGGTAGTTGCTGTCGATGTTGATGGTGACCCCGCCCCACGTCTCGGTGTGGTCACCCCGGTACTGCTTCATCCGGCGCTTCGGCGCCCAGTACGTGCCGGGTATGGCCGGATCGTCCACCGTGGCGACCCCATCCCAGCGGGCGAAGTCCAGGAAGTCGGGGCGTGCGTAGCCGGGCTGGTCGTAGGCCGCCACCTGGTCCGCGACCCCGGAGGCCATGCTGCTGTAGAAGCCGGAGAGGTAGCCGAGGTCGTGCAGCCGGGCGGTCCACGCGCTCATGAACGACAGCACGGCGGTGCGGCAGCCGGCGTCCCCGGTCCGGTACGCCTCCATGTCGAAGATGAGCACGCTCTGCCGCGCCAGCCCGATCGCCTTCGCCTGCGCCACGGCGTCCTCGGCCTGCGCCCGCCCCTGCGCCGCCGCGTTCGGCGGGTCGATGAGGTAGCGCTTGCTGGACAGCGAGCACGGGGCCTGCGACCCCAGGTAGATCGGCATCAGGTGCCAACCCGCCGCCTGCTGCTCGGTGACCCAGGCGGCGGTCAGGTTGGGCTGGGCGCACGCGCGGTTGGCCCCACCAAAGTAGATGCCGACCGCCCGGTAGGGCGAGGCCAGCCAGGCCCGCATGGCCGCGGACGAGGGCGCGGTGCAGGCGTCGAAACCCACTCCGGTGTACGTCCCGGGCTGCGGCCCGGCGGTGCCGGCCGCCGCGGCGGCGGTCATGCTGGCGTCGGCGGCCGTGCCGCCGGCTCCGGCGGCGGTCGTGGTGGCCTCGGCGGCCGGCGTCAGCCCGGTGACCGCCGCCAGGCTGACCACGCCGGCCAGCAGGGCGGGGATCAGGCGACGCCCGGTGCGGGCACGGTTTCTGCTGTTCATGCGGTCTCGATTCGTTCCAGGAGGACCAACTCAGGCCGGCACTGGCCGCACAGTGATCGGTTACGGCGTGGCGGGGTGATGGCCACAGCCGACCTGCTCAGCGGAGCGTCGGGCACGGCGAGTTTCCTGGGCCCGATCGATGCGAGCAGGAGAAGCGGGCCCACCATATCGGACCGGAACGTCGCTGTGGAGGCCGCGACGCCCCGCGTTCCGGCCACCGCTTTGAGATCTGGGCTAGTCGCCGCTCATGACGATGACAACTTGCCAAGATCGGCGGGCCGAGCGGAGGTAGCGGCCGGTTGCCGCGCCGAATAGGATCGCCGGCCTGCCTCCGGCGGTCGTAGGCTGCGGCAATGCTGCTGCGCATGTCGACCCTGCTGCTCCGCACCCTGCGCGAGGATCCGGCCGACGCGGAGGTGCCGAGCCACCGGCTCCTGCTCCGCGCCGGTTACGTTCGCCGCGCCGCGCCGGGCGGCTACACCTGGCTGCCGCTGGGCAAGCTGGTGCTGGACCGGGTGACCGAGATCGTCCGCGCCGAGATGGCGGCGATCGGCGACCAGGAGGTGCACTTCCCGGCGCTGCTGCCGGCGGAGCCGTACCGGACCAGCGGGCGGTGGACGGAGTACGGCGATCTTCTGTTCACCCTCGCCGACCGCAAGGGCGCCGAGCACCTGCTCGCCCCGACCCACGAGGAGTTGGCCGCGCTGCTGGTGAAGGACCTCTTCACCTCGTACCGGGACTTCCCGGTGACGCTGTTCCAGATCCAGACGAAGTTCCGCGACGAGGCCCGGCCGCGGGCCGGCGTGCTGCGCGGGCGCGAGTTCCTGATGAAGGACGCGTACTCGTTCGACCTGGACGAGGCGGGGCTCCAGCGGGCGTACGACCGGCACCGGGAGGCGTACCGGCGGATCTTCACCCGGCTCGGGCTGGACTTCACCGTGGTGCGGGCGATGTCCGGGGCGATGGGCGGCTCGGCGTCGGAGGAGTTCCTGGCCGCGACGCCGGTCGGTGAGGACACCTACGTCGGCTGCACCGCCTGCGACTACGCCGCGAACACCGAGGCGGTGGTGACCCCGGCCCCGGCCGCCGGTGACCCGCACGCGCACCCGGCCACCGAGGCGCACGACACCCCGGAGACGCCCACCATCGCGTCCCTGGTGGCGCTGGCCAACGCCCGGGCGCTCGCCGGCCGCACCGACTGGACCGCCGCGGACACCCTGAAGAACGTGGTGCTGACCGTGCGCCGGCCCGGCGCCGAGCAGGCCGAGCTGCTGGTGATCGGCCTGCCGGGCGACCGGGAGGTGGACCTCAAGCGGGTGGCGGCGGCGGTGCACCCGGCCACCGTCGCGGTGTTCGACGACTGGGCGGCGCACCCCGAGCTGGTCCGCGGCTACCTCGGGCCGCAGATCCTCGCCAAGCACGGCGTCCGTTACCTGGTCGACCCCCGGGTGGTCACCGGCACGTCCTGGCTGACCGGGGCGAACGAGCCGGGCCGGCACGCCACCAATGTGGTCTGCGGGCGCGACTTCACCCCCGACGGCACGATCGAGGCCGCCGAGGTACGGCCCGGCGACCGCTGCCCGGCCTGCGGGGACGGCGAGCTGACCATGCGGCGGGGCATCGAGATCGGGCACATCTTCCAGCTCGGCCGCCGGTTCACCGACGCGTTCGCCGTGGACGTGCTGGGTCCACAGGGGAAGCCGGTCCGCCCCACCATGGGTTGCTACGGCATCGGCGTGTCCCGGGCGGTCGCCTCGATCGCCGAACAGCACCACGACGACCGGGGCCTGGTCTGGCCGGCGGAGGTCGCGCCGTGCGACGTACACCTGGTGGCCGCCGGGAAGGGGCCGCAGCTGGACGCGGCGCTCGACCTCGGCGGACGGCTGGCCGCCGCCGGGCTGCGGGTGCTGGTCGACGACCGGACGCACGTCTCCGCCGGGGTGAAGTTCACCGATGCGGAGCTGATCGGGATCCCGCGCACGGTGGTGGTCGGCCGCCGGCTCGCCGACGGGTACGTCGAGCTGCGCGACCGGGCCGGCGGGGAGCGGGCCGAGCTGCCCGTCGACGAGTTGGTGGAGCGGCTGACCGCGGAGCGGGCAAAGCGGGTGTAACGGCCGTGGCGGTGGGTACCGGTCGAGAATCGACTTCTTTTGTGCCGGGGAGGCTCTCGATGGCGGATCTACGCGTCTCCGACGTGATGACAAGACAGGTCGTCTACCTCTCGGCGGAGACCATGCTCGACGAGGCGGCCCGGGTGATGCGGGACACCGACATCGGCGATGTCGTGGTCACCGACGGGGCGACGCTGGCCGGCATGGTGACCGACCGGGACATCGTGATCCGGGCGGTGGCCGATCGACTCGACCCGGCGGCGACGCCCATCGGCTCGGTGATCACCCGCGAGGTGGTGATGATCGAGCAGCACGCGACGGCCAACGAGGCGGCGTCGCTGATGCGCGAGCGCAACATCCGCCGGGTGCTGGTCTGCGACAGCGACCG
Source organism: Micromonospora sp. NPDC050686 (assembly GCF_040654475.1). Lineage (NCBI taxonomy): Bacteria > Bacillati > Actinomycetota > Actinomycetes > Micromonosporales > Micromonosporaceae > Micromonospora > Micromonospora sp. NPDC050686. The sequence continues at coordinate 25,298 of NZ_JBFAID010000005.1, forward strand.
GAAGCTGGTCGGCATCGTCTCCCTCGGCGACCTGGCGATGCAGTTGGACCCCACCTCGGCCCTGAGCGACATCACCGAGGCCGCCCCCAACATGTGAGAGGCAAGGAGGGGGCCCCGCTCAACGCTTTCGGTAGAGCAGGGGCCCCTTCTCAACACCCACCCACCCGTGCGCGAGCACGGCGGCCGACGGGCGGCGGTAGCCTCGACGAATGCCCGAGATGCCGACCAAGCTGGCGGAGATCGTCGACGAGTTCGCCGCCGCGCCCCGCGACGTGGTGCTGGAGATGCTGCTGGAGTACGCGGACGTCATCCCGCCGCTGCCCACCGGGATCGACCGGGAGGGCATGGAGCAGGTCCCGGAGTGCCAGACGGCGTTCTTCCTGCGCGCCCAGGTGCAGCCGGACAACACGGTGATCACCTGGTTCGACTGCCCGCCGGAGGCGCCGACCACCCGCGCCTTCGCCGGCATCCTCGCCGAGGGCCTGGCCGGCGCCGACGCCACGCAGGTGCTGGCCGTGCCGGACGACCTCTACCAGCGGATGGGGCTGGCCCAGGCGATCAGCCCGCTGCGGGTACGCGGTGGCACGGCGATCCTGGCCCGGCTCAAGCGCCAGGTCCGGGAACAACTCGGTTGAGCTTCGGGTTGTCCCGGTTCATGGAGATCGAGATCTACGCCGACGTGGTCTGCCCCTGGTGCTGGATCGGCAAGCGCCGGCTGGAACAGGCGCTGGAGTCGTACGACGGCGAGGTGACCGTCCGGTACCGGCCGTTCCAGCTCGACCCGACGCCGGTCACCGAGCCGAAGCCGCTGATCGAGGCGCTGGGTGCGAAGTTCGGCGGCCGGGACCAGGCGGAGGGGATGGCCGCCCGCGTCACCGGAGTCGCCGCAGGCGCGGGAATCGAGATGCACTTCGACCGCGCGGTGGCCGCGAACACCTTCGAGGCGCACCGCCTCGTGCGGTTCGCCGCCGAACGGGGCCGGGCCGCCGAGCTGGTGGAGCGGCTCTACCGGGCGCACTTCCAGGACGGGATGGACGTCGGGTCGACGGACGCGCTGGTCGAGCTGGCGGCCGAGGTGGGCCTGGACGAGACCGACGCGCGCGCGTACCTGGAGTCGAACCTGGGCCGGCGCGAGGTGGCCGCCGACCTGTCGGCCGCGCACCAGCTCGGGGTGACCAGCGTGCCGACGTTCGTGCTGGCCGGCAAGTACGCGGTCACCGGCGCCCAGGAACCGGAGACGCTGCTCGCCGCCTTGGACGAGGTGCGCCGCCGGGAGGCCGGCGAGGTCTGAGCCGCCGGCCCGCATCGACCGTCTTGATGTTTCACGTGGAACAAGATCGACGCCGGGTCACGCCGGCCGGGCGAGCTCCTCCACCACCTGCGCGCCGGGCAGCACCCCGAGCGCCGGGCCGGGCAGAGCGATCTTGCTGTGCCGTACGCCGGAACCGATGATCACGTGCGGCGTGGCGACCACCCGCGAGTCCACCAGGATCGGCCAGGACTCGGGCAGCCCGATCGGGGTGATGCCGCCGTACTCCATGCCGGTCAGCTCGACCGCCTCGGCCATCGACGCGAAGCTGGCCTTGCGGACGTCCAGCATCCGGCGGACCACCCCGTTGACGTCGGCCCGGGTGGTGGCGAGCACCAGGCAGGCCGCGTACCGGACCTCACCACCGCGCTTGCCGGCCACCACCACGCAGTTGGCCGACTCGGCCAACTCCACCTCGTACGCGGCGCAGAAGGCGGCGGTGTCGGCGAGTTCGGCATCGATCGGCGCGACCAGCACCTCGTCGACGTCCGCCGGCGCCTCGGCGGGCCACTGCTCGATCGCGGCGGCGACCGGCGGCGCGAGCAGGTCCAGCCGGGTGCGGGCGGGTTCGGTCTTCAACGTCCCCATCACGGGAGCGATCCTCGCACCCACCGGCGGGAAACGCTCGCCGAGGCCCCGGCGCGTCCCACCCGGACGCGGCCAGGACGGGTGCTGCGGTCCGGCGGCCGACCCGGCGGAGCAGCCCGACCGACCCAAGCCGCGGCGACGGCGTGGTCAGTTGCCGGTGAGGAAGGCGTTGTCCCCCATGAAGGCCCGATCCCCGGTGACGGCGCGCTGCTCGGCGTGCAGCAGTTGCGCCCGGCGGCCCTCCCGGTCCTCCAGACCGTGGCGGACCGCGAGCCGGATCACGCCGTAGAGGAAGACGAAACCGAAGACATACAGGAGCACGGTGACGACGACGACCAGCATGCCCTCAGGCTAGGTCGGTCAGGACCAGCAACTTCCTCATTTTTCCCCGGGTCCCCCGTACGTGACGGGGTGGCCACCCGCCGGGCTCAGGCCGCCGCGCCCTCCGGCACCACCCGCCCGGCGACCAGCGCGCCGACCAGCGCGCAGCCGGCGGCCACCGCCAGGGTTCCGGCGTACCCGGCCGGCCCCGGCGCACTCCCCATGCCGAGCAGAGTGCCGATCAGGGCGAGCACGGTGGCGGAGGCCAGCGAGTCGCCCAGTTGCAGCGAGGAGCTGTTCCGGCCCTCCTCGCCGGGGGCGGAGAGGCTCAGGGTCAGCACCGACAGCGACGGGAAGAGCAGTCCCATGCCCAGCCCGGCCACCGCCCACGCCACCATCCCGAGCGGCACCGGCACCTGCGGAAGCAGGACGGCGGCCGTTCCCGCGGTGCCGATCGCGATGCACGCCAGCCCGGCCCGGGGCAGGGTGGCCGTCGACGCCGGGGCCGGCAGCCGCCCCTGCAACCAGGAGCCCAGCGACCAGGAGACCGCCCCGACGGTGAGCGCCAGGCCGGCACCGGTCGGGGTCAGCCCGCGTTCCCGGGACAGCATCAGCGGGATCACCACCTCCGCCCCGGCGAACGCGGCCGCCGCCAGCGCCCGCAGGCCGACGACCGTGGGCAGCCCTCGCGCGGCGCGCAGGAACCCGGCCGGCAGCAGGTGCGGGACGCTGGCCAGCAGACCGGCCAGCGCCACCGACACCACCACCACGGCGGTGGCGCCGCGCTGCTGCCCCCCGTGATGCAGCAGTGCGGCGCTCACCCCCGCCCCGCACGCCCAACCGATCCGGCCCGCCGAGCCGGCGGGCGGCCGGCGCCGCCCGGTGACCCCCAGCGCGCGCAGGCCGGGCTGGATCAGCAGGACCGCGGGCACCGCGATCAGCGGCACCGCGAGGAAGACCCACCGCCAGCCGAGGTGCTCCACGATCAGGCCGGCCACCACCGGCCCGACCAGCGAGGGTACGACCCACGCGGCGGCGAAGGCGGCGAAGATCCGGCGGCGCAGCCGCTCCGGGTAGGCCAGCCCGACGATCACGTAGAGCGCCACCGACAGCAGACCGCTGCCGAAGCCCTGCACCATCCGCCCGGCGACCAGCACCCCCATCAGCGAGGCGGAGCCGGCGAGCAGCAGCCCGGACACGAAGAGAGCCAGACCGGCCCACATGGCGGGGCGGGGCCCTCGGGCGTCGCACCAGACGCCGGAGGCGACCATGCCCAACACTCCCAGGGCGAGCGGGCCGCCGAAGGCCAGTGCGTACCCGCCCAGCCCGTCCAGGCTGCGGGCGACCGTGGGCATCGCGGTGCCCACGGCCAGCGCCTCGAAGGCCAGCAGCGACACCAGCGCCACGCTGCCCACCGTCATCGCCCGCAGTCGCGGGGTGTAGAGGCCCTCGACCGGGGCGGTCGGCGTGGCGGTCGCGGTCACCGCCGGCCCGCCGGGTGGCGGAGGAACATCGGGTACGCCGGGGGCAACCTCGGCACGGGGACAGCCATGCCCCTACCCTGCGACCTCAACCGGGATTGAGGTCAACGCCGGGTGACCGGGCCCACGTCCGGCGTCGCCATCATGCGGACTCCAACGCCTCTCCCATTCCCTTGGCCAGGCCCGACACGCGCTGGTCGGCCAGCAGGTGCCCGGCGGTGATCACCAGCGCGACCGGCCACTGGATCACCTGGAAGGCGGCCAGCACCCCGATGCCGGCGTAGTAGGCCAGCTTGTCCGGCGGCGGCATCGCCACCTCGCCCAGCACCGGGAGTTCCACCCGCCGCCGCTCGTACGAGCGGACCCGGTCCCTCGCGTTCAGGTCTCGCGTCAACGTGCTCATCCCGGCCTCCCCGGCACTCCGACGGTCCACACGGTCATGCCACCCCCGGATTCCACCGCCCACCCGGTCCATGCCCACTGGGCGACGGAAATTTCCCCCACCTCCTGGGCATAAGGGACGCCGCGCCGGGAAGCCAGGGCGCCGGAACGACGACCGGGAGGCGACATGGCGCACGCCAGGGGACGCGACGACGGCGACGGAAAGCGAGGCCGGCGGCCCGGCCGTACCGCTCGATGACGCCGCTGGGCCGCGTCGCCGGCCGCCTGCTGCCCCCGCTCCCGGTGCCGGGGCTGGTCGGCGACGCCACCCGCGCGGTCGACGCCGCGGCCCGGAAGCTGGCCCGTGCCGCCGGCCTGACCAGCCGCCGGGTCTGGTCCGGCAACGGGCGGCACCACATCGAGGTGCACGGCGTCTGCCAGGACGGCGGCGACAAGCTGGCCCGGCAGGTGGAGGCGGCCCTGGAACGGCTGCCCGGCGTGGCCTGGGCCCGGGTGAACGCGCCCTCCGGCCGGGTGGTGGTTGCCGTCCGGCAGCCCGAACCGAAACTGCGCGACCTGATCGCCACCGTCGCCCGCACCGAGCACACCTGCGACCACGAACCCGACCCGGACGTCCCGCCGCCGCACCCGCCCGAGGAGGGCCCGCGTACCCCCCGCACCCTCGGCGCCCTCGTCTCCGACGCGCTCGGCCTGACCATCTCCGCGGCCACCCGCATCCTGCCGTTCACCCCCGTGCCCGGGGAGGTCGCCGGGCTGCTCAGCGCCGTCGACCTGCACCCGAAGCTGCACGCCCTGGCCAACCGGGGGCTGCGCGCCGACCCCCGCGCCGAGGTGCTCTTCCCGCTCGCCGAGGCGGTGGCGCAGGGCCTCGCCGGCGGCTGGACCGGCATCGTGCTCGACGGCGCGCAGCGGCTCGTGCAGTGGGGCGAGGCCCGATCGCAGCTGACCACCTGGGAACGGGCCGAGCCCCGGCTGACCGGCGACCCGGACCGGGCGGTGGCCCGGGCCCCGCGTACCGAGCGGCCCGCCCCGAAGCCGGACGGCCCGGCCGAGCGGTACGTCAAGCGGATGCTGGCGGCCGGCGCCGCCGCGGGCGTCGCCGCCGTGCCGGTGGTGGGCGGCAAGCGGGCCGCCGCGCTGGGGCTCTCCGCGCTGCCCAAGGCCCCCGGCAGCGGCCGGGAGGGGTACGCCGCCCGACTCGGCCGGATCCTCGCCCGGCGCGGCGTCATCGTGATGGACCGCGGCGTGCTGCGCGAGCTGGACCGGATCGACACCGTGGTGCTCGACGCGGCCGTGCTCGGCTCGGGCCGGGGTGTGCTGGCCGACCTGGCCCCGCTGGCCGGCGCCGACACCGGCGAGGTGGCCGGCCGGGCGTTCGAGTTGTTCGACCCGGACGCGCCGGACCGGCTCCAGCAGGCGGACAGCTGGCGGCTCGGCCCGCTGGACCGGCTCGACGCCACCGACCCCGGCGACACCCCGGACACCCGCCGGCTACGGGAGGCGGGCGGCCGGCTGCTCGGGCTGGCCCGGGGCGACCGGCTGGTCGCCGTGCTGCGGGTGGACGAGGAGCCGGCGCCCGGCGTGCAGTCCCTGCCGACCGCCGCCCGACGGGCGGGGCTGCGGCTGGTGGTGGCCGCCGACGACCCCGAGCGGTACGGCTTCGCCGACGCCGTCCTGCCGAACGGCTCCCGGCTCACCGAGTCGGTACGCGCCCTGCAACGCGACGGCGCCGTCGTCATGGTGATCTCCGGTGACCGCTCCGCACTGGGCGCCGCGGACTGCGGGGTGGGCCTCTCCGACCCCCGAGAGACCCCACCCTGGGGAGCGCACCTGCTGGTCGGGGACGACCTGCGGATCCCCGGACTGCTGATCGAGGCCGCCGGTACGGCCCGCCGGTTGACCCGGCAGAGCATCCGGCTCGGCCTGGCCGGCACCGGCCTCGGCGCGCTCAACGCGTTCACCACCGACCCGCAGCTGCTGCCCGGCCGGGCGCTGGCCGCGGTGAACGGCGCCGCCGGGCTGGCCTTCGCCAACGGGGTGTGGCGGGCGCACCGGCTGCCCGACCCGGCGTGTACGCCGGTCCCGGTCACCACCGCCTGGCACCTGATGCCGGTGGACACCGTGCTGCGCCAGCTCGAAACCGGCCCGGACGGGCTCGGCGCCGCGGAGGCGCACCGGCGGCACGGCGCCGCCGGGACCGAGGCGCCCGGCCAGGCCAGCCTGTTCCGGGCCTTCGTCGAGGAGCTGGCCAACCCGCTCACCCCGGTGCTCGTCGCCGGCGCGGTGCTGTCCGCCTCGTTCGGCTCGCTGGTCGACGCCGCCCTGGTCGGCGGCGTGGTCGGCGGGTCGGCCCTGGTCGGCGCCGTGCACCAGCGCAACACCGAACGGTCCCTGGCCGAGTTGCTGACCCGTTCGGCGGTGACCGCCCGGGTCCGCCGGGACGGCGTGGCGGAGGTGGTGTCGGCGGACGACCTGGTCACCGGGGACGTGGTGCTGGTCGGGCCGGGGGACGCGGTGCCCGCCGACTGCCGGCTGCTGGAGGCGGTCGGCCTGGAGGCCGACGAGTCGTCGCTGACCGGCGAGTCGCTGCCGGTGGGCAAGACCGTCGAACCGGTGGTGGCGGCGAATATCGCCGACCGCCGGTCCATGCTGTACGAGGGCACCACGATCGCCACCGGCCGCGGCGTCGGCGTGGTGGTGGCCACCGGCTCGGACACCGAGGCCGGGCGCAGCCTCGCGCTGGCCCGGCAGTCCCCGCCGGTCAGCGGGGTGGAAGCCCGGCTCGGCCGGCTGACCAGCGCGGCGGTGCCGCTGGCGGTCAGTTCCGCGGTGGCCGTGGCGGGGGCGGGACTGCTGCGGGGCGTACCGCTGGCGGAGACGGCCGCGACCGCCGCGAACCTGGCCGTGGCGTCGGTGCCGGAGGGGCTGCCGTTCCTGGTCAGCGCCGCGCAACTGGCGGCGGCCCGGCGGCTGGCCGAGCACGGCGCGCTGGTCCGCAACCCGCGCACCATCGAGGCGCTGGGCCGGGTGGACGTGCTCTGCTTCGACAAGACCGGCACCCTCACCGAGGGGCAGCTGATGCTGGCCGGGGTCGGTAACGACGGCCGGTACGCGCCGCTGGACCGGCTCGACGACGGCCTGCGCCGGACGCTGGCCGCCGGGCTGCGGGCGACCCCCATGGCGGACGACCCGGACGAGCTGCCCCAGCACACCGACCGGGCGGTGCTGCGGGGCGCCCGGGGTGCCGGGATCTCCGCCGACACCGGCGCGGCGGGTTGGGTCCCGGCCGGTGGGCTGCCGTTCGAACCGTCCCGTGGCTACCACGCGACGGTCGGGCGCACCGGCGAGCAGCTGCTGCTCAGCGTGAAGGGGGCACCGGAGACGGTGCTGCCCCGGTGCACCTCCTGGCGCAACCCGGGCGGCCGGGACGAGCCGCTGGACACCGCGGGCCGGCAGCGGATCGAGGCCACGCTCGCCGACAGCGCCGGCGCCGGGCACCGGGTGCTGGCCGTCGGCGAGTGCCGGGCCGCGACCGCGACGATCACCGACGCGGACGTACGTGACCTGGTGTTCGTCGGCTTCCTGGCGCTCGCCGACGTGGTACGCGAGAGCGCCGCCCCCGCCGTGCGCCGGATCCGCGCGGCGGGGGTGCACACCATCATGATCACCGGGGACCACCCGGCCACCGCCGAGGCGATCGCCTCGACCATCAGCCCCGACGACGGGTCGCAACGGGTCGCCACCGGCACCGAACTCGACCAGCTCGACGACGATGCCCTCGGCGAGCGGCTGACCCGCACCGACGTGGTGGCCCGCTGCACCCCGGCCCACAAGGTACGCATCATCCAGGCCCTGCAGAAGGCCGGGCGTACCGTGGCGATGACCGGCGACGGGGCCAACGACGCGCCGGCGATCCGGCTGGCCGACGTGGGCATCGCCCTCGGCCAGCGGGGCACCCCGGCGGCCCGCGCCGCGGCCGACCTGGTGGTCACCGACGACCGGCTGGAGACCATCATCGCCACCCTGGTCGAGGGCCGGGCCATGTGGTCGTCGGTCCGCCACGCGCTGAGCATCCTGGTCGGCGGCAACCTCGGCGAGATCGCCTTCAGCGTGCTGAGCGCCGCGGCGACCGGCCGGTCCGCGCTCACCGGCCGGCAACTGCTCCTGGTCAACCTGCTCACCGACCTGGCGCCGGCGCTGGCCATCGCGGTCCGGCCGCCCGGCGGCGACCACGCGGACGGCCTGCTGCGGGAGGGGCCGGACCGGTCCCTGGGGGCGACCATGACCCGGGAGATCGGCCTACGCGCGGCGGCGACCACGCTGGGCGCGACTGCCGGCTGGACGCTGGCCCGGTGGACCGGGACCGAGCGGCGGGCCGGTACGGTCGCGCTCGCCTCGCTGATCGGCACCCAGCTCGGCCAGACCGTGCTGGCCGGCGGGACCAGCCCGACCGTGCTCGCCTCCACCGCCGCGTCGGTGGGCGTGCTGGTCGGCGTGGTGCAGACGCCCGGCGTCAGCCAGTTCTTCGGGTGCACACCGCTGGGCCCGGTCGGGTGGGGCATCGCCGCCGGCTCGGCGCTCGGCGCGACCTTCGCCAACGGGGCGCTGACCCGGCTGGTGGAACGCTTCCCACCGGCGTCCACCGACGGCCGGGCCCGGCCGGAACCGGCCCCGGACGACGCCTCGCCGCCTGCCGACACCCGGCAGGACGAGCCGGTGGACGTGGCCGCGGCGGAGAGCCCTGACGGGTGGGGCCGGCCGGACGGGCCGCCGGTGAGCTGACCGCATGGCCGGTGGAATCGGGGGTACCGAGAACGCATGGTGACCCACCAACCGGACGTGACCTTCATCGGCACGGCGACCACCCTGCTGCGGCTCGGCGGGTTCACCCTGCTGACCGACCCCAACTTCCTGCACCGCGGCCAGCGCGCCTACCTGGGGTACGGGATGTGGTCGAAGCGCCGCACTGACCCGGCCATGGCCGTCGCCGACCTGCCCGAACTGGACGCCGTGGTGCTGTCCCACCTGCACGGCGACCACTTCGACCGGGTGGCCCGGCGCGGGCTGGACCGGCAGGTGCCGATCCTCACCACGCCCGAGGCGGAACGGAAACTGCGCCGGTGGGGATTCGGCGCGGCGGAAGGCCTGCCCACCTGGCGCTCCCGGGAGCTGCGCCGGGGCGGCGAGACGTTGCGGCTCACCTCGTTGCCCGGGCAGCACGGGCCGGGCCTGCTGGACCGGGCGCTGCCGGACGTGATGGGCACCCTGATCGACCTGGACCGGGACGGGACACGGCAGTTCCGCCTGTACGTCACCGGGGACACCCTGCACCGGCCGCTGCTCGCCGGGATCCCGGAACGCTTCCCCGACATCGACGCGATGCTGATCCACCTCGGTGGCACCCGCCTCGCTGGCGTACTGCTCACCATGGACGCGCGGCAGGGCGCCGACCTGGTCGAGCTGATCCGGCCCAGGCTCACCGTGCCGATCCACTACGACGACTACCCGGTCTTCCGGTCACCGCTACGGCACTTCGTCGACGAGGCGCGCCGGCGCGGCCTGGTCCGTGCGGTACGCACCGTCGCCCGGGGCGAGACGGTGCCACTCACCCCACCCGCCTGACGTCCCGTACGGCGAATCGCCGCCGTCCCCGGCGCAGAGCCGGCGGCGGCGGCGATCAACCGCTGGTCAGGTGCGCTCTGAGATGGCCTCGATCAGGTCGCCCACCGGGCGGTCCGGCAGCGACCGGGCCACGTCGGCGACCGCCACGATGCCGATGAGCTCGTGCCCGTCGATCACCGGCAGCCGGCGTACCTGATGCTTGCCCATGGTCCGCAGGATCTCGGCGGCATCGTCGTCTGCGCCCACGGTCACCGCCTCGCCCTGGGCCAGCTCACCCGCGGTCACGTTGCCCGGGTCCCGGCCCTCGGCCAGCACCTTCACCACGATGTCGCGGTCGGTCAGCATGCCCTTGAGCCGGTTGTCGTCGCCGCAGATCGGCAGCGAACCGACGCCCAGCTCCGCCATCCGGCGGGCGGCCACCTTGAGGTCGTCCTGCTCACGGACGCAGGACACGTCGTTGGTCATGATCTCGCGTGCGGTCGGCATCGGCATCACACCTCACTTTCCGGGGGTTCTGATGCTTCTGCTACCCCAGCCGGGCAGGTCCATTCCCGAGACATGAGCCCGAGCTGGTGGGGAACGCTGACAACCGGAGCAGCGAGCAGCGGAGGTGGATCAGATGTCGTTCGTGCAGATCGTCGAGTACGAGACCGACCGTCCGGACGAGATGCGGATGCTGAGCGAGCAGTGGGAGCGGGAACGCCCGGCCAACGGCCCGTCCCGGCTCACCTTCGCCGAGGACCAGGAGAAGCCGGGCCACTTCGTCATCGTCGCCGAGTTCGACACGTACGAGCAGGCGATGGCGCACAGCGGCCAGCCGCAGACCAGTGCCTACGCCGAGCGCATCCGCACGTTGGCCAAGGGCGACCCGCGCTTCGTGAACCTGAAGGTCGACCGCCAACAGACCTGACCGACCCCACCGGCCGTCACTACCCATCGCAGGCTGTGTAGCGACGGCCGGTAATGGAAATATGGGGGTGATGTCGAGACTGCTGGATGGCCGCTACCAGGCCGAGGAGCTGCTGGGCAGCGGTGGCATGGCCAGCGTGTGGCGCGGCCGGGACCTGCGGCTGGACCGCCCGGTCGCGGTGAAGGTGCTCGCCGGGGCCGGGCTCGACGAGCCGATGGCCCTGGAACGGTTCGACCGGGAGGCCCGGGCCGTGGCCCGGCTGGCCCACCCCAACATCGTCGCCGTGTACGACTTCGGCACCGCCGACGGCGACCCGTACCTGGTCCTGGAGCTGGCCGAGGGGCAGACCGTGTCGGCGCTGGTCATGGCCGGTCCGATGCCGATCGGGCGGGCGCTCGCCATCGCCGAGCAGATCTGCGACGGTCTGGTCGCCGCGCACGCCGCCGGGGTGGTGCACCGCGACATCAAACCCGGCAACCTGATCGTCACCCCCACCGGCGTCGTCAAGATCTGCGACTTCGGCATCGCCCGGCTCTTCCGGGACGGGGAGAACACCCTCACCAACGCGGCCACCCGACTCGGCACCAGCTCGTACATGTCGCCGGAGCAGGCGACCGGCGGCCCGGTCGACCCGCGGACCGACCTGTACGGCCTCGGTTGCACCCTCTACACCATGCTCGCCGGCACCCCACCGTTCGCCGGCGACCCGCTGCACGTGCTGCACCAGCACCTGCACGAACCGGCCACCCCGGTACGCAGCCGGCGGCCCGAGGTGCCGCCCGCGCTCGACGCCCTGCTCGCCGACCTGCTCGCGAAGGACCCCGCCGCCCGCCCGGCGGACGCGGTCGAGGTGCGGGACCGGCTCGCCGCGATCCGGGCGGGCCTGCCCGACGAGGCACCGACAGACGGCCTGCCCGTGGCGGCACCAGCGGACGGCCTGCCGCTGGCGGCGCTGGCCGGAGCGGTGACTGCCGGCTCCGCCGGCCCGGGCGCGGGATCCCGGCCCGTGGCCGGCGCCGCACCCTGGCCCACCGGCGGATCGAGACTGATCCTCGACCGGCCGGCGGACCAGCCGCACCGCCGGCGCCGCCGCCCGGCCGTGTTACTGGCCGTCCTCGCCGGCGGCGCGGCGCTCGCGGTGGCCGGCGCGGCACTGCTGCCCGACGACGAGCCTGCCGGCGCGCCGCCGGTCACGGCGGCGACCACGCTCGCCACCCGGCCCACGCCGGTCGCGTCCGGCACGGGGGCGACCACGCCGCCCGCCCCCAGCCCGACCGGCGCCGCGCCCGCACCGGCGGCCCGGACGAGCACCTCCACCCGGCCCGCCGCCCGCAGCACCGCGCCGACCAGCGCCCCGGCGCGTACGACCAGCCCGCCGCCGCCCGCCGACCCAATCGTGGCGATCCGGCTGTCGATCCAGGAACAGGTGAACACGGGGCAGCTCAACCCGGACGCCGCGAAGGACCTGCACGGCAAGGTCGACGCCATCGCCAAGGACCTGGCCGCGGACGACCAACGGCGGGCGGCGGACGACGTCAAGAAGCTCCGCGACAGGCTGGCCGGCCTGCACAAGGACGGCCGGCTCAGCGAGGCCGGCTACACCCGGCTGTCGAGGGACGTGGACCGGCTCGCCGCCCAGGTCGGCTGACGCCCGACCCCGCGCCCGTCGCCTGGGCCAGGGCCGGTCGGGTCGGTCGGGTCCCTCGGTTCGGTCGGGTCGGCTGGGCCGATCGGGTCGGTCAGCGGTGGTCGCGGGAGCGGCGGCGGGACATCCACACCCCGGCCCCCACCGCCAGCAGCGGCAGCAGAACGCAGAGCAGGACGGACAGGTGCCACGGCTTGATCGCTCCCATGCCCGGCAGCCTAGAAACGGTCGTCAAGGGCGGTCAGCCACGGTCCGGATCGGCGAGGAAGCTGGCCAGCCGGTCCCGGCGACGCCGCGCGAACCGCGCGGCCAGCCGCGGGCCGAAGATCCAGCACAGCACCGCCGACAGGCATCCCATCGCCACACCGCCGACGAAGTACCCGTCGGGGATCCGCTGCCCCCGCCAACTCTGGTAGGTGGCCACCCACAGCGCGACCGCGGGCAGGCTGATCAGCACCACCAGGCCCGGCACCAGCATCCACGGTGCCGTCACGAGGATCAGCCAACGGACGATCTTGCGACGGAACGGCCGGCGGTGCCGCCACCGCCGCTTGAGGCCGACCGGGTGATACGGGAAGAAAACCCCGAGCCAGGCGGAGACTCCCAGCGCCCCCAGGGGCACCACCATGATCCACAGCGCGGTGAAGATCGTGGCCAGCGGATGCCTGCCGTGGACCCCCACCACGATCGCGATCGCCGCCGCAAGCGGCGAGACCAGCAGCCACAGCACCAGGTTCTTGGCCCGCTGCGAGTGGCGCAGCGCCCGCCGATCATCCAGCAGGCCGATGCTGCGCCGGCCGTCCGAGCCGAGCAGATTGGTCGCCGGCACGTCGGCGTACATCCACAAGGCGAGGATCATCGGGTACGCCAGCGGCCCGTGGAAGCTGAACAGGAGGTTGATCAGGCTCGGGGGCAGCAGGAACCAGGCGAGCGTCATCATCGTGCCGTTGGTCGCGACCACGATCGGGGTCTCGAACGGCCAGCGGAACGCCCGGCGCAGTTCGGCGCGGATCGCCTCGGACAGCCGCGCGGGACGGTCGGCCGCGTTCGCGGTCACCGGCCGCCCACCCATCTCACCCTCGGTGCCACGAACCCGCATACCCGGCCGGCGGCGTACCGCACCTGGAGAGCCCACCGGTTTGTTCGCCGTCAGCACGGGGCACGCCCGCTGCGCCGACGCGGGCTTCGATGATCATTGTCCCCGCGACCGTCGCGTCGGATCATCGGGTGATGATCCTCCGCCCACTGCCGATGACGCGCGTGGCCAACAGCGCGCCGGGAGCCGTCCTCGCCACCTTGGCCTGGCTGCCGCTCGATCCGGTGCCGCCAAGCACGAGCCTCGCCGACCTGGCTGTGTTGTTCGCCTGCCTGGCCGCATCGGTTCCTGGTGTGGTCCTGGCGGTGCGCGGCTACCGCATGTCGGTGGCGGTGGCAGGCAAGGTCATCACCGTACGGGGGCTGCTGCGTTCGCGGACCATCCGCCGCGCGGACGTCGTGGCACTCACGTCCCTGCCCTCCCTGCGGTGGCGGCGCCCTTCCGGACGCACCGTCCACACCCCACTGATCATGTTCATGGAGATCGGGCCGGTGCTTCGGGCGGTAGCGGCGCACAACGAGGACTGCCTCCGTCGGCTGGCCCGAGCGCTACGCCGCCGCACCTGAGCCGTCTAGCCTTGCCAGTATGAACGGTGCGGACTGGTTGGCGGACGCTCGCACCTCGTACGACACGGTCGCCGCCAGTTACGCGGATCTGCTGCGCAACCTTCTGTCCGAAACCCCGTACGAGCGAGCGGCGCTGGCGCTGTTCGCCGACTTCGTGCAGGCCACCGGCGGCGGGCCGGTCGTCGACGTGGGCTGTGGGCCGGGGCGCATCACCGCCCACCTGCACGGGCTCGGCGTGGACGCCTTCGGCATCGATCTCTCACCCCGGATGGTCGAGGTGGCTCGGCGCGACCACCCCGGCCTGCGGTTCGAGGTGGGCTCCATGACCGACCTCGAGCTGGCTGAAGGCTCGGTCGCCGGACTGGTCGCCTGGTACTCGCTGATCCACATTCCCGACGATCAGATGGGCTCGGTCCTCGCGCGGTTCCGGCGAGTGTTGCGTCCCGGTGGGCCGCTGCTGGTCAGCTTCCACGTCGGCGACGAGTCACGGCTCAAGACGGAGGGCTACGGCGGCCACCCGATGAAGGTGCAGGTCCACCGGCGCCAGCCCGCCCGGGTGGCGGCGTGGCTGCGCGAAGCCGGGTTCACGGTCGAGGCAGAGCTGACGGTCAGCTCGGCCGAGAGCTCGCTCGGCGGGATCATCTTCGCGCGCCGCGGCTCTTGACCGGGCCTGCTGCTGTGCTGGTCCGCGCTGGCGGGCATGCCCTAGCGTCGATGGCATGACGACGGCATTGAGCCGACCAGCCGGACCCTGACCTTGGTTGGGGCTCGCCGCCGAGACGGCAGCTGTCTTGCCGGGCTACTCGGCGGCGGCCGCGTAGGTGGCGGCAAGCTGCCGCAGCAGCTCGCGAAGCTCCGGTGGATTGATCGCGGTGAACCCGACCTCCAGCTTGGTGAGGTAGGTGATCAGGCCGAGCAACGAGTTCGTGCCGGTCTGGAAGAGGCAGGCCTCGTCGTCGATCGGGACGACCAGACCTGCCTCTGGCGGGATCCGGCCGGCGACCGCCTCGGCCGAGGCGTGCAGCCGCACCTCCGCCTGATACGGCCAGGCCAGCGAGCCCACCCCGCGGCGAACCCGGTCGGTCGCCTCCTCGTCGGTCAGCCCGCGCGGCGTGAACCGGGGACCGGTCGGCAATCGTGGCGTGATCCGGTCCGCGCGGAACGTACGCCAGTCCTCTCGGGCGAGGTCCCAGGCCAGCAGGTACCAGCGCTGCCCGGTGTAGACGAGACGTTGCGGCTCGACGGTCCGAGTGGTTCCCCCGGAATGCCCGGCGTAGTCGAACCGCAGCCGCTCGTGGTCGCGGATGGCGGCGGCGATGACGGTCAGGTGTTGTGGATCGACCGCCGGTCCGCCGCCCGCCGCGAAGACAGTGGCCTTACGCATCGCGTCCACCTGGCCACGCAGCCGGGCCGGCAGCGTCTGCTGCAGCTTCGCCAAGGCGCGTACCGACGGCTCCTCGATGCCCGCGACCGAGCCCGCCGCGGCCGCGCTGAGCCCGACGGCGACCGCGACCGCCTCCTCGTCGTCGAGCAGCAGCGGTGGCAGGACGCGGCCGGGGCTCAGCCGGTAACCGCCGGTGATCCCGGTGCTGGAGTGGATCTCGTAGCCCAGGATGCGCAGGCGCTCGACGTCGTTGCGCACGGTCCGGCTGGTGACCTCCAGCCGGTCGGCCAGCTCCGCGCCGGACCAGTTTCGCCGCGACTGCAGCAACGCCAGCAGTCGCAGGAGTCGGACCGAAGTATCCAGCATTGAGGAATCATACGTTCCACAAGTGACCCTAGCCTTGGTCCCATGAGCACTCTTCGAGGACTTGCCACGATCAACCTCTTCGCCGACGACCTGGACGCCGCCGCCCGCTGGTACGCCGACCTCCTCGGCGTCGAGCCCTATTTCTCGCGGGACGGCTACCGCGAGTTCCGCATCGGCGACTACCAGCACGAGCTGGGCATCATCGACCGTCGCTTCGCCTCTCCCGCCGGCTTGCCGGGCGGAGTGATCGCATACTGGCACGTCGACGACCTCGAGGGGGTCTTCGCGCGGCTGCTCGAGATGGGCGCGACGGAGCACCAGGGCATCCGCGAATGGGGGCCGGGCTTCGTGACGGCCTCGGTCGTCGACCCGTTCGGCAACGTACTCGGTGTCATGACGAACAAGCACTACCTCGACGTGCTGACGTCTTCCCGGGGCGCGTCGTGAACCCGCTGGTCTTCACCGGGCAGGACGAATTCGCCGCCTGGCTGGAGGAGCACCACGCACAGGAGGAGGCGATCTGGCTGAAGATCGCCAAGAAGAAGTCGCCGCACACGACCGTCACCGGGATGGCGGCGGTCGAAGTGGGGCTCTGCTACGGCTGGATCAGCAGCCTCCGTAAGCCACTCGACGAGGACTTCTTCCTCCAGCGGTACTCCCGGCGGCGATCCCGCAGCCCGTGGTCGCAGGTCAACGTCGACCTCGTCGCCAAGCTGTCGGCGCAGGGCCGGATGCGCCCGCCCGGGCTGGCCGAGGTCGCGGCGGCCCAGGCCGACGGTCGTTGGCCGGGTGCGCCTGCCTCAGGCGAAAAGTGAGCTGAGGTGATGCAGGACGTTGCCGTCCTCGCGGTCCGCGTTCGGGTACGCGTTTCGGGTGGAGCCCAGGGGACTCGAACCCCTAACCCCTGCCTTGCAAAGATCAAGACCGCTGTCGACGGATGTCGGCCACCGTCGCTGACCTGCGCGCCGCGTCGGGCGGCGTCGGTCTTCGTAGTACCTCGTCGGCCGGCTTGGCTGTACGGGTGGCTGTACAGCCAAGCTCAAGTGCCTACATGCGCTCGAATCAACGTCTCGAAGCCCGGCGACACCTGGAGCCGCTACGCCGTCCCCGACGGGTAGCTGATTTCGGCGAGATCTTCAACGAGGTCCTCCATCGTCACGTCAGGGTTCAGGCGCCGTACCAGGTCTTCGGTGAGCGGGCGCAGCGCAAGGACCTCACTGACAGCGTCGATGCCCACGCTCGTCTCGTAGTAGTCCTCGGCGAAGCGTTGATACCCCATAGGCGTGGGGTCGACCAGCACTTCGAACAGTCCGTCCGCACCGTCGGGGTCGTCGCCACTGGGGAAGTCGATGTCGCCGGCCTGCCACCGGTCGTCGTCGACCTGGCGCCACAGGCACACCGTCGCAGACAACACGCCCTTGTAGCTGAACGCCGGTTCGTTTACATGCGCGGAGAACACTTCCGGCACGGTGTCGACCAACCCCGGCCACAGTTTGTCGTTGCGAGCCGGGCTCATCGGCGACTCGTGGTCGAGCCCCCGGATGAACGCGCCGGGTGGCGAGAACACGATCGAGTAGGCGTCACCCGAGCCGTTCCGCATCGACGCCATCTCCTCGCCGGGCCCCCATCGCGAGTCGAAGGAGTAGTAGCGGAACTCCCAATCCGGACTCATGACCGCGTCCAGCATCGCCAACGCCCGGCACCGGTCGCGAAGCGTTGCGATGTCCGGCAGGGCTTGAGCTACAGCATGAGCGGTCACGGCCACATCTAACCCGACTCGCGTCTGACGGCGTGAAACGGACTAGACAAGGGGACCGCCAGTTTGGAAGAGCGCGCTCAACGGGTCGTGATGCCCGAAACGCCTGCGGCCGGCGGCAGAGCCGGATGCCGCTCGTGCCCGCTCATGACCGCTGCGCGCCACGGTTACTGGCCCGTGGATGGCCCGTCACGGCCACGGCTTGCACGGGCGACTGTCAGCTTGGGAATTGGACCGAAGGGGCTGGTGGCACAGCGATCCGCCTGGTCGGCATGGTCGCCTCGTGGCCTGGTTCGGCCTGGCGTCGCATCGGCCTGCGGCCCGGGGATGGCCCGATCCGC
Source organism: Micromonospora sp. NPDC050686 (assembly GCF_040654475.1). NCBI lineage: Bacteria > Bacillati > Actinomycetota > Actinomycetes > Micromonosporales > Micromonosporaceae > Micromonospora > Micromonospora sp. NPDC050686. The sequence goes on from NZ_JBFAID010000005.1 coordinate 43,085, forward strand.
TACCTTGCTCGTCTCGTCGACTCTCGTCCACTTACGACCGGGTCAGTCGGCCAGCTGGCTGTACAGATGGCTGTACAGCCAGCTTCTGATCCGTAGCCTCGGCAGGGCTAGGTTCTCGTTCAGCAAGACCCGCAACCATGGTCGCAGGCCTCTACTCCTCCGCAACCGCATCGATCCGCCCTCGGAGCTGCCGCTGGCGCACAGTGCCGTCATCGGCAATCTGTCGCCCTTGCCGTGGTGCTCTTACGGTCGTGACCTCTACAGACTTCGCCCCCATTTGCGGGGACAGTCCACCTTAGATACGGTGCAAGGAGCCTGGCGAGTAGTTCACTTTGGCGATGCCGTAGAGGGGCAAGAATATGACTTCAGCAAGCGCTGACATCGCGATCTCCGGTGAAGGCCCAAGCATAACCATCTATCAAGACGCGTCATACGTCGAGGGCATTCTCCAGCAGGCGAACAGGGGCCTAATCACCGACGCCTCTGAGGCTGGCGAGTCCAGAAATACCCACACCTCAAAGGAAGGCGAAACCGGCGGCGGGGAATTGGGCGCAGATGTGAAACTGCCGGGCGTCGGCGGAATTAAGGCAAGCGCGAAGATTACGGCCGACGATGGAACCACCTTCGAGGGTGTCGCAGGACAGCAGACAACTAGGAATTACAAATACACCTCTGCCTTCTACTTGCACCACGTAAGGCAGGATCTCCGAACTGCGGGATTACTGAAAAAGCTGACTGCCGCGTCCGACGTGGAAGAACTAGCCGTAGGAGATTTTGTAGAGTTTCAGGCCGAGTTCAAGCCGGATGAGCTGATTGCGCTCATGGACGTCCTCAACCCAACCTTGGTAGGCGCTATTACGCAGTGGGCTCGCAGGACGCAGATTATTCCACAAATCACGAATGCGAGTAGCGAAGATGAGCGGCAGAGCCTGATCCTTGAATACCAAACTCGCCCAGACGCGGATGCGGAGCTTGCTAGGGCCGTAGCGGAAGCCATCCGTGTGGACTTCCGGAGCATCGCTACCCGAGAATACTACGGAGCCATCAATTCGATCCCTGGCGTCACCGCAGTAGTCGTATGTGATACCCGAAGCTTTCTCGTAGAGGACGCAGATCGGATCCTCGACGGACACTTTACGGTGTTCGGCAAGGTGAGCACCCCACCCGCAGCTAACGTTCCCATTCTCGCCCGCAATAAGGTGCTAGACCGCATTCAGCCTCAGGCGGTCGACCTGCTCACGGATCAACTTAGAAAGTTGGCGAGCGAAAAGATGGAGGACAATTCTGGCCTCGACGCAAGGGTCGAGGAATACCTAGACCTCGACTTTCCGTCAAGGATTGATGGACTCTCCTTCAAGGTAGTTCCAGTCGCGATATACATCTAAGTACTGCCCTCCTCACGGTACGAATGCGCCATCCTCTAACAGATGGTCGTCCGGAAAGGGCCGCCGCCACGCTGCTCCCGTCCCCCGGATAGATGCCAAGAACTGCGGCGACCGTTCGGTGTCAAGGGTGGCCGCAGGCCATCGGCGTGCCGACGCGCAGCGCCCTTGACACTGAATGGGTGGCGTAGAAGATCCGGCATCCGGGGGATGGGTCACGCCCTGGTCCTCGGCGTCAACCTACTGCGTGCGGCGCCCCCGAGAGTCCAGTGGCAAGCAGCTCTGCTGCGCGGCAGCCGATCGCCCCAGCCTCGATGGAAGGCATCCCCGACGGCGATCGTCGCGCCTCAGCCGTTCATGCCCCTGGTTCCGTCCGTCAGCGTGGCCGGCCGGCCCGGCCGATGCCGGCCGGAGGTCGCCAGCAGGCCGGGGCCGGGCCGGCGCGGCCCGCTTTGCGGGCCGCCTTGATCCTTAAAAGGTCAATTCGGCAGTGCCGCTTGGTCGTGCAGGACCGATACTCCATCGTGGGCGCGGATGGCTGGCTGAGCTTCGTTCAGGGCGTCGAGCACGCGGACGGCGTACGCCTCGTCCATGCCGCTGGTGACACGTTCGCGGTTCCACCACTCGGCTCGGGTGGTTTCCTCTGTCACTCGGAGCTGGCCGCCGGCTACATGGGCGCGGAAGACCAGGGCGACGATTCCGCGAGGCATGTTCTTGTAGACGCCGGTCAACCGCTCGGGTTCGATTTCGAGGCCGGTTTCCTCGCGGACCTCCCGCCGTAGCCCGTCGATGATCGATTCGTCGCGTTCGAGCACGCCGCCCGGGGGTTCCCAGTGGCCGTTGTCGCGGCGCTGGGTCATCAGGACCTGGTCGTCGTCGTTGACGATGATGGCGGCGACGCTGACGGAGTGCTGGGAACTGACCGGCATGGCGCTGCCCCCGGTTCGGTAGGGTTCTTCCAAGACGACTCGTGTATACCACCTGGTGAGGCCCGCGATGACCGTACGGATTGACCCGGCCAGTGACCGGGCCGTGTACCGGCAGATCGCGGATCACCTGCGCGCGGCGATCGAGCGCGGCGAGCTGGAGCAGGGCGCCCAGCTGCCGTCGGAGACTCAGCTCGTCAATGAGTACGGCGTGAGCCGGGTGACGGCTCGCCGGGCGTTAGGTGTCCTGGTCACTGATGGCCTGGTGGTCTCCGAGCATGGGCGTGGGTGGTTCGTCCGTCGTCGGCCACCGGTCAAGCGGCTCGGCTCGGATCGCTTCAAGCGTCGCGCCGAGGGCAAGGCGGCGTTCACGGTCGACATGGAGGCGAGCAACCGGCCGTTCCGGGTCGAGGTGCTGTTCCCGGAAGCGGGACGAGCTGCGGCGCCAACTTCAGCTCGGTGTCGACCTCACCGCGCAGCCTCGGACTCTGGAAGCCTGGTTGACCGAGTGGCTGCGGGACGTGAAGGCGCACGACGGTACGCGGCCGTCGACGTTGGTGCGCTACCGCCTGGCCGTGAGCAAGCACCTGGTGCCGGGCCTGGGCCGGGCGAAGCTCGACCGGCTGACGCCTCGGGACGTACAGCGGTTCCTCACCGGTCTACGGGGCAAGCTCGCGCCGGCCAGCATCATCAAGGTGCACGCCGTGCTGCGCGTCGCCCTGGCCGACGCTGAGCGGATGGACCTGGTCCCGCGCAACGTCGCCAAGGCCGCCAAGCCGCCGGCTCTCGGCCGGACCGAGCGGCGCGCCCTGACTCCCGAGGAAGCCAAGACTCTGCTGTCAGTGCTGACCGGGGACCGGCTGGAATCGCTGTTCGTCCTGGCGCTGGCGACCGGGCTCCGGAGGGCTGAGCTGCTGGGCCTCCGCTGGTCGGACGTCGACCTGCCGGGACGGGCGCTATTCGTTCGGCAAACGCTCCAGCGGACGGATCGTGGGCTGGAGTTCGTGCCACCGAAGACGCACCGATCGAGCCGGCCGCTACCGCTGTCGGCGCTGGCCGTCCGGGCGTTGGAGTCGCAGCGGGTGCGCCAGGCGAAGGAACGGCTCGCGGCTGGGGAGCTGTGGTCGGATCTGGGCCTGGTCTTCGCCAGCACCATCGGCACGGCGATGGAGCCGCGGAACGTCAACCGGCGCTTCGAGCAGCTGCGCGCGGCGGCTGGCTTGGACTGGCTGCACCTGCACGACCTGCGGCACGCGTTCGCCACGTTCCTGCTCGACCAGGGCGAGGAGCTGCGCACGGTAATGGAGTTGCTCGGGCACTCCACGATCCGGATGACGGCCGACACCTACGGACATGTCCTGCCGGCGCGGGCTCGTCAGGCTGCCTCGGCCATCGATCGGGTGCTGGGCGAGGAGGGGACGGCGTGACCGCTTGGCTGTACAGATGGCTGTACTCGGAACCGAGATCAACCGGTGGAAGTGCTGGTGGAGCCCAGGGGACTCGAACCCCTAACCCCTGCCTTGCAAAGGCAGTGCTCTGCCAGTTGAGCTAGGGCCCCGTGCCGGGCGGAGCCGCCCGGCCGGTCAGCGCAGGTCGGGCGCCGTGGTCGCCTCGTGCCACAGGGCACGCTCGTCGTTGGAAGCCTTGACCTTCTTGGCCACCACGGCCACCACGCCGACGACACCGACCAGGAACAGAAGCTTCTTGACCATTGGGGCGACCCCTCGCGCTCGACTGCCGTCGGGAAGGACGTGCGGTGGGGCTAGCTGGAATCGAACCAGCGACCTCAGAGTTATCAGCTCTGCGCTCTAACCGACTGAGCTATAGCCCCGCGTGGCGACGGCCAAGGTTAACCTATCGCCTCGTCCGGTCCCAAATCGGGGTCGATCGTGGCGTCCTCGCCCGCACGACCGTACCCGGCCGGCCGCAGGCCGGGCGAACGGTTTCCGGCGGGCCGGAGACGAAGACGCCGGGACCACACCCTGACAGCGGGTCCCGGCGTCACTCGTCGGGTCAGTCGCGCTCGGCGAGCGTCAGCTCGATCCCGCCGACCAGGTCGGCGCAGACGTTGTAGACGAACGCCCCGAGGGTGGCCAGCGCGGTGAACAGCACCACGTTGACCAGCCCGACCAGCGCGGAGCTGAGGATGACGCCCTTGGCGGTGACCCGGAAGCCGCTGGTGCCCTGGCCGCCGCCGGCGTTGACCAGGTCGGTCAGGCTGCTGTTGACGCTCTCGAACACGCCCATCGCGTCCAGGGCCAGGTAGAGCACCGAGGTGGCGACGACCACCACGATGAACAGCACCACCGAGACGGCGAAGGCGAACTTCATCACGGACCACGGGTCGATCCGCTTGAGGTTGAGCCGGGCCCGGCGCGGTCCGCGGGAGGCCGCGGAACTCACCGAGGTACGCGCGGCACGTACCGCGTCACCGACCCGCGCGGCCCCGACGGCGGCGGTGCCGACGCCCGGCGGGAGGCCACCACCGTTGGCCGGCCGGCCGGCAGCGCGAGCGCCACCCTCCGGCTGCGGCTTGGCCGCGCCGGCCCGAGCCTGGGTGCCGGTGGCCGCACCGCCCTTCGCCGTCGCCGCCTGCCCCGCACCGGCCTTGATCGGCTGCGTGGTGGAGGACGAACGCGGGGTCGCCGCGCTGGGGCCGGCCGGCGCCGGCTTCGGGGCGGCGGGTGTCGACTTCGGCGCGGCGGGGACCGCCTCGGTGGCCGTGGCCTCGGTCTGCTCGGTCGCCCCCGAATCCTCCGCGGGCTTGTCCGGCGGTGGCGACATGCCGGGGGCCCGGGTGAACTTCGGGGCAGGCGCGTCGCCGGGGACGGTGGCCCGGCCGACGGCCGCCCGCCCGCCGGACGAGGTGCCCCCGTCCGCGGACTCCTCGTCGACCGCGCTGGCCGAGGTCCCCGTGTTCCCCGACTTCGCCTGTGTCTCCGTCATCAACTAGTCCTGTTCCTCAGGCTCGTCGGCATTGCGAGCAATCGCCACGATAGTCACGCCGTCCGGGAGGTCCATCAGCTTTACCCCCATTGTGTTCCGGTCACGCGTACGGCGTACAGGCTTCACCGGAGTCCGGATGACACCGCCGTTGCTGGTGATGGCGAACAGCTCGTCGTCCGGATCGATCACCACGGCACCGACCAGACCACCCCGTCGCTCGGTGATCTTTGCAGTCAGCACGCCCTTACCTCCCCGGCCCTGCACCGGGTATTCCTCGATCGGCGTACGTTTCGCATATCCGCCGTTCGTCGCGACCAGCACGTCCAGGCCCTCGCGGACGACCTCCACGGCGAGCAACTCGTCGTACTCGCTGAACCGCATGCCGATCACCCCGGAGGTTGCCCGGCCCATCGGGCGCAGCGCCTCGTCCGTGGCGTTGAACCGGATCGCCTGCGCGTTCTTGGACACCAGCAGCAGGTCGTTCTCGGGAGACACGAGGACAGCGCCGACCAGCTCGTCCTCATCGCGCAGGTTGATCGCGATGATGCCGCCGGAACGGTTGGAGTCGAACTCCTCGAGCCGCGTCTTCTTCACCAGACCGTTCTTCGTGGCGAGTACCAGGTAGGGCGCCACCTGGTAGTTCGGAATCTCGATGATCTGCGCGATCTGCTCATCCGGTTGGAACGCGAGCAGGTTGGCCACGTGCTGACCCTTGGCCACCCTACTGGCTTCCGGTAGCTCGTACGCCTTGGCCCGGTACACCCGCCCCTTGTTCGTGAAGAACAGGATCCAGTCATGGGTGGAGCAGACGAAGAAGTGGCTGACGATGTCGTCCTGCCGCAGCGTCGCCCCGCTGACGCCCTTGCCGCCGCGTCGCTGCGAACGGTAGAGGTCGACCTTGGTGCGCTTCGCGTACCCGGTGCGGGTGATGGTGACGACCACGTCCTCGCGGGCGATCAGGTCCTCCATCGAGACCTCGCCCTCGAAGGGCACGATCTTCGTCCGCCGGTCGTCGCCCCACTTGGCGACGATCTCGCCCAGCTCCTCGGAGACGATCCTGCGCTGCCGCTCCGGCTTGGCCAGGATGTCCTTGAGGTCGGCGATCTCCACCTCGAGCTTTGCCAGGTCGTCCAGGATCCGCTGCCGCTCCAGGGCCGCCAGCCGACGCAGCTGCATGTCCAGGATCGCCGTCGCCTGGACCTCGTCGATCTCCAGCAGCCGGATCAGGCCCTGCCGGGCGTCCTCGACGGTGGGCGAGCGCCGGATCAGGGCGATCACCTCGTCCAGGGCGTCCAGCGCCTTGGACAGACCGCGCAGGATGTGCGCCCGCTCCTCCGCCTTGCGCAGCCGGAACGCGGTCCGCCGGCGGATGACCTCGATCTGGTGCTCGACGTAGTAGCGGATGAACTGCGCCAGGTTGAGCGTGCGCGGCACCCCGTCGACCAGCGCCAGCATGTTGGCGCCGAACGTCTCCTGGAGCTGGGTGTGCTTGTAGAGGTTGTTGAGCACCACCTTGGCGACCGCATCGCGCTTGAGGACCAACACGATCCGCATGCCGGTACGCCCGGAGGACTCGTCCCGGATGTCGGCGATGCCGCCGAGCTTGCCCTCCTTGATCAGCTCGGCGATCCGCTCGGCGAGGTTGTCCGGGTTCACCTGGTACGGCAGCTCGCTGACCACCAGCGCCGGCCGGCCCCGCTTGTCCTCCTCCACCTCGACCACGGCGCGCATCCGGATCGAACCGCGCCCGGTCCGGTACGCGTCCTGGATGCCGGCATGCCCGACGATCAGGCCGTGGGTCGGGAAGTCCGGGCCCTTGACGATCTCCAGCAGCGCTTCCAGCGTCTCGGCCTCGTCGGCCTCCGGGTGCTCCAGGCACCACTGCACCGCCGCGCCGATCTCCCGCAGGTTGTGCGGCGGGATCTTGGTGGCCATGCCGACCGCGATGCCCTCGGAGCCGTTCACCAGCAGGTTGGGGATGCGCGACGGCAGGATGGTGGGCTCCTTGGCCCGGCCGTCGTAGTTGTCCTGCAGGTCGACGGTGTCCTCGTCGATGTCCCGCAGCATCTCCATGGCGAGGGGGTCGAGCTTGCACTCGGTGTTGTGGCTGACGAAACCGTCGGAGACGAACGAGTGGTCGTCGGTGTCCACCCGGATGCTGTAGACCGGCTGCACGCCCGCGTCGGCGACCTCGGCCACCTCGGTGTAGTAGAAGCGGCCGTCGACCAGCGGCTCGACCACGTCGAGGATCCCGGGCTCGGTGACCCGGGCCGCGATCTCCTCCCGGTCCCGCTCCCAGCGCTCGATCCGGTCCACGTTGTGCCGGCGCAGCCAGTCCCGCTCGGTCCAGCGCGTCGCGCCGTGCTCGCGGATGAAATCACCGACGAAGGGCACGTGGTCGCCGGAGAGCGCCGTGCTGCTCGCCGGCACTTCGGCCAGCTCCGACTCCAGCTTGGCCTGCTTGCGGCCGAGGAAGCCGACGTGGGCGGCGAAGATCCGCGCGTCGCGGCGGTTGGTCACCACGACCTTGATCTCGCCGCTGTCGTAGCCGCACTGCTTGCTGACGACGCCGAACTCCAGCAGCAGCTGCTGGACCTCGCGGGCCAGCCGCTCGCTGCGGGTCGAGTACGAGATCTGGATGGTGTTGCGCGGCAGCAGCGAGGACGAGCCGTCGCCCTCGAAGAGCGCCTGGAGGAAGGCCCGCTTGACGGCCGCCGGCCCCTGCCAGACGAATTCGGGTACGAACTTGGCGGCGCTACGCGCCCCGACCAGCTCGCCGAGGATGCTCTTCCGCAGCGCGCAGAGATCCTGGACGTCGAGCTCGTGCAGGGTGCTCCCCGAGGCGATGACCCGCTCGCTGACGTAGCGGGGACCGCCGACCGCGAGGTCGTAGGCGGCGAGGACGCGGACGAAGAACTCCCGGTCGACGTTGTTGAAGCCGGCCCGTCCCTCGGACACCCAGCCCTCGCTGACGAACGCGCCCGCGAGGACGGCCGCCTCGACGTGCTCCAGCATCGGGTAGCCGATCTCGTCCGGCACGGTGCGCTGGAGGACCACCCGGTCGCCCGGCGAGATCTCGGCGAGCAGCTTCCACAGCAGGGTCGGCACGCCGGCCACATCCACCAGGCAGAGCACCGGGTGGTTGTGGGTGCCGGTCAGCTCGTACCCCTCGCGGGTGCGCAGCCGCAGCGTGGGGTGCTCGCCGGAGTGGAAGAACTTCGAGGCGCGGACCAGGTCGCCGTTGCGGTCGCGGACCTTCAGCTCGACGTCGGTCTCGCTGCTCGGCGCGGCACCCGGCACCACGTCACCGATCCGCACGCTGCCCTCGGCGGTACGAATCCGGACATCTGCGGTCAGACAATATCTCATCGCCGCAGCCGGGTCGTTACCCGGCGAGCCGAAGTTGCCGTTGCCGTCGACCAGCGGGTACCGCAGCGACCAGGGCTGCGCCATCCGGACCAGCGCGTCGTAGATCGCCGAGTCGCCGTGCGGGTGGAACTGGCCCATCACGTCGCCGACGACCCGGGAGCACTTCACGTAGCCACGGTCCGGCCGGTAGCCGGAGTCGAACATGGCGTAGAGGATCTTGCGGTGGACCGGCTTGAGCCCGTCCCGGACGTCCGGCAGTGCCCGCCCGACGATGACGCTCATCGCGTAGTCGAGGTACGAGCGCTGCATCTCGACCTCGAGGCCGACCGGCTCGATGCGGTCGTGCGCCACGACCGCGGCCGGTGTCTCCGGGGTCGCCGGCTCGTTGGGGGTGGACTCGGGAGTATCGGTCACTGTTAACCCTTATCAGACTCAGAGTCGGCTTCGTGCTGTGGATAACCGCTGTGGAAACCGGCCAGACTGTGGATAACTCTGTGGACCGCCGAGGTGGCCGGTGGATCGTCGACCACCCCGGCGCCGTCCGTCAGATGTCGAGGAACCGCACGTCCTTGGCGTTGCGCTGGATGAACGACCGGCGCGCCTCGACGTCCTCACCCATCAGCACGCTGAACAGCTCGTCGGCGGTCGCGGCGTCGTCGAGCGTCACCTGGCGGAGCGTACGGGTGGCCGGGTTCATGGTGGTTTCCCACAACTCGGGATAGTTCATCTCGCCGAGGCCCTTGAACCGCTGGATGTCGTCCGGCTTGGCGTTGGCCTTCTTCTGCTGGCGCAGCGCGATCAGCCCGTCCCGCTCACGGTCGGAGTACGCGTACTGGGCGTCGTCGCCCTTCTTGTTCCACTTGATCTTGTAGAGCGGCGGGGCGGCCAGGTAGACGTGGCCCAGCTCGACCAGCGGCCGCATGAAGCGGAACAGCAGGGTGAGCAGCAGCGTCTGGATGTGCTGGCCGTCGACGTCGGCGTCGGCCATCAGCACGATCTTGTGGTAGCGCAGCTTCTCGATGTCGAAGTCGTCGTGGATGCCGGTGCCCAGGGCGGTGATCAGCGCCTGGACCTCGTTGTTCTTGAGCACCCGGTCGATCCGGGCCTTCTCCACGTTCAGGATCTTGCCGCGGATCGGCAGGATCGCCTGGGTACGCGGGTCGCGGCCCTGCTTGGCCGAGCCGCCGGCGGAGTCGCCCTCGACGATGAAGACCTCGGACTCGCGCGGGTCGGTGGACTGGCAGTCCGCCAGCTTGCCCGGCATCGAGCCGGACTCCAGCAGCGACTTGCGCCGGGCCAGCTTGCGCGCCTGCTGGGCGGCGATCCGGGCCCGGGCGGCCTGGGACGCCTTCTGGATGATGGTCTTCGCCTCGGCCGGGTTCCGGTCGAACCAGTCGACCAGCCGGTCGTTGCAGACCCGCTGCACGAAGCTCTTCACCGGCGTGTTGCCCAGCTTGGTCTTGGTCTGACCCTCGAACTGCGGGTTGGTCAGCTTGACCGAGATGATCGCGGCCAGCCCCTCGCGGATGTCCTCGCCGGAGAGCTTCTCGTCGCCCTTGAGCAGCTTGCGGTCGGTGCCGTAGCGGTTGACAACGCTGGTCAACGCGCTCCGGAAGCCCTCCTCGTGGGTGCCGCCCTCGTGGGTGTTGATGTTGTTGGCGAAGGTGTAGACCGACTCGCCGTACGACTCGTTCCACTGCATGGCGATCTCCAGCGACATGCCCTCCTCCTCGGCGCCGAACTCGACCACCGTCTTGTGGATCGGGTTCTTGGAGGCGTTGAGGTGGCGCACGAAGTCGGCGATGCCGCCGTCGTAGCGGAAGGTCACCTCGCGGATCTTGCCTTCCTCGCCCTCCGGCACCCGCTCGTCGAGCAGGTGGATGGTGAGGCCGCGGGTGAGGAAGGCCATCTCCTGCAGGCGCCGGTAGATGGTCTGGAAGTCGAAGTCGACGGTCTCGAAGACGTTCGGGTCCGGCCAGAAGGAGACCGCCGAGCCGGTGCGGTCGGTCGGCTCGCCCTTCTCCAGCGGGGTGGGCTTGGAGTGGTGGTATTCCTGCCGCCAGACGAAGCCGTCCTTGTGGATCTCCACCGCCATCTTGGTGGAGAGGGCGTTCACCACGGAGACGCCGACGCCGTGCAGGCCGCCGGAGACCGCGTACGCCTTGCCGTCGAACTTGCCGCCCGCGTGCAGCACGGTCAGGGCGACCTCGACGCCCGGCTTCTTGAGCTTGGGGTGCAGGTCAACCGGGAAGCCCCGGCCGTTGTCGGTGACCCGGACCCCGCCGTCGGCCAGCAACACCACGTCGATGGTGTCGCAGTAGCCCGCCATCGCCTCGTCGACCGCGTTGTCGACGACCTCCCACACGAGGTGGTGCAGGCCGCGTTCACCGGTGGACCCGATGTACATACCGGGCCGCTTCCGGACCGCCTCCAGCCCCTCGAGGACGGTGATCGACTCGGCGCCGTACTTCTTGTTGTCCTCCGCTGCCACCCTCGGCCACTTTCTCGCGCCGACCACGCCGGGGCGCGGGGCGCGGGTTCGGCGGACAGGACGCGACGCCGGGCGCGCACGGACCGGCCCGGATGCCCAGGTCGGGGATCGCTCGCGCCGGTCGCCGCGGTTGCCCGCGGATCGCGATCGGCTCAACCGGGCCCGGGACAATGATCAAGGGCCTGTGGGCCCGTTGTCCGTCGCACCGTGTCCGGTCTTCGTCTCGCCCTCAATCTTACTGTGCGCACACGACAGAACCGCCACTCGGCACCCCTGTAATGGCGGCTGAGAACTCCGTAGCCGGCCGAACTGCGCTGTCCGCGACTCCCCCTACACGCCAGGCCCCCGTCGCGGGTCGCCGCCGCCGTCGGATCGCCTCGCCGTGGCCGGGGCGGGCGTGACGGGCATGCCCGCCGTACCGTAGCTTTGCCACGCCGCCCGGGCTGCTCTTGATCTTTTCCGGTCGGAACCGGGACGATCGACCTGATCGCTCGCACACGTGTTGAAGAGGTGACGCCAGATGGGGCTGGACAACGTCGCGGTGCACTGGCCGCGTACCGGCCGCTTCTACGACCCGGTCGCGCCGGCCGAGTTCGTCGACTTCGGCGAGATCGTCGACGTGCCGCGGATCTCCGCGCCGACCGCGGCGCTCGCCGAGCTCATCGCCAAGACCGGCACGGTACGGGCGACCGCCTACTCCGAGCTGGTCGACCTGATCCTCGGGCTGGAGGATGTGCTCTACGCCACAGAGAACGCCGCCGAGGACGAGGACCCGGTGATCGACCCCGACGGCTGCTCCTGGATCGCCGGCGGGGTGGAGAAGTTCGTCGCCCAGCACCGGGCGTTCGGCGAGGCGGTGACCTTCGAGTCGGTCAGCGAGGTGCTCCGGTCGCTGCTGTCCGACGGTCGCCTGGCCGAGCAGCAGCTGCGCTGGCTGGACAGCCGGCTGGACAAGCTGCGGGACGAGAACGGCGATCCGCCGCAGTGGAGCTTCACCTGCGCCGAGCTGGCCGTGCTGGCCGCCTTCTACCGTCGCTGCGCCGACCGCGGCTTCGCCGTCTACGCCGACGCCTGATCCGGTTGCCCCGGCGCGGCCGGCTCCGGCGCGGTGGCCCGGTTCGCCGCCGCGATGACCTCGGTCAGCACGGTGTGCAGGTGCCGCAGGTCGGCCAGCGGCAGGCCGAGCCGCTCGACGATCGCGGGCGGGATCCGCTCGGCCTGCGCCCGCAGGGCCTGCCCGCTGGGAGTGAGCGACACGGCGAGGCTGCGCTCGTCCGACGCGTCCCGCTCACGTCGCACGTAGCCGGCCGCTTCGAGCCGCTTCAACAGCGGTGACAGGGTGCCGGGGTCAAGCTGCAGGAGCCGGCTCAACTCCCGACCGGACAGCGGCGCGTACTGCCAGAGGGCCAGCATGACCAGATATTGCGGGTGGGTGAGGCCCATCGGCTCCAGCAACGGCCGGTAGACCGCGACGACGCCGCGGGCGGCGACGGAGAGCGCGAAGCACACCTGCTGCTCCAGCGCCAGCGGGTCACCGTCGAGCTGCTCGGACACCTACGACCTCCCTAAGGTCGTTGCGATCCTAGCAATGATTGCTGTACCAATGGTTTGTACACCAATGGTTGGCCGGGAGGGGCAGGAATGAACACCGAGGAGCACATCGGGGACGCCGCCGGCAAGGGCGGCCGCCTCATGAGTTGGGTGTTCCGCAACCTGGCCGGTCCCCCGCAGATCCAGGGTGCCCTCCAGGGCGGCTCACGCCCGGCCCGGGAGGGGTGGAAGCAGGACCTCGAACGGCGCAAGCAGTGGAGCCGGGAGCAGCGCGCACGCAAGCAGGCCGAGCGGGAGGCCCGGCGCGGTCACTGACCGTCAGCCGTAGGTGTCGCGCGGGCCGCGACCGCGCACCCGGCGCGGGCCCCGCGACCAGGACGGCGCGGCCGGGCCGTGGATGTGCAGCTTCCGGACCACGTTGTGGCCGACCTCGCGGCCGATCTGCTTGAGCAGCGAGCCGGCGAGCAGCCGGAGCTGAGTGGCCCACGCGGTCGAGCGGGCCTCCACGGTCAGCTCGCCGTCCTCCAGCTTGACCGGCCGGCTGTGCTGGGCCACCTCCGCGCCGACGACCTTCTCCCAGGCGCCGAAGACGGTCGCCTCGGCGGCCGGCTGCTGCCAGCCGCGCGCCTTCATCAACCGTTCCAGCACCACACCCAGCGGCTGGGGGTCGCGCGGGTCGGGGCCCGGCCCCGAGTAGCCGCGCAACCGCCGCTCGTCGCCGTCCCCCCGGACCGCGCTGCGCCGCCGGGTCTTCGCCGCGGCCTCCCGGCGGGCCTTCGCCGCGTCCAGCACCGCCCGGGCCAGCTCCGGACCGGCCGCCCCGGCCGCGCCGTCCCCGCGAGCGGTACCGTCCCCGCCGGGTGCGCCGTCGCCGCGGGCCGTGCCGGCCGTGCTGCCGCCGCGCGCGGTGCCGTCGCCGCCGGGTGCGTCGCCGGCCGGGCCGCCGGTCTCCCGGGTACGCCGGGGCGCGTCCTTCGCCGGCCCCAGCCGGGCGGGCGGGAGCAGTGGCTCATCCGACACGGTGCACCGTCCCCTCACCGACCGCGTACCGGACGCCGCGCAGGGCGGCCGGCACGTCCTCGTCCACCGCACAGGTCACCAGCAGTTGGCTGGCCCCGCCGACCAGCGCGGCGAGCCGCTCCCGGCGCCCGGCGTCCAGCTCCGCGAACACGTCGTCGAGGACCAGCACCGGCTCGATGCCGTCGGTGCGCAGCAGGTCGTAGCCGGCCAGCCGCAGCGCCAGCGCGTACGACCAGGACTCGCCGTGGCTGGCGTACCCCTTGGCGGGCAGCGGGCCGAGGGTGAGGGTCAGGTCGTCGCGGTGCGGGCCGACCAGGGTGGTGCCCCGCTCGATCTCCGCCGTTCGTTGCTCGGTCAGCGCGGCGGTCAGCGCCTCGGCCAGCGCCGCCCGGTCCGGGCTCGGCTCGGGCAGCTCCACCGACGGCCGGTACGCGATCCCGGCCGCGCCGCGGCCGGCGGCCACCGCGTCGTACGCCTTCGCCACGTGCGGGGTCAGCGCGGCGACCAGCTCCAACCGGCCGGCCAGCAGCTCGGCCCCGTGCTGCGCGAGGTGCGCGTCCCAGACCGCGAGGGTGGACAGGTCCCCGCCCCGGGAACCCCCGGTCTTGCGGGCCAGGTACGCGGTGCGCAGCAGGGCGTTGCGCTGCTTGACCACCCGCTCGTAGTCGGCGCGTACCCCGGCGAACCGGGGCTGCCGGAGCACCAGCAGGTCGTCCAGGTAGCGACGCCGCTCGGCGGGATCGCCGCGGACGAGTTCCAGATCCTCCGGGGCGAAGAGCACCAGCCGCAGCGCGCCCAGCACGTCCCGGGCGCGCCGCGCCGGGGAGCGGCCCAGCCGGGCCCGGTTCGCCTTGCCCGGCACGATCTCCAGCTCGACCAGGAGTTCCCGGCCGTCGTGCACCACCGCGCAGCGGATCACCGCCGACGAGGCGCCCATCCGGACCAGGGGGGCGTCCGTGGCGACCCGGTGTGAGTCCAGGGTCGCCACGTAGCCCAACGCCTCGACCAGGTTCGTCTTGCCGACGCCGTTGGCGCCGATCAGCACGTTCGGGCCCGGCTCCAGGTCGACGCCGACCCGCTCGTACGAGCGGAAGTCGACCAGTTCCAGCCGGCGGACGTACACAGGTTGTGGATACCGGTCAGCGCTTGTGGACGGCGTGGCCGCCGAACTGCTGGCGCAGCGCGGCGACGGCCTTCATGGCGGGCGAGTCGTCCTGCCGGGAGGCGAACCGGGCGAAGAGCGAAGCGGCGATGACGTTCATCGGCACCGCGAGCCGGACCGCCTCGTCGATCGTCCAGCGCCCCTCGCCGGTGTCCTCGGTGTAGCCGCTCAGCTCGGCCAGCTCCGGGTCCTCGTCCAGCGCCCGGTCGAGCAGGTCGAGCAGCCAGGACCGGACCACCGTGCCTTCGCGCCAGGACTTGAACACCCCCGGCACGTTGGTCACCAGCTCGGACTTGGCCAGCAGCTCGTAGCCCTCGGCGTAGGCGTGCATCAGGCCGTACTCGATGCCGTTGTGCACCATCTTGGCGTAGTGGCCGGCGCCGACCGGGCCGGCGTGCACGAGACCGAACTCGCCCTCGGGCTTGAGTGCCTCGAAGATCGGCATCAGCCGGTCCACGTGCTCCTGGGCGCCGCCGACCATCAGCGCGTACCCGTTCTGCCGGCCCCAGACGCCGCCGGAGACGCCGACGTCGACATACCCGATGCCCTGCTCGTTCAGGCGCTCGGCGCGCGGGGCGTCGTCGCTGAACCGGGAGTTGCCGCCGTCGATGATGATGTCGCCCTCGCCGAGCACGCCGGCGAGTTCGTCGATGGTGGCGTCGGTGACGCCGGCCGGGACCATCACCCAGACCGCGCGGGGCGACTCCAGCTTCTCGGCCAGCTCCGCCAGGCTCGCGACATCGCTCAGCTCCGCGTTGCGGTCGAAGCCGACCACCTCGTGCCCCGCGGCGCGCAACCGCTCGCGCATGTTGCCGCCCATCCGGCCGAGTCCTACCAGGCCGAGCTGCATCTGCTGCTACCTCCGTACGTCCGGGTCTTGCGGGTGCCGATCAGCGGGAGACGCGGATCGGCATGATGAGGTACCGGTACCCCGGGACGACCTCGCCATCCTCGCCAGCGGGGGAAATCACTGCGGGCTTGAACGCGTCGACGAAGTGCAGGATGGCCTGCTGGGTGCCCAGGTTGGTCAGGCCGTCGATCAGGTACTGCGGGTTGAAGCCGATGGTCAGCGACTCACCGGTGAAGGTGGCCTCCATGGCCTCGCTGGCCCGCGCCTCCTCGGTGCCGCCGGCCTCGACCACCAGGCCGTCGGAGCTGAAGCTCAGCAGCACCGGGGTGGTGCGCTCGGCGACCAGGGCGACCCGCTTGACCACCTCGATCAGCGTGCTGACCGCCACCTGGGCCTCGGCGTTGTGGCTGCTGGGGAAGAGCGAACGCACCGGCGGGTAGTTGGCCCCGTCGAGCAGCCGGCTGGTGGTACGCCGGGTGCCGCCGGCAAAGCCGATCATCCCCTCGCCGGCCGCGCCCTGAGAGAGCGCCAGGGTCACCGAGCCGCCGAGCGGGCCGAGGGCCTTCGCGGTGTCGTTGAGGGTCCGGGCCGGCACCAGGGCGTTGACGCTGATCTCCGGGTCGTCCGGGTGCCACTCCATCTCGCGCAGGGCGAGCCGGTAACGGTCGGTGGCGAGCATGGCCAGCGTGCCGCCGGAGAGCTCGACCCGTACGCCGGTCATCATCGGCAGCGTCTCGTCCCGGCCGGCGGCCACCGCGACCTGGGAGACCGCGGCGGCGAAGGCCGCCGCGTCGACCGTGCCGGCGCTCTCCGGCATCTCGGGCAGGGTGGGGTAGTCCTCGACCGGCATGGTCGGCAGGGTGAACCGGGCGCTCCCGCAGACCAGCTCCAGGTGGGCGCCGACGGCGGCGATGTCCACCGGCTTGGCCGGCAGCGCCTTGGTGATCTCGGCGAGCAGGCGGCCGGAGACCAGGGCAGCGCCGTCGGCGTCTCCCTGCACCTCGACCGTGACCTGGCTGGAGACCTCGTAGTCGAAGCCGGAGACCTGCAGGTTGCTGTCGGTGACCCGCAGCAGCACGCCGGCGAGCACCGGTACGGACGGCCGGTTGGGCAGGCTCTTCGCGGTCCACGCGACCGCATCGGCGAGCGCGTCGCGCTCCACTCGGAACTTCATCAATGCCTCCGCGTCGACGTCAGCGACAACTCTCTCATGCCGACCGCTTTCTGCCGTCCCGCCCGACCGTGCGGGTACCCATCGCACCTTAGGGCGCGGGGGCATCGGCTGTGCGCCCGACCCCGTGGTTCTGCCGGTGCCGGAGCGACTGTCTCCGGCCGTTCCGGCCCGATCCACAGGAAGTCCAACGGTGATGATTGGTTTTTGTTGTTTTAGAAGAGATAACTCATCGTCTTCATCGCACCTGTGCAAACTGTGGAGAACCGGCGTCTGCCCAGTTCAGACAGGTTATCCACCGGTGGTTTGGCTGTGGAGAACCAGGGGCACAACCCGTGTCCCGGTCCACAGCCGTGCCGCGTCCCCAGGTTGTCCACGGTTGTCCACCGGTTGTCCACCGCTAATCCACCGGGTTTCTCCCCAGTGCTGTGGACGACGACGGGCGTCTCGATCGGCGTCATCCCCAGAACCTTCAACAGGCCGCCCACAGGCCGACCGTCGGCGGTGGACAACCGGGCCGTTGTCCCCAGGCGTCCACAGGTCCGTCCCCAGGAGTTGTCCACAGTCTGTGGGTAACCGGGTCGGGACGGAGGGTGGTTTTCCACCGCCTGTGGAACAGGGGGTGTGGACAACCGGGTTGAGGTGTGGACGAACACGACGCCGATGGTGGCCCCTGCACCGGGTCGAGGGTCAAGCGCCCGGCGTCCACCGGTACGCGACAGGGCCCGGCCGGACGTCCGGCCGGGCCCTGTCCTGTCGTCGGCTCAGGGGGTGTTCTGCTTGATCCGGTTGGTGAGTTCGGCGATTTGGTTGTAGAGCGAGCGGCGCTCGGCCATCTGCTGCCGGATCTTGCGGTCGGCGTGCATCACCGTGGTGTGGTCCCGGCCGCCGAACGCCTGCCCGATCCGGGGCAGCGACAGGTCGGTCAGCTCCCGGCACAGGTACATGGCCACCTGGCGGGCGTTGACCAGCACCCGGGAGCGGGAGTGCCCGCGCAGGTCCTCCAGGCTCACCCCGAAGTAGTCGGCGGTGGAGACCATGATCTGGTCGGCGGTGATCTCCGGGCCGGCGCCGTCCGGGATGAAGTCCCGCAGCACCTCCTCGGCCAGCGACAGCTCGACGGTGGAGCGGGTGAGGCTGGCGAACGCGGTGACCCGGATCAGCGCCCCCTCCAGCTCCCGGATCGAGTTCGACACCCGGGACGCGATGAACTCCAGCACGTCCGGCGGCGCGTACAGCCGTTCCTGGGCCGCCTTCTTCTGCAGGATCGCGATCCGGGTCTCCAGGTCCGGCGGCTGGATGTCGGCCAGCAGCCCCCACTCGAACCGGGTTCGCAGCCGGTCCTCCAGCGTCGCCAACTGCTTCGGCGAGCGGTCGGAGGTGATCACGATCTGCTTGTTGGCGTTGTGCAGGGTGTTGAAGGTGTGGAAGAACTCCTCCTGGGTCCGTTCCCGGTTCTCCAGGAACTGGATGTCGTCGATCAGGAGGATGTCCACGTCGCGGTAGCGCCGCTGGAACGCGCTGGTCTTGTCGTCCCGCAGTGAGTTGATGAAGTCGTTGGTGAACTCCTCGGTCGAGACGTACCGGACCGAGCGGGCGTTGCCCAGCGTGGTGGCGTAGTGCCCGATGGCGTGCAGCAGGTGCGTCTTGCCCAGCCCGGAGCTGCCATAGATGAACAGCGGGTTGTACGCCTTCGCCGGGGACTCGGCCACCGCCACGCTCGCCGCGTGCGCGAACCGATTGGACGAGCCGATGACGAACGTCTCGAACATGTACTTCGGGTTGAGCCGGTTGCCGCCGGAGTCCGGGGCGCCGGGGAGGCGACGGTCGTCCCGCCCGCCCGGCCGGTGATCCGCGCCACCGCGGCCCGGCCCGCTCTCCGCGCCGCCGGACATTCCGCGCGGGGGCGGCTGGTCGCGGGCGGCCCGCGCCTCGTCGCGGTAGCGGGGCTCGAAGCCGCCGGACTCCGGCCGTGGGCGCTCGTCGAGGCGGGGCCGTCCGGTGCGGGCGGATGGGGCCGAGGGCTCGTCGAACGTGCCGAAGAGCGTCTCCTGGGCATCCCGGCTGGCCGGGATGTGGGCACCGCGCCGGCCGTCGGCGGGTGCCGGCCGGCCCGCGGCACCGTCCGCCTCCGACCGCATCGCGGAACGATCCCGCTCCGGCGGCGGCCCGGGGTCGGCGTCCCGGTCGACCCCAGCGGGAACGGTGTGATCGAGGTAACCCGGGCCGCCGTGGTCCCAGCCCGCGATGGGTTCCGGGTAAGCCGGCGCCAGGTGGTCGACCGTCGGTCCGTCGCCGGGCACGGCCACCGGCGGCTCGGGCGCGGTCTCGTACCCGGCGTCCGGGGCGCTGCGGTAGACGGTGCCGGCCGGGCGCCCCGCGCCGTCCTCGGGCAGTCGTACGGTGACCGCCACCTGGATCGGCCGGCCGAGCCGGCGGGTGAGCGCCTCGGTGATCGCCGGGCGGAGGCGGGACTCGATCACGTCCCGGGTGAAGGCGTCCGGGACGGAGAGCAGCGCGGTGTCCTCGACGATCGCGCGCAGTCGGGTGAGGCGCAGGTACGCCCGCTGCTGGGCGGAGACGATCTCGTCGGCGAGTTCATCCGTCGTCGCCGTCCACACCGCGGCAAGGTCGGTCGTACCGGCCACCGTCGTGCCACCCCCCTCGCCTCTGCCCCCGGTCGCCGCTGTGGTCCAGTCAGCCGTACCGGGCCCGCCACCGTGTCGAGCCGGGGTGTGACACCCACCCGGACGGCTGACCGGTCGTCATCCACAAGTTATCCACAGCCTGTGTGTACCGACCGATTGTGGCCGCCCGCCGGACGCGGGTCGGACCTGGCCCCCCGGTCTCGACGGGCGCTGAAGCGGGTTCACCGTGCCGAACGATTCACGACCTTGTCCGGTCTTGCCGGTCAGCGACTTTTCCCCACCCCCGCCGCCGACCGCAAACGCGCACGCTAACAGCGCGGGCGGTACGGCATCAACCGTCGACGCACCGCCCACCTTGTCGGCATCAGCAAAAACCGCCGCTTCGGTCCCGGTCGTCCGGTAGCGGGTGATGTGCTGTTTGACGGTCATTGCCCCCCTGCGTAGGCTGGAGCGGCTGCTCGCTCGCCCTCTGCTAGGGTGATTGGTGCTTGCTGTCCGCGGTCGCGTTCCCGCGTCGCCGAGGTGCCGAGTCGGCGGGCAGCATCGATCGGAGGCCACCCACCGAGGTGGTCTGAACCACCACACGACCCCGGCGATCCCGCGCCCGGGACGTACGAAAACGGAGAGCCTGACGTGAGCAAGCGCACCTTCCAGCCGAACAACCGCCGGCGCGCGAAGACCCACGGCTTCCGGCTGCGCATGCGCACCCGTGCCGGCCGCGCCATCCTGTCGACCCGTCGCGCCAAGGGCCGCACCCGCCTGTCGGCCTGACGCCGCACAGGTCGGTCCGGGGGCGTGGTCAGTCGTGCTGGCGGCCGCACAGCGACTGCGGCGCAGTAGCGACTTCGCCGCAGCGGTCCGCGGTGGCCGACGCGCCGGACGAGGCGCGGTCGTCGTCCACCTGACCCTGCCGACAGCGCCCGACGGCAGCACAGCGACCTCGCCGGAGCCGGCGCGGGGCGCGGAGCACACCTCCGCGCCGACCCGCGCCGGCTTCGTCGTGTCCAAGGCCGTAGGGCCGGCCGTGGTCCGGAACAAGGTCCGGCGCCGGCTGCGCCACCTGGTCCGCGAGCGGCTGGACGCGCTGCCCGCCGGGAGCACCCTGGTGGTACGCGCGCAGCCGGCCGCGGCCGACGCGTCGTACACCCGGCTCGGCGCCGACCTCGACGGGGCGCTCGCCGCCGCGCGGGCCCCCCGGGGACGGCGGTCGCGATGAGCGACGGCAACGCCGCACGGCCGGCGACAACGGGTGCCCGGGTGCTGATCGGGCCCATCATCGCGTACCGTCGTTGGATAAGCCCGGCGCTGCCGGCCCGCTGCCGGTTCTACCCGTCGTGCAGTGCGTACGCGCTGGAGGCGGTGTCCCGGCACGGCGCACTCCGGGGAGCCGGCCTGACGGTCCGGCGGCTGTTGCGCTGCCACCCTTTCCACCCCGGTGGACATGACCCGGTGCCGGAGCCGGGCGGCCGCCGCCGCGCTGACGTGACTGGAGCCTGAGAATTGAGTCTCGACTGGATCTACTCCGCGATTTCGTGGATCCTGCTGACCTGGCACTCGGCCTGGGATGCCATCGGGGTGCCGGTCGGCGCGGTGCTCGGCACGAACTGGGCCTGGATCCTGGCCATCATCTTCCTGGTGGTGACGGTCCGGGTGATCCTGTTCCCGGTCTTCGTCAAGCAGATCAAGTCGCAGCGGGCGATGCAGGCGCTCCAGCCCAAGGTCAAGGAGCTGCAGGAGAAGCACAAGGGTGACCGGGAGACGCTCCAGAAGGAGATGATGGAGCTCTATCGGAAGGAAAAGGCCAACCCGTTGATGGGCTGCCTTCCGATGTTCCTCCAGATCCCCGTCTTCCTGGGCCTCTTCCACGTGCTGCGCCGCCTCGACCCGGAGAAGAAGAACAAGGAACTCTACGGCTGGTCGGTTGAGCAGTTCGACAGCGCCTCGAACGCGAAGATCTTCACCGCGCCGATCGCGGGCAAGTTCGGCTCCACCGTCGACGAGCTGGCCCGGCTGCAGGCCAACGGCACCACCGTGAAGGTGATCGCCGGTGTCCTGGTGCTGATCATGATGCTCACCACCTATCTCACCAGCCGTCAGATGATCCTCAAGACCGGCTGGGCCGAGGACCCGCAGCAGCGGATGGTGCAGCGGCTGATGCTGTACGGCATCCCGGCGTCGCTGCTGATCTCCGGCGCCATCTTCCCGATCGGTGTGATCATCTACTGGGTCACCAACAACCTCTTCACCCTCGGCCAGCAGCAGTGGGTGCTGCGCAAGTTCCCGCCGCCGGTGACCACCCCGACCAAGGCCGGCGGCGCGATCCGCGGTCCGGTGCAGCCGGCCAAGAACAGCGGGCTGTTCGGCCGCAAGCCGGCTCCCCAGGCCCCCGCCAAGCCCACCGCGCCGAAGGTCGCCGGGCCGAAGCCGGGCGCGCGGCCGGTCAACCCGAAGAAGAACCGCCCGGCCAAGCGGCAGGGCTGAGCTTGTCGGCCGCCGCCGGGACAACCCCGGTGGCGGCCGGTCCCGTCGATCGAGCCGCCGCCACCCGGCCGGCGCCGTCGGCGAACCCACCGCGCACCGCGCGGGCGCGGGCGAAACTGGCCCGTACAGACCTGCCCGTGGGCACCGGCGACCTCCCGCCGGCCCC
Organism: Micromonospora sp. NPDC050686; assembly: GCF_040654475.1. NCBI lineage: Bacteria > Bacillati > Actinomycetota > Actinomycetes > Micromonosporales > Micromonosporaceae > Micromonospora > Micromonospora sp. NPDC050686. The sequence goes on from NZ_JBFAID010000005.1 coordinate 65,248, forward strand.
GGGAGACCAGCGGACCCGACGGTCCGGCCGAGCGAGTACGGAGATGAGACCGTGACCGACACCAGCATTCCCAGCGTCGACCCGGCCGTGGACGAGGAGAACGCTTCGACCACGGACCAGGACGACCTGGCGGCCCAGGACGACGTGGCGGAGACCGACGCCGAGGGCGGCACGCGGGAGCGGAAGGCCCCGGCCGAGAGCGAGCTGTTCCGGCAGAGCGAGATCGCCGCCGACTACATCGAGGGCCTGCTCGACGTCCTCGACTACGACGGTGACATCGACGAGCTGGTCTCTGGTGGCCGGCCGATGGTCGAGGTCGTCGGTGGGCGGCTGCAGAGCCTGGTCGGCCAGCGGGGCGCCACCCTGGAGGCGCTTCAGGAGCTGGCCCGGCTGGCGGTGTTCCGGCAGACCGGCTCGCCGAGCCGGCTGCTGCTCGACGTGGGCGGATACCGGGCCACCCGGCGCAAGGAGTTGGCCGCGGTCGCCAAGAACGCGGTGGAGAAGGTCAAGGAGTACGGCGAGCCGGTGCGGCTGGAGCCGATGTCCGCCTTCGAGCGCAAGTGCGTGCACGACGTCGTCAACGCGATGAGCGGCGTGGAGAGCGAGTCGGAGGGCGTCGAGCCCAACCGGCGCATCGTCGTCAGCCCGGCGGACTGACCGAGTGGGCGACCAGCACGTTCCCGGCCCGGGTGGCACGCCGCCCGGGCCGTCCCCTGTCCCCGCCCCGTCCCTCCCCGACGAACCGGAGGCCGTACCGCCCGCCGCCGGACCGTCGGAGGTGGTGCTGCCGGCCGAGCTGGCGGGTGCCGCCCGTGCCCTCTTCGGCGACCGGCTCGACCTGGCCGCCGCGTACGCGGAACTGCTCGCCACCGACGGCGTGGTCCGCGGCCTGATCGGACCCCGCGAGGCGCCCCGGATCTGGGACCGGCACCTGCTCAACTGCGCCGCCGTCGCGGAGCGCATCCCGGCGGGCGCGAGGGTCATCGACGTCGGCTCCGGCGCGGGGCTGCCCGGCCTGGTGTTGGCGATCGCCCGACCCGATCTCGAGGTCACCCTGGTCGAGCCGCTCGCCCGCCGGACCTCCTTCCTCGTCGAGGCGGTGGAGCAGCTCGGGCTGACCCGCTCGGTGCGGGTGTTCCGCGGCCGCGCCGACGAGGCGGCCTCCGGAGCGACCGGCGTCGGTCCGTTCCGTGGGGACGTGGTCACCGCCCGCGCGGTGGCCCCGCTGGACCGGTTGGCCGCCTGGTGCCTGCCGCTGGCGGTACGGGGCGGACGGGTGGTCGCGCTGAAGGGCGCCTCCGCGCAGGAGGAGATCGCCGAGCACGCCGCGGCGGTGGCCCGCGCCGGCGGTGGCGAGCCGGTCGTGCACCGGTGCGGCACCGGGATCATCGACCCGCCGACCACGGTGGTCGAGATCGTTCGGGAGCGGATGACGGTGCCGCGGGGAGCAAAGGCCTCCCGGGCGGCCCGTCGGCGGGGACGCTGACGTCCGGCGTCGTCCGTGGCCCTTCCCTCGCTCCTCGGTCACGACAACCGGGGGTGGGCCTCGGCCCGCTCGTCGCTCGTCGCTACTCCTCGTCCTCGTCGGTCCCTCTCCTCGTCGGTCCCTCTCGTCACCGTCGCTACCTCTCGGTCGGTCAGGGTGGCGTTCCGCGTCGGCCCGCCGGTGATCCCGATCTCTATCGGTGCGCGTAATCGGGCTTCCCGTCAGGTGTTCCGTCGTTGGACACGTAACGGGATGAGCACCCGACATGGACCCGCCGCGCCTGTGCGCCGTAGGCTGGCCGAGCGTCGATAGTGTGGAGCGGACGGCACCGCAAGGCATCGGTCCGGGCCGCTCCCGGAGGGCCGGCCGCCCGGCGGAGCGGGCGTGCGAGGCCAGTTGACGGGGTGCGGACCGACATCCGGAGCGGGCAGGGATGACAGGTGCATGACGACGGCAGGTACGACGACCCACGGGTGAACGGTTCGGACGGCTCAGCCTCCACAACGGACCGTGTTTCACGTGAAACCGACCAGCACAGCGGATCAGCCGGCGAGTCGACCGATTCCGCCGCGAACTGCGATCCCGTCGTCCAGCGGGACGTGCCCCCGACCGGCGTCCCCGCCGTACCGCCCGGAGACGCCGGACCGAACACCGGTGCGCCGGGCCCGGTGCCGTCGGCGCGGGCGGGATCTGACGGCCCGAGTCGCCCGGCGAATCTGCCGGGGGTGGCCGGGTCCGATGGCCCGAGCCGGCCGCCGAACCTGCCGGGGGTGGCCGGGTCCGACGGCCCGAGTCGGCCTTCGAACCTGCCGGGGGTGGCGGGATCCGACGGCCCGAGCCGGCCGGCGAACCTGCCCGGGGCGCGGCCGGTGGAGCCGCGCCGCAACGTGGCGGCGCCCGTGCGCTTCGAGCCGCCGGCTACCGGAGCGGCGGTGCCACAGCAGCCCGTCGCACGAGCAGTCCCGGACGCCACGCCGGCGGGGGCCGCAGGGGAGACGGTCGCCCCGTACGCTCAACCGGACGGGGCTGCGTACGTTTCACGTGAAACTTCGACGCGCGAAGAGGATGATCCACCGTTGGCTATGGAGGCGAGGCGCGCCGTGCAGATCCTCAATCCGAGTGGCGAGGTGACCATGCCTCGACCGGAGCGGACGCGGGTCATGTGCGTCGCCAACCAGAAGGGCGGCGTGGGTAAGACCACGACCACGGTGAACCTGGCGGTGGCCCTCGCGCTGCACGGCAACCGGGTGCTCGTGGTCGATCTCGACCCGCAGGGCAACGCCTCCACCGGGCTCGACGTGCCGCACCACACCGGCATCCCGGACGTCTACGACTGCCTGATCAACAGCATGCCCTTGTCCGAGGTGGCTCAGGCCGTGGACGGCATCCCCAACCTGTGGTGCGTGCCGGCGACCATTGACCTGGCCGGCGCCGAGATCGAGCTGGTTTCGGTGGTCGCCCGGGAGTCCCGCCTCGCCCGGGCGATCGCCGCCCACCCCGGCGACTTCGACTACGTGTTCATCGACTGCCCGCCGTCGCTCGGCCTGCTGACCGTCAACGCGTTGGTGGCCGCGCAGGAGGTGCTCATCCCCATCCAGTGCGAGTACTACGCGCTGGAGGGGTTGAACCAGCTGATCAACAACATCAACCTGGTCCGCCAGCACCTGAATCCGGCGCTGGAGGTCTCGACGATTCTGCTCACCATGTACGACCGGCGTACCCGGCTGGCCGACGCCGTCGAGCAGGACGTCCGAAACCACTTCGGCGACAAGGTGCTCCAGGCGGTGATTCCCCGCAACGTGCGCGTCTCCGAGGCGCCGAGCTACGGGCAGTCCGTGATGACCTACGACCCCGGCTCCCGGGGTGCCACCAGCTACTTCGAGGCCGCGCAGGAGATCGCCGAGCGCGGAGCCAAGGAGCCGGTGAGCCGGCATGCGTAGTACGGACAACCCGCTGGGAGGCGTGGCATGAAGAACCGACCCCGTGGCGGTCTGGGACGCGGGCTCGGCGCGCTCATCCCGACCGGTCCGGCGCCGGCCGACGGTACGACGGACACGGCGCCCGGCCCGCAGACGGTGAGCCCGGCCATCCTGCCCGGGCCTTCGGAGGCCCCCTCGGCAGAGCTGTCGGCGCCCGCATCGGAGGCCCAGCCGGAGCCGGAACTCAGCCCGGTCCCGGGGGCCCGGTTCGCCGAGATCCCGGTCGACGCGATCGTGCCGAACCCCAAGCAGCCCCGGCACGTCTTCGACGAGGACGCCCTGGAGGAGTTGAAAACCTCGATCCGGGAGGTCGGCTTCCTCCAGCCGATCGTCGTACGCCAGCTCGACCCGGACAAGTACGAGCTCGTCATGGGTGAGCGGCGTTGGCGGGCGGCCCAGGCGGTCGGCCGGGAAACCATTCCCGCGATCGTCCGGGACACCCGGGACGACGCGATGCTGCGCGACGCCCTGCTGGAGAACATTCACCGGGCCAACCTCAACCCGCTCGAAGAGGCGGCCGCCTACCAGCAGCTGCTGGAAGAGTTCGGTGCCACCCACGAGGAGCTGGCGCGCCGGATCGGCCGCAGCCGACCACAGATCTCGAACACCATCCGGCTACTCAACCTCCCGCCGCAGGTGCAGCGCCGGGTGGCTGCGGGCGTCCTCTCCGCCGGCCATGCCCGGGCGTTGCTCAGCCTCGACGACGCCGAGGCGCAGGAGCAACTGGCGCTCCGGATCGTCGCCGAAGGGCTCTCCGTGCGGGCCACCGAGGAGGTGGTGGCGCTGGCCTTGGCCGATGGGCCGGCCAAGGCTCCCGCCGCCAAGCGCCGGCCGAAGCCGCACGCACCGGCGCTGACCGACCTGGCAGATCGGCTCTCCGATCGCTTCGACACCCGGGTGAAGGTAGACATCGGGCGGAGCAAGGGGAAGATCACCATTGAGTTCGCCACCGTCGACGACCTCGAGCGGATCGTCGGCATCATCGGCGTGATGAAGGGCGACGAGCCCGAAGACTGACCGAGCCTCGCCGACGCCGGCCGCGTGTCCCGATATCAGGGGGACGCGGCCGGCGTCGCTCTCGCTCAGGCGGGCGTGCTGGCATCGAAGTGGCGGGACCGACCGATGGTGTGGAATCTGGTGTCGGACGGCTCCGGCTGCCGCCCCGGCACCGCTCCGAGGGGTTGTAGCAGCTCGCAGGTTTCACGTGAAACGTGGGCGGGTGCTGGAGCGGATGGGCGATGGCCAGCCTCCCGGATCATGCTGGGTCGGTCCGATGGCGTGAGCCGCGGTCTTGAGAGCAAGCGGTCTGCCCAACAATCCCGTCGCCCGTCGCCCGTCGCCCGTCGCCCGTCGCCCGTCGCCCGTCGCCCGTCGCCCGTCGCCCGTCGCCCGTCGCCCGTCGCCCGTCGCCCGGTTAGGCCCGTCGCGCCCGACCGGTCGCGCCACCGACCACAGTTCTGACGCCACCGGTCTCAGACCGGTTCAGTCTGAGACCGAACGGCGTGGCCGGCCCACCGACACGTCTCCGATGCCAGACGTTGACCGACAGCTTCCGCGGTCGGTGCAGTCGGCGTGCGACCGACGTGCGCCGCCAGGGCGCTCGCGGGCGGACGGTGTCCGGCTCGGGAGCCAATCCGATCGCCAGCGCGTATCGGTTGAGCCGTTTCACGTGAAACCCCGACACGGTGCCCGAGGGGCAGTGGTCGGCCGCCGTTGCCGGGACCGACCTGAGTTGTCGAGCGATCGCCACTCCTTGCCGTTCCGTCTTCCGCTAAGCCAGGCGATGCGGTTGCCGGGGAGACGCCGCAACGAGATGTGGCAAGCGACGATGCGCCGCAACGGGGAGGCGCCGCAACGGGGAGGCGCCGCAACGGGGAGGCGCCGCACCGACGATTCGACCTGCCGGCGCAGCATTGCTCGACGGCCCGGAAGCATTCGATCGGCACGCGGCCGGCAGTGACCCGGGCACCCTCAATCGCCCGGTACCGCGTCGACTGGAAGTGCGCCTCCGGCGTCGCACCGTCGAACGGAGCCATGCCGAAGACTTGGCGTGTCGGGAACGAGGCTGGAGCTGCCCTCGCCGATCTCGCACCTGCCAGCCGGTGCTCTCATACGCCGGTCTTCGGTTGCTTGCCAGGCGCCAGCCGCGTCGCTGTTTCACGTGAAACCGGCGGCGGCGATCGACGTCGCTACTGCGCCGGCCACCGTTCCGATCCGGCGCACTGACGGAGATCACGTCGAGGGATCTGGTCCAGCCCAGCGCACTCGGTAATGCACAGGCCGGCCCTCTTTGAAGTCGAGCCGAAGCCCCGCCCTCCTTCGTGGGTGTGGGCGCCATCGCCCGCCCTCCTGGCTGTGATGGCCTTTCCTCACTCCTGAGCCCTCTCCGGGGCCGTTCGGCGCGTCCTTGACGCATCAGGGCCGGGCAAGGCCGCCCCAGGGCGCCTCAGCGCCTCTCACGCCCCCGATCGCTCGACTGACGTCGGGCGGTCCCCAGCCCTCGCTTCCGCGGGGCCGCCGCGTCCTTTGCGCCGGGCCTGGTGGAGGTGGCGCCGTCACGCTGCCAGGCTGCCGAGCAGCCTCGAACCGAGCAGCCTCGAACGCTGACCCCGACCGAACCACGCCCCAGGGGCCCGGCTCGGGACCTCAGCCGGCGAACCAGTCATCGACGCACCGCTGCGGCGACCCAGGCGGGCCGGATCTGCGTCGTACCCGGCAATCCCGTTCCGCCGTACTGCACCTGCCCGGCGGCCCGGACCCTGCCGGCTCAGGGAGCGCGTCGAGACCACCCGTTGCAAACGGGCACCCCTTCCGCGGTTCGCTCGTTAGGGAGGAAGGGCGCGTCCGGCCCGGCCTGACGAGCGTGCAGAACGAGCGCCGACGATCGGGTGAACCCGGGCGACCGACGGCGACGGGAGACCGATCGAGCCAGCGGGGCTGATGGTCGCGGCCAGCGTGCGAGGGCCTTGGCGAGAGGTGCACTCGGGGCCTCTGGAAGAGCAGGGCCAGCGTAAAAGTTATCCACAGGGGTTTTCCACAGGCTGACCTGTTTCACGTGAAACCCCGCGTAAAACAGGGTGTGAGCCTGTGGATGACGGGGTGTGCTGTGGATCTCAGCGGCCCTGTACAGAGGCTCCGACGTACGCCGAGGAGCCGTGAGCCGCTGTTGCGGCGCGGGTGTTGATAGGGACCCTCCGCTGCACGAAAAGCGATGGCAGGGGATCCCTCCTTGCAGTCGGCTCGGTTAGGGTCACCCTCGTGCCCGACACCCCTCCCTCAGTTCCGGACTTCACCCAGTGGCCATCCTTTCCCTTCGAGGGCGACATCCGCGTCAAGCACATCGAGGACCCCGTCGCGGAGGAGCCGCTCCGTAAGGGCGAAGGTAACCGCGACTGCACCGCCTGCCAGGCTCCCGACGAGGCGTACATCTGGGTCGGCGAACGGTGGCGGGTGCGGGCCATGGACCGGCCCACCGGCCTGCCGATGGTGTTGATCCTGGAGTCCCGGTCGCACCTCGACCTCGGGGACCTGCCCAACCTGCTCGCCGCCGAGTTGGGTGTCATGACCGTCCGTCTGGAGCGGGCGATCCGGTCGCTCGACGGCGTTGCGCGGGTGCACGTGAACCGTTGGGGAGACGGGTCGGCGCACCTGCACATGTGGTTCCTCGCCCGGCCGTACGGGCAGCTCCAGTTGCGGGGGACGTTCCTGCCCCTCTGGGATTCGATCCTGCCGCCCATCCCGGAGTCGCGGTGGCGGGAGAACCTGGCCATGGTCGCCGCCTGGCTGGCCGAGTTCGGCGGGCGCCCACTCGCCGAACCGCCGCGCATCCAGTGGCAGGCACCGTCGAGCCTGTCCGGCCCGGCCGCCGAGCCGGCGAGTGAGCCGGACGAGCCGGCGTCGGTGATCGAGGCCGCCGAGGAGGCGCCGGCGCCCGAGGACGATGACGAGGAGCAGCCCGCGCCCGGCACGGGATCCGCCTGACGCGGCGCCGGGGCCGCACGCACCGCCAACGGGCTAGCGGTGCCGCCCGGCGGGCTGAGCGGTGCCGGGTGACAGGCTTAGCGGTGCCCGGCGACGGGCTGGCGGTGCCGGGTGACGGCCCGGGTGACCAGGGTGCCGAGCACCCGGCCGAAGTCCAGGCCGCCGGCCTGGATCGCCAGCGGAAGCAGTGAGGTCTCGGTCATGCCGGGTGACACGTTGACCTCCAGCACGTGAGGCCGGCCGTCCGCGTCGACGATCAGGTCCACCCGGGACAGGTCGCGCAGGCCCAGCGCCTGGTGGGCGGCGAGCGCGACGTCGGCCACCGCGGTCGCCACCTCCGGCTCCAGCCGGGCCGGAGCGTGCCAGGTGGTGCGGCCGGCGGTGTAGCGGGCCGCGTAGTCGTACACGCCGTTGCGGGGCACGATCTCCACCGCGGGCAGGGCCTGCGGCCCGTCCCCGAGGTCCAGCACCGACACGGCGACGTCCTTGCCGGGCACGTAGCGCTCCACCAGCGCGGTCGAGTCGTACGCGAAGCAGCCGACCATGGCGGCGGGCAACGCCGCGTCGTCCCGGACCACCGCGGCGCCGAGCCCAGACCCGCCCTGGGCGGGCTTCACCATCAGCGGCAGCCCCAGCCGGTCCACGATCCGGTCCAGCACGGCCACCGCGCCCAACTCGGAGAACCGGTCGTGCGGCAACGCCACCCAGTCCGGGGTGGGGATGCCCGCCTCGCGGAGCACCGCCTTCGCCGACGGCTTGTCCCAGGCGAGCCGGGACGCCCGCGCGTCGCATCCGACGTACGGCACGCCGCACAGGTCGAGCACGCCGCGCAGTGAGCCGTCCTCCCCGGTGGCGCCGTGCAGCGCGATCACCACGGCGTCCGGCGGGTCCGCGCCGAGCGCCGGCAGCAGGGCAACGTCCGCGTCGCGCAGCTCGGCCTCCAGCCCGGCGCCGCGCAGCGCGTCGAGCACCCGGCGCCCTGAGCGCAGCGACACGTCCCGTTCGTAGGAGAGCCCACCGGCGAGCACCAGGACGTGCAGTTCGCCCGTCGTGGCGGGGTCGGTCACCAGGGAACGTTCGGCGGGGGTGGCAGCCATGCCGGAATCATGCCAAGTCGGGTCCGGGGGCGTCCGCGCCGGGACGGCCCCGCCGGATTTCGGGACGGTCCACCGGCCCGAAGATCCGCCGCATGGCGATGTCCTGCTCCATCACCCCGGCCAGCCGGCGGACCCCCTCGCGGATCCGCTCCGGCGGCGGGAAGGAGAAGTTGAGCCGGATGTTGCCGCTGCCCGACCCGTCGGCGTAGAAGCCGGTGCCCGGCACGTACGCGACCCGGGCGGCGATGGCGCGGGGCATCATCGCCTTGGCGTCCAGCCCGTCGGGCAGGGTGGCCCAGACGAAGAGGCCACCACCGGGCGTGGTCCAGGTGGTGCCGGCCGGCATCATGTCGTCCAGGGCGTCGAGCAGGGCGTCCCGGCGCTCCCGGTACACCTCGCGGTAGACCTTCAGCTGCTCCTGCCACGGCATGGTGGACAGGTACGTGGTGACCGCCGCCTGGGCGTACGCGCTGGGGCAGAGGATCTGCGCCTCGCTGGCGATCACCAGCTTGTCGCGGACCGCGTGCGGGGCGAGGATCCAGCCGACCCGCAGCCCGGGCGCGAAGGTCTTGGAGAAGGTGCTCAGATAGAAGACGCCCTCGCGGCGGCGGGCCCGCAGCGGCAACGGCGCCTCGCCCTCGAAGCCCAGCTGACCGTACGGGTCGTCCTCCACCACCAGCAGCCCGGCCCGCTCGCAGATGTCCAGCACCCGTTCCCGCCGCTGCTCGCTCAGCGTCACGCCGGCCGGGTTCTGGTAGGTGGGGATGGTGTAGAGGAACTTCACCCGGCGGCCGGCGCGGGCCAGGTCGGCGATGGCCACCTCCAACGCCTCGGGGATCAGCCCCTCGTCGTCCATCGGCACGTGCACCACCTGCGCCTGGGCGGCCTGGAGCACCCCGAGTGCGCCGACGTACGTCGGGCCCTCGGCGAGCACCACGTCGCCCGGGTCGAGGAAGAGGCGCGCCACCAGGTCGAGCGCCTGCTGGCCGCCGACCGTCACCACCACGTCGTCCGGCGAGGCGCCGCAGGACGCGTCGATGCCGGAGAGGGCCATCACCTCGCAGATCCGCTCGCGCAGCTCCGGGGTGCCCTGGCCGATGCCGTACTGGAGGGTGGTGGCGCCGTGCTCGGAACCGAGCCGGCCGAGCATCTCGCCGACCGCGTCCAGCGGCAGCGCGGCGATGTAGGGGGCCCCACCGGCGAGCGAGACGACCTCCGGCCGGCTGGCCACCGCGAAGAGCGCCCGGATCTCCGAGGCGGTCATCCCGCGCACCCGCCGGGCGTACCGGTCGGTGTAGTCGTCGAGTGTCGTGCCGGTCATGACATCACCTCGATCGCGTGTCGAATGGCTCCCACCCGGGTGGTACCCGGGTCGCCGGCGACCATGGCGGCGCGGGCAGCGATTCGTCGATCCTAGTTCGCCCCGCCCACCAGCGACTCCACCACGCGGTGGAGGTCCACATCCCGGACCCCGGTGGGGCACCGACGGCGGGCGTTCGCGCGTCCTCTCCCGTACGGTCGAGTGGCGGCGTACGATCGCTCGTCGGGGGCAGGAAGGCGGCGGCGTCGTACCGCGGTGGTTTCACCTCTGAGCCTAAGTGTGGGGATGCGCCAATGTCGCGACGTCTGGTCAGTCTGACCCTGGACACCTTGGAGGACCTGCCTCGTCCATGCCGGGAGTGCGTCTTCTGGGAACTTGATCCGGTTTCCGCCGAGCGGGCCTGCGCGGCCGGCGACCCCGGCCTGGAGAAGGAGGCCTGGGTCTCCCAGACCCTGCTGGAGTGGGGCTCCTGCGGCAAGCTCGCGTACGTCGACGGGATGCCGGCCGGTTTCGTCATGTACGCCCCACCGGCCTACGTCCCCCGCTCGATGGCCTTCCCCACCTCGCCCGTCTCCGCCGACGCGGCGCTGCTGATGACCGCCCACGTGATCCCCGCGTTCGCCGGTGGCGGCCTGGGCCGGATGCTGGTCCAGGGGGTCGCCCGCGACCTCACCAAACGCGGCATCAAGGCGATCGAGGCGTTCGGCGACGCGAAGTTCGGTGACGTGGACGAGCTGGTGAGCGGCTGCGTCGCCCCGGCCGACTACTTCCTGTCGGTGGGCTTCAAGACGGTCCGCCCGCACCCCCGCTATCCCCGTCTGCGCCTGGAGCTGCGCACCGCGCTGTCCTGGAAGTCCGACGTCGAGTACGCGTTGGAGAAGCTGCTCGGCTCGATGAGCCCGGAGACCCTGCTCCGCCCGGTCCGTCCCGCCCCGGCCACCCGTTCCGCCGGCCGCTGACCGGCGGGCACTCCACGGCCCACCGGCGCGGGACGGCGGCAGTTCAGTCGACCACGGTGCCGGCGGTGACCACCGCGCGCAGCTCGCTGACGTCGAGCGAGCCGGTCGGCACGTCCCGCTCGACGGGCAGGTACATGCGCTGCACGGCGGCGACGATCGCCTCCGCCACCCGGTCGCGGAACCGCGGGTCGACCAGGCGGGCCCGGTCGGCGGCCGAGGTGAGGTAGCCGACCTCGACGCGTACCGCGGGCATCCGGGTGAGCCGGAGCAGGTCCCAGGTCTTGGCGTGGGTGCGGCAGTCCCGCAGCCCGGTCCGGGCGACGATCTCCCGCTGCACCAGCCCGGCGAGCCGTTCACCGGTCGCCGAGGTGACCCCGTTGTCCGTTCCGTAGTGGTAGGTCGCCACGCCCTCGGCGGCCGGGTTGGCGTGCCCGTCGGTGTGCAGCGAGATGAACACGTCGGCGCCGAGCGAGTTGGCCAGCTCCGCCCGGTCGGCGTCCGGCAGGCAGGTCCGGGGCGCCGGCCCGCGGGTGAGCTGCACCCGTACCCCGGAGGCGGCCAGCCGCCCCTCCAGCCGGCTGGCCAGGTCGTGCGCCAGGTCGGCCTCGGTCCAGCGCAGCGGGCCGTCCGGCACCACCTGGCCCGGGTCGGTGCCGCCGTGGCCGGGGTCGATCACGACGGTGCGGCCGACCAGGTTCGGACCGGACTGGCGGATCGCGTCGGACTCCCGCAACCACTGCGGCCGGCCGCCGACCACCTTGCGGCCGAGCCGCCGCAACGCCCCCATGGTGTACGGCCCGCACGCCCCGTCCGGTTTCAGCCCGACCTCACGCTGGAACTGGGCCACCGCCCGGGAGGTCTGCACGCCGTAGACGGCGTCCGCGCGGCCCACGTCGTACCCCATCTCCAGCAGGCGTTCCTGGAGTGTCCGGACGTCCTCGCCGGTGAGCGGCTCGGGCACCGCGTGGTACAGCGTCCGGGCACCCAGCCGCCAGCGGGCCTGGTCCAGCGCCCGCCAGGTCTCCGCACCGACCCGGCCGTCCACGCTCAGGCCGCGGGACTGCTGGAACGCGCGAACGGCGCGTTCGGTGGGCGGGTCGAACTCGTCGCTGTCACCGCCGTCGGCCGGGGTGAGCAGGTCCAGGCCGGTCAGCACGGCGCGGATCTCCGTCACCGCCGGTCCCCGGTCACCGGGTCGGATCGGACGCACGTTCGACCCCCTTCGCAGCACGGGTGCGCCGATGGACGGGTACCCCGGTCGCCCCGCTTGAGGCTAAGCGCTGCCGGACGCCGGTGGTGCCGGGTCCGCGCAGGTCAGCCCGGAAAAGACGGAACCCCGCGTCCGCCGAGGGGCGCGGGGTTCCGGCGTGCCGGTGATCGGTCAGAGCGCGGACTGGATCAGCTTGACCAGCTCGCCCTTGGGCTTGGCGCCGGCGATGGACTGCACCGGCTCGCCGTTCTTGAACACGGTGAGGGTCGGCACGGACATCACCCGGTAGGTCCGGGCGGTCTCCGGGTTCTCGTCGATGTTGAGCTTGACGATGGTGACCTGGTCACCCATCTCGCCCGCGATCTCCTCCAGCAGCGGCGACACCTTGCGGCACGGGCCGCACCACTCCGCCCAGAAGTCGACCAGCACCGGCCGGTCGGACTTCAGCACGTCGGCGGCGAAGCTCGCGTCGGTGACGACCTTTGTTGCTCCCACTATGACCCTCCTCCGGGGGTTTTCGTTCCTGTCGTGCGCTCCGCCGCCGGGGCGGAGCAACGTTGCTCGGTGCCCGCCGGGGGGCGGGGACCCGGTCAGGCCAGGGTGGCGATGAAACGCTCGGCGTCCAGGGCTGCCGCACAGCCCGTACCGGCCGCGGTGATCGCCTGCCGGTAGGTGTGGTCGACCAGGTCGCCGGCGGCGAACACGCCGGGGATGCTGGTGCGGGTGCTGGGCGCCGTCACCTTCACGTACCCCTCGTCGTCCAGTTCCACCTGGTCGCGGAAGAGTTCGCTGCGCGGGTCGTGGCCGATGGCCACGAAGACCCCGGTGACGTCGAGCACCTTGCTCTCGCCGGTGTGCACGTTGCGGACCCGTACGCCGCTGACCTTGCCGTCGTCGCCGAGGATCTCCTCGACCACGGTGTTCCACTCGACCTTGATCTTGTCGTTGCCCAGCGCCCGGTCGGCCATGATCTTGCTGGCCCGGAAGCTGTCGCGCCGGTGGAGAATGGTGACCGACTCGGCGAACCGGGTGAGGAAGCTCGCCTCCTCCATCGCGGAGTCGCCGCCACCGACCACCACGATGTGCTGGTTGCGGAAGAAGAAGCCGTCGCAGGTCGCGCAGGAAGAAACGCCGTGGCCCAGGTATTCCTGCTCGCCCGGCACGCCCAGCGGGCGCCAGGCCGAACCGGTGGCGAGGATCACGGCCTTCGCCCGGTACGCGGTTTCACCGACCCACACCGTGCTCACCGCGTCCGAACCGACCTCACCGGTGTCCTTCAGGTCGACCCGGGTCACGTCGTCGGTGAGGAACTCGGCCCCGAAGCGCTCGGCCTGCTTGCGCATGTTGTCCATCAGTTCGGGCCCGAGGATGCCGTCGGCGAAGCCGGGGAAGTTCTCCACCTCGGTGGTGGTCATCAGGGCGCCACCGGACTGCGCGCCCTCGATGACGAGCGGCTTGAGGTTGGCGCGCGCGGCATAGACCGCCGCCGTGTAACCGGCCGGCCCGGAGCCGATGATGATCAGGTTGCGGACCTCGTCCACTGCCGTCTCCCGATGTGTGTGTTCGTCATCCGTCCCGGCGGGCGTGGCGCCCGGGGCGATGCCGGTTCGAGTGCCGACGGCCCACGTCGTCGGCGACCTGACTTGCAGAACGTCATCGTACGAAGCGGGGATTCCCGCGCCGGTCGTCCGGTGGGTCACGTCACGTGCGAAAGCGGACGCCCGGCGGCGATCTCACCCTACCCGGGACCGGTAGCGGGTGTCCGCGCCGGAACCGGGCACCCCGCACTCCGGGCCGCTCACCCAGGCCCATCGGGCGCCCGTGCTGTCCACGAAGTCGACGACCAGCGCCGGTTGCCCCTGGAAGGTGGCGTAGTCGACCACCATGATCGTCAGCGTGCCGGTGCCGTGCTCGGTGGTGATCTCGGTCAGGCAGGACTGGAGCGCGCCCGGATCGGTGAGCCGGTCCAGCCCCACCGGCCCGGCCAGCCGCTTGTCCGCCTCCCTGCCCGGGCCGGGCAGCGGCCCCTTCGACGTCCGGGCACTATCCGCGACCATCCCACCGGCCAGGGTGGCGGGATTCCAGTCGGTGCCGCTGGCCGTCGTCGGCGGTACCGCCGCACCCAGCGGGGCGACCATGGAGGGCTGGGACTCGTGGGCGGGCGCTTCGGCGGCGACACCGCTGCTGTCGCTCGCCGAGTACGGGCGGGCCAGCTGGTTGAGGCCGAGGCCGGCGGCCACCATGACGGCGGCGGCGAGCGCCGCCGGCCCGGCGAGCCGGGTCCAGCGCCGGCTCCGCCGGCCGGGGCCGGCGGGCGGGCGGGAACCACCCCGCTCGTCGGAGCCGGGCCGGGAGCGCCGGACCGGCCGGTCGTCACCGGTACTCGGCCGGCCGGCCGCCCGGGTGCCGCCGGTCCGGGGGGCGGGCAGGACGCTCCGATCGGTCCCGACCGGCCCCTCGGGTTCGCCGGCCGCATCGCGTTCGCCCGTCTCACCGGCGGCGCCGAGCGGGCCGGCACCGGCCAGCGCGGCGGCGATCCGCTCGGTCACGGCCAGCGGCATGGCGGGCTCGGGCCCGGCCCACCGGGCCAGGTCGTCGTGGACCCGGGACAGGGCGGCGGTCAGCTCGGCGTACGCCGTGGCCCACGCCTGGTCCCGCTCGACGAGGCGGGCGACGTTGTCCTGCTCCGGCGTACCCTCCAGCGCCCCGCCGACGTAGTCGGCGAGCAGGTCGTGGTCGACCTCGCGGAAGCCCCGGGCGGTCACGTCTTCTCCTCGTCGGTCTCCCGTCGGGAACGCCCCGACCTCGATCCGACGCCCGGCGCGGGCCGCGGGTTCCCCGGGGTGACGCCCGGCACGTCCGGCCGCCCGGCGGCGACCGGTTCGTCGGCGCCGGTACGCAGGTGACCGAGGAGCGCCGCGAGCCGGGCCCGGCCCCGGGCGCAGCGGCTCTTCACCGTGCCCTCGGCCACGCCGAGGATCCGGGCCACCTCGGCCACCGGATAGCCCTGCACGTCGACCAGGACCAGCGCCGCCCGCTGCTCGACGGGCAGCGCGGCCAGCGCCTGGCGGACCACCAGGGCGGTGTCGTGGTCCCGCACCGGGGCGGCCGGTTCCGGGCCGACCGGCCGATCGGAGTCGCCGTGGTTGCCGTCCGGCAGCGGGACGGTGGGGTGCGCCTGGCGGCGACGGATCCGGTCCAGGCAGGCGTTCACCACGATCCGGTGCAGCCAGGTGGTCACCGCCGAGTCACCCCGGAACCGGCCGGCGGCGCGGTGCGCCGAGAGCAGCGCGTCCTGCAGGGCGTCCGCGGCCTCCTCGCGGTCGCCCACGGTACGCAGGGCGACCGCCCACAGCCGGTCACGGTGCCGATGGAAGAGCTCGGTGAACGCGTCCCGGTCACCGGCCACGTGGGCGTGGATCAGTTCGAGGTCGCTGACGCCCGGAAGCTCGGCCTCGACGCGCCGGGCGCCACCGGCCGGCTGCGTACCGCGATCGGTCATCACCACGTCCGGCGGAAGCGGTGCCTGGGGCGCGGCGGCCGGCTCACGACCCCTGAACCGTGATCTCCTGGACGCCGAGCTTGTAGCCGCTGCCGTCCTCCTTCTGCGGCAGCTCGGTGATCCAGAGCATGAGGTACTGGTATTTCTGGTCGGCGTTGAAGCCGTTGCTGAAGGTCATCCTGGTGCCGTCGTACTGCTCCAGGGCGTCCCCGACCGGCTGGTAGCTGCCGACGAGCTGGCCGTCGCCCGACTTGGTGTCCGGGAAGTTCGCGGTGCCGGCGTACATCTGTGCGGAGGCGCCGCTGGCGGAGAGCACCGCCTGCACCGACTTCACGGTGCGCGGGGCACCCAGGTCGATCCAGACCCCCATGCCCTCCTTCAGCTTGCCGAACTTGGGGTTGTTGTAGAAGGTCTGGGTCTCCCAGCCGGCGTTTTCGTCCCCGTCGACCACCTTGTCGGCGCCCCGGAGCGCGTCCCGGCTGCCGATCGGGTCGACGATCTTGACGTCGCTGATGTCGAGCTTGCGGACCGCCGCGGTGGCCGGGGTGGTGTCCTCGACCGCCGGCTGGCTGGCGGACGGCTGGGCCACCGGCTCGGTGCCGCCCTTCTTGTCGTCGCCACCGCCCAGGGCGCTGATGCCGATCAGGAGACCGACCAGGGCCACCGCGAGCAGGCCGGCGATGCCGATGGCGACCTTGCGGCCACCCGCGGCGGCCAACGGCGACGGGTCGTCGTCGGGGCCGGCGGTGAAGCGCAGCGTGCCGGCGCTCTCCAGGAAGTGGTCGTCGGCCGGGATGTCGAGGCGGGCCAGCTCGGCGGCGAGCACGTCCGAGCCGGGCGGCGCGATCTGCGCGTCGAGCAGGTCCATGGTCAGGTCGTCGAGGTACGCCGGCACGCCGGCCCGGACCTGCCGGGGCGCCGCGATGGCACCGCCGGCGTCCCGCACCGCGTCGGGGATGGCGGCCCGGCCGTGCCCGGCGGTCGCGCCGTGCAGCGGCGCCTCGGCGTGCGGCCAGTGCCCGGTGAGCGCGAAGTAGAGGATCCCGCCGACCGCCCGGACGTCGGTCTCCTGGCTGTCCGCGCCGTCGGTACGCGCGTCGGCCAGCACCACCCGGCCCTCGTCACTGATCATCACGGTGCCGGGGTGCAGGTTGCCGTGCACCATCCCGGTGGCGTGCACGGCGGCGAGGGCGCTGGCCACGGCGTTGCCGACGGCGGTGGCCCGGGCCGGGTCCAGCGGCCCGTCGGCGCCGACCAGCTCGCGCAGCGACTGGCCGTCCACCCACTCGCGGACCACGTAAGCCCGCTCGTCCTCGTCGATCGCGTCGTAGACGCCGACCAGGTTGGGGTGGATGACGCGGCTGGCCGCCACGGCGGCCTGGAGCATCTCCGTGGCGGAGTCGCCGCCCGGGTAGCGCATGACCACCGCGACGGGCCGCCGGAGCACGACGTCGACCCCGCGCCAGACCAGCCGGCCCGCGCTGTCGTTGTTGATGTGCTCGACGAGTTCGTACCGCTCGGCGAGGATCTCACCGGCCGTGGGAGCACCGAAGGTCATGACTGGCGGAGCGCTCTCGTCCGCCTCCTGACCCTCGCCGACCTGGGTCACCCGTCCTCCCTCGGTGATCGTGTCGATCGATGGACCCGCGCTGCTGGGCATTGTGGCTTCCCGCTCCGCCTGCGATGGAACCGGCCCGGCCGGAGTCGACGCGGATCGTCGTCGCCTGCCGTACCCGTCGAGAGCGACCTTACCCGGGTTGCCTGTGCCCTCGACATGTCATCTTCCCGCCGTCCCCGGCGGGTGCCAAGGCTCGGTGGATGCGTCCGGTTGTGACCGTTGTCGGCCACGTTGCTGGCACATGTACTAGCCAATCTAGAGGTTGACCGCAAGTAGTCGAAGCAGGGGTTCCCGGTGTGGCGGCCGGGCCACCGCCTCCCCGGGTTCCCCGGATCGGCCCCTCGTCACTCATCCTTCCGGCTGGTTGTCCACAGGCTGAACCGGTGGGTGACCCGCGAATCGCTGGGTTATCCACAGGCTCGTCCCCAGCCTGGTGATCGCTGGTCACGGTGCGTGGCGGACGGGCTCAGCGGGCCAGCCGTCGCCGCACCATCCCGATCACCTCCGTGATCTCGCCGATCCGCAGGAGCGCGGCCAGCCCGAGATAGGTCAGGCCGATCGCCGCGCCGCCGATCAGCAGCTGCCCGAACGCGTGCCCCCGGCTCAGGGCGCTCGCGTCGCCCGGGAGCAGGGCGACCACCAGCAGCCCGACCAGGGTCGCGCCGAGCGCGGCGGCCGCCACCTTGCCGAGGGTCCGGGCGATCCGGCCCAGCCCGATCCGGCCGACCCGCCGCCGGATCAGCATCGCCGAGGCGACCACCGCCACCACGTACGAGATGGCGTTGCCCAGCATCATCCCGGCCGCCGCGAAGCTGGCCGGGAAGACCAGGTAGAAGACGAACTGGAGCAGGGTCCGCAGGGCGACCACCCCCACGATCACCAGCGCCGGGGTGCGGGTGTCCTGGAGCGCGTAGAAGCCGAAGGTGAAGAGCTGGCTGATCGCGAACGGGACCAGGCCGAGGGCGCCCACCAGCAGCACCGTCGCGGTGAGCAGGGCGCTGCGGCTGTTGAACGCGCCGTACCGGAAGACCATCACCGAGATCGGGCCGGCGAGCACCGCGTAGCAGATCGCGATCGGGGCGAGCACCGCCGTGACCGTCCGGATGCCCCGCGACAGGTCGGCGGTGATGTCGGCGAACCGGCCGTCCGCCGCCGCCGCGCTCATCCGGGGCATCAGCGCGGTGATGATCGAGACCGCGACGATGCCGTGCGCCATCATCACCAACAGGAAGACGTTGTTGTAGATCATGATGCCGGCCTTGTCCTCGCCGGCCGCCCGGGTGAGCAGGTTGACGATCACGAAGAGGCCGACCTGGTTGGCCGCGACGTAGCAGAACATCCAGCCGCCCAGCTTGGCCAGCTCGCGCAGCCCCAGCTCGCGGAAGTCGAACCGCCACTTCCACCGGAAGCCGACCTTGCGCAGCGCCGGCAGCAGGCCCGCGGCCTGCACCGCCACGCCGAGCAGGGTGCCGCCGCCGATCACCAGGATCCGGGCCATCCCCATCTCCTCCGGCCGGAGCAGGTCCGTGCCGAAGGTGGCGATGTAGATCGCGCAGGTGCCGATGACCACCAGGTTGTTCAGGATCGGGGCCCACATCGGCGCGGCGAAGTGACCCCGGGTGTTCAACACCGCGGCGATCAGCGCGCTGACGCCGGTGAAGAACAGCATCGGCAGCATCAGCCGGGACAGGCTGTTGACCAGCCCGACGTAGTCCGCGCCCTTGCCGCCCGCGTACAGCAGGGTGATGACCGGCGCCAGCGCCACCGCGAGCACCGCGGCCACGCCCAGGGTGAGCACCGCCAGGGTGAGCAGCCGCTGGGCGTACGCGTCGCCCCGGTCCGGGTCGGAGCGACGCCGCCGGACCAGCACCGGGATCAGCACGCTGGTGAGCACCCCGCCGAGCAGGAACTCGTACACCTGGCTGGGCAGGAACTGGGCCGTGGTGTACGCGTCGCCGACCAGGGCGCCGCCGAGCGCCGCGCCGATCATCAGGTTGCGGATGAACCCCGTACCCCGGCTGACCAGGCTGCCGGCGGCCATCACCGCGCTGTTCGCGGCGGCGCTGCCCTCGGCAACCTGCTCCGGCGGCGGTGCGGTCGCCTCCACCGCCGGCTGGTTCAGCGGCTCGGCCGAGATGAAGGTCGCCTCGTCCGTGGGCGGGATCGCGCCGGGCGGCGTGGCGTTCGCGCTGCGGTAGAGCCCGCCGCTCATCTCCAGCCTCCAAGGGGTACGTCGGAGCCGGGCACCGGCCCGCACGCCACGACCTTAGTCAACGCCCGCTTCATACCCGCGCCCGGCGGATCAGTTCCTGCCCCGGCCCGATAGGCTGGCGATCCCATGTCCGAAGCCTCCGCATCCCACGCCGCCGACCGCCGCGAACTCAGCGCCGCGCAGCGCAACGCCGTCGCCGAACTGCTCCGCGTCTCCCCGGTCGCCGACGAGCTGGGACGCCGGTTCGCCAGGGCCGGGCACGAACTGCACCTGGTGGGCGGTTCGGTGCGGGACGCCCTGCTCGGCCGGCTCGGCAACGACCTCGACTTCTGCACCGACGCCCACCCGGACGAGACGCTGCGGATCGTCAACGGCTGGGCCGAGGCGATCTGGGAGACCGGCCGGGAGTTCGGCACCATCGGCTGCCAGCGCGACGGCCTGCTGCTGGAGATCACCACCTTCCGCGCCGAGGCGTACGACCAGGTCAGCCGGAACCCGATCGTCGAGTACGGGACCAGCCTCACCGAGGACCTGCGGCGCCGGGACTTCACCGTCAACGCGATGGCGGTCAGCCTGCCCGAGCACCGCTTCACCGACCCGTACGGCGGGTTGGACGACCTCGCCGCGAAGGTGATCCGTACCCCCGGCACGCCGCGGGAGTCGTTCGGCGACGACCCGCTGCGGATGCTGCGGGCGGCGCGGTTCGCCGCCCAGCTGCGCTTCACCGTCGCGCCGGAGGTCCGGGCGGCGATGACCGCGATGGCCACCGACCTGGACCGGATCACCGCCGAGCGGATCCGCGACGAGTTCACCAAGCTGCTCTGCGGGGCCGACCCGATCACCGGGCTGCGGCTGCTGGTCGACACCGGCCTGGCCGAGCGGTTCCTGCCCGAGCTGACCGGGTTGAAGCTGACCATCGACGAGCACGCCCAGCACAAGGACGTCTACGAGCACACGCTGACCGTGGTCGGCAACGCGATGTCGATGGAGTCCGACGGCTGCGACTTCGTCCTCCGGATGGCCGCGCTGATGCACGACGCGGGCAAGCCGGCCACCAAGTCGGTCGGGCCGGACGGCCGGGTCAGCTTCCACCACCACGAGGTGGTCGGCGCCCGGCTCACCAAGGCCCGGATGAAGGCCATGCGCTACCCGAAGGACGTGACCGCCCAGGTGACCAAGCTGGTCGGTCTGCACCTGCGCTTCTACGGGTACGGCCGTGGCGAGTGGACCGACTCGGCCGTCCGCCGGTACGTCACCGACGCCGGTGAGCTGCTGACCCGGCTGCACAAGCTGACCAGGTCCGACTGCACCACCCGCAACCGGCGCAAGGCGGCCCAGCTGGCGGCCGACTACGACGCGCTGGAGGAGCGGATCGACCGGATCGCGGCCGAGGAGGACCTGGCCCGGGTCCGCCCCGACCTGGACGGTAACGCGATCATGGAACTGCTCGGCGTACCGCCGGGGCCGGTGGTCGGCCGGGCCTGGAAGCACCTGAAGGAGCTGCGCCTGGAGCGCGGCCCGCTGGACCGGGACGAGGCCGAGGCCGAGCTGCTGCGCTGGGCCCGCGCCGAAGGCATCACCACCTGACCGCCCCACCGCCCCGCCCCGATCCGCCCCGCGCCGCCGTGCGCCGGGTTCCCCGGCTCGGGGTGTTAAGCGGGGCCCCCTCGACAACAGAATGCGTTGAGCGGGGGCCCCTCCTAACACCTCAGCCGTCGACGACGGTGCCGTTGCGCTGGGCGCCCAGCCGGGTGAGCAGCCCGGGCAGGTCGATGCCGGTCAGGTCGCTGCCGAGCTGAAGGCCCTGCGCCACGTTCCCGGCCACCGACTTGGTCAGCGACGACGCCCCGTCGGTGGAGATCACGGTCATCTTGTCGATCGCGCCGATCGGCGCGCTGGCCGCCTCGACCACCTGCGGCAGCACCTTGACCAGCAGGTCCAGCACGGCAGCCTCGCCGTACGCGGCGAACGCCTCGGCCTTGCGGGACATCGCGTCGGCCTCCGCCTGACCCTTGGCCAGGATGGCCGCGGCCTCGGCCTGGCCCTCCCGCTCGATCGCCTCGGCGATGGCGGAGCGCCGGCGCTGCTCGGCCTCACCCTCCTTGGCGCCCTCGATCGCGTTCGCCTCGGCCAGCGCGGCCCGCCGGGCCCGCTCGCCCTCACCGGTGAGCCGGGACTGCTCGGCTGCGGCCTGGGCGGCGGCGATGGTGGCCTGCCGCTGCGCGTCCGCGTTGAGCACGGCCGCGTTGCGGGACGCCTCGGCCTCCTGCTCGACCTTGTAGCGGGCCGCGTCGGCCGGCTTGCGCACCTCGGTGTCGAGCTGGCGCTGCTTCAGCTCGGCGTTGCGCTCGGCCACCTTCTGCTGCTCGGTGAGGATCGCCTGGTCCCGCTCGGCCTGGGCGAGCGGGCCGGCCGCGGCGGACCTCGCCTTGGCGGCGTCGATCTCGGCCTGGATGCCGGCCTGCTTGAGGGCCAGGTTCCGGTTGGCCTCGGCGATCGCCTCCTCGGCGAGCAGCCGCTCCTGCTCGGCCTGCTGGCGGGCCCGGGCCTCGGCGATGGCGGCGTCCTTGAGCACCCGGGCGGCCTCCGGCCGGCCCAGGTCCTGCAGGTACGACCCCTCGGCCAGGATGTCCTGGAGCTGGAAGGTGTCCAGCACCAGGCCCTGGTTGGTCATCGAGTGCTCGGCCTCCTCGGCCACCGCGCTGGCGAAGGCCGCCCGGTCCCGGATGATCTCCTCGACGGTGAGCCGGCCGACGATCGAGCGCAGCGCGCCGGCCAGCACCTCCCGGGTGAAGTTGTCGATCTCGTCCTGCTGGTGCAGGAACCGCTGCGCCGAGGCCCGTATCGCGTCCTCGGTGCCGCCGACCTTGACGATGGCGACGCCGTGCAGCTCGGTACGGATGCCCTGCTTGCTCACCGCGCCCCGGATGCTGACGTCGATCCGCCGGCTGGACAGGTCGAGCGACTGGAGCTTCTGCACCACGGGCAGGACGAAGACCGACGCGCCGAGCACGACCTTCTGGCCGGACATGTCGGTCAGCCGCCCGCCGTCGGCGGTCTGGGTGGTCCGGCCCTTGCGGCCGGTGACGATGAATGCCTCGTTCGGGCCGGCCACCTTGATCCGGGAGAGCACGAAGAGGACGAGCAGGAGGGCGAGGAGGACCGCGCCGCCGACGGCGAGGAGCAGGGGCATGGGCATTCCCGATCTGTGCTGGGGGTTCAGTAGGTTTCGACGTGCACGCTGGTCTCGCTGAGCGCTTCGACCACGAAGATCCGGGCGCCGACCGGGATCGGCCCGTCGGCGCGGGCGTTGAGCTTGACCGGCTGGCCGGCGAGGCGTACCCGGACCTCGCCGTAGCCGCCGGCGGTGATCGGGGTGACGACCAGCCCGATCGCCCCGACCAGGTGGTCGCGGGTGGGGGTGGGGTCGGTGCGCATGTGCCGCGCGGCCCGGCTGAGCCGGGCCGCCAGCCAGGCGGTGGGCACGGCGGCGACCGCGCCGCCGGCCA
The DNA here is from genome assembly GCF_040654475.1 of Micromonospora sp. NPDC050686. Classification (NCBI taxonomy): domain Bacteria; kingdom Bacillati; phylum Actinomycetota; class Actinomycetes; order Micromonosporales; family Micromonosporaceae; genus Micromonospora; species Micromonospora sp. NPDC050686. The sequence continues at coordinate 88,122 of NZ_JBFAID010000005.1, forward strand.
CGGCCGCCGCGATCATCCCCGGCGTACGACCGCCGAGCAGCTCGTTGACGATCGCCGCGCCGAAGCCGAACGCCCCGACGAAACCGGCCACCGCCTCCAGCGTCACCGGCCCGTCGACGTCGGGCTGACCGAGGTGGAACAGGCCGTTGCCGAGCAGCGCGAGGGCCAGGACGGCGATCCCCGCCCCGCCGATGAGAAGAAACGCCTGCGTACCGGTGGCCACGCACTGCACCTTAGCCACCTGGCGCAACCCGATGATCGGCCAATCTAGCTATTGACAAGATGTCGCCGACGGCTCATCTTTACAATGACTAGATGGAGGCGCCATGTCCGAGTCGACCCGCTTCACCGCGGGCATCCTGCTGATCACCGTCGTGACCATCGCGTACGGCGGACTGACCCTGCTCACCCATCTCGCCCGGCGCAAGGCCGGCTACCTGGACAATCCCGTCCGGCGCGGGCTCTGGACCGCCGGACACGCGCACGCCGGGGTGCTGGTGCTCCTCGCGCTGGCCGTGCTCCCGTACGTCGACGCGGCCGACCTGTCGGACGGCGGCCGGACCCTGGTCCGGACGCTGTTCGTGGCCGCGCCGATCCTGATGCCGCTCGGCTTCTTCCTGTCGGTGGTCCGCCCGAGCGACACGAAGCCGAACAAGCTGATCTGGCTCACGGTCGCCGGCGGGGCGAGCCTGAGCGCGGGTGCCCTGCTGCTCGGGGTGAGCCTGCTCTGACGGGTCTGGGGCGGGCCGCATCGACGTCGTGCAGGGTCGTCCGCCGCCCGGACGGTCAGCGGGGCGCCACCGCCAGGGTGGTGTCGGCACCGAGCGCCGGGGGCAGGGCCTGCCGGGTGAGTTCCCGCCCGTCGAGGTCGACCAGCACCATCTCGTTCGCCCGCCGGTCCCGGTAGAGCAACCGGTCGTCGGCCACCCACGCGGCGTCGGTGGCCGGGGCCGGTCCGATCGTCCGGCCGGTCGCCACCTCGGTCAGCCGTGGGCCGTCCGGTCCCTTCACCACCACCGACCGGCCGTCCGGTGACCACGACCAGGGGCCGTCCGGGTCGCCCTTGACCGGCAGGAAGCGGGTGGGGCGCCCGTCGTCCGGCGCGAAGAACTGCACCCCGCGCCGGGGGTGCGGCTGGGACTCCGACAAGGCGGCGCCCGGGTCGGTCTGCTGGAGGGCCACCTCCTTCCCGTCCCGGCTCCAGGTGAAGAAGCACTGATCGGTGCAGAGGTAGCGCTCGCCGTCGACGGGGAACGCGCGGTACTCGGCGGTGCCGACGGTCAGCACCCCGAGCGAGAACGCGCCGCTGTCCTTGCTCATCAGGGTCAGCGCCAGCCGGCGGCCGTCCGGCGACCAGTGCGGGGTCATGATGAACGAGCCGACCGTGACCCAGCGGACCTTCCCGGTGCCCAGATCGAGCAGCCCCAACTCGCCCCGCCGCTCGTAGTCGACCACCGCCGCCACCCCGCCGCGCGGGGCCGCCCAGGTCTCCTCGTACCGGCTGGTGACGTAGCGGCCGCGCGAGCGGTCCAGCGCGTAGCCCAGCTCGGCCGGCGTGCCGGTGGAGCTGGCGCCGGTGAGGACCCAGCCACCGGGCAGCGCCAGCGGGCTGCGCGTCCAGTCCGGTGCCGGTGGCGGAGCCGCCGCCGGGCCGGTGGGCGAGGGCGTCGCCGTGCCCGGGGGTGCCGCCCACCGGGCCGGGCCCGCCGGCGGGTCGGGCCGCAGCCAGACGAACGGCCCGGCGAGGACGGCCGCCGCCGCGAGGGCGGCCCCGGCGGCGATCACCCGGCGTCGGCGGCGCAGGCTCCGGCCCCGCCGCAGGGCCCGGCCGGCGAGTTCCGGTGCGCTCCGGGCCTCGTCCGCGAGGTCGCGTACGGCGGCGCGCAGCGCCTCCTCGGTTTTTGCGCTCATCGCGGCACCTCCTGAAACGTCGTCAGCTCGTCGAGTGCGGGAACCAGCTCCCGCAGCTTGGCCAGGGCCCGGGACGTCTGGCTGGCCACCGTGCCGGGCCGGCAGCCCAGCGCCGCGGCGGTCTCCTCGACGCTCAGGTCCTCCAGGTAGCGCAGGATCAGCACGGCGCGCTGCCGGGGCGGCAGCTGGCGCAGCGCGTCGCGCAGCAGCAGCCGCAGGTCGCTGTCCTGACCGAGATCCCGCTCCGCCGCCCGTTCGGGCAGCACGGCCACCGACACCTCGGCGCGGTGCGACCGGCGCCGCCAGCGGGATACCTGGTCGTGGTAGAGGATCCGCTTCACGTACGGCTCGGCGTCGCCCCTGATCCGAGGCCACCGGGCGTACGCCTTCGCGAGCGCGTTCTGCAACAGGTCCTCGGCGCCGTGCTGGCTGCCGGCCAGCGCGTACGCGATGCGCAGCAGCGTTTCTCCCCGCTCGTGGACGAACGCGGTGAACTCCCCGTCGACTACCTCTGCCACCGTCCACCTCCGTACTGTCAGACGCGCGGCGCCGGGGAAATCTTGCCTGGCCGGCGGAAAATCCTCGATGTCGTGCCGGCGGGGCAGAATGGCCGGATGCGCTGGACCGTGCTCGACTCACCTATCGGGGAGTTCTCCGTGGCCACCGACGCCGAAGCGGTGTGCGGGGCGCACTTCGGCCGGGTGGACTCGGCGGCCGAGGAGCCCGGCGACGCCTTGGCGGCGCGGGCGGTGGCGGAGCTGCGGGCGTACTTCACCGGTGAGCTGATGGAGTTCACGGTGCCGGTGGCGGCGCGGCGGGGTTCCGAGTTCGAGCGGGCGGTGTGGTGGGAGATGACCCGCATCCCGTACGGGGAGACGCTCACCTACGGCGAGGTGGCGCGGGCGGTGGGTGACCCCGGTGCGGCCCGGGCGGTGGGGGTGGCCTGCAACCGCAACCCGGTGCCGGTGATCGTGCCGTGCCACCGGATCGTCGGCGCGGGCGGGAAGCTGGTCGGCTTCGGCGGCGGGCTGCCGCGCAAGGTGACCCTGCTGGAGCTGGAGGCGGCGGTCGCGCTGCGCCGCGCCTGGTCGTGACCGCGCCGGGCCGGCCTCGGCCGAACCGCTGCGGCTCTCGCCGTACCTGAAATTGGCCTGAACGAACGACGAGGGCCGGGTCCCTCGCGGACCCGGCCCTCGGCGGTGCTTGGCGCGGGCGGCAGCCCGCTCCTGCCGTCAAGCGTCAACGCGTCAGCGCTCGACCTCGCCGGCGATGAAGCCCTCGACGGCGGCGTGCGCGTCGTGGTCGGCGTACTGCACCGGCGGGGACTTCATGAAGTACGAGGAGGCGGAGAGGATCGGGCCACCGATCTTGCGGTCCAGCGCGATCTTCGCGGCCCGGACGGCGTCGATGATGACACCGGCCGAATTCGGCGAGTCCCACACCTCAAGCTTGAGCTCGGCGTTGAGCGGGGTGTCGCCGAAGGAGCGGCCCTCCAGGCGGATGTACGCCCACTTGCGGTCGTCGAGCCACGGCACGTGGTCCGACGGGCCGATGTGCACGTCGCTCTTGCTCATCTCGTGCGGGATCTGGGAGGTCACCGACTGGGTCTTCGAGATCTTCTTGGAGATCAGGCGGTTGCGCTCCAGCATGTTCATGAAGTCCATGTTGCCGCCGAAGTTGAGCTGGTACGTGCGCAGCAGCTCGACCCCGCGGTCCTCGAAGAGCTTCGCCAGGGCGCGGTGCACGATGGTGGCGCCGACCTGGCTCTTGATGTCGTCGCCGACGATCGGCAGGCCCGCGTCGGTGAACTTCTGCGCCCACTCCGGGTCGGAGGCGATGAAGACCGGCAGGGCGTTCACGAACGCGCAACCGGCGTCGATCGCGGCCTGGGCGTAGAACTTGTCGGCCTGCTCGGAGCCCACCGGCAGGTAGGAGACGACCACGTCGACCTGCGCGTCGCGCAGCGCCTGGGCCACGTCGACCGGCTCGGCGCCGGACTCCTCGATGATCTCGCGGTAGTACTGCCCGAGACCGTCGAAGGTCGGGCCGCGCTGCACGGTGACGCCGGTCGGCGGCACGTCGCAGAGCTTGATGGTGTTGTTCTCGCTGGCCACGATCGCCTCGGCGAGGTCCATGCCCACCTTCTTGGCGTCCACGTCGAACGCCGCGACGAACGTCACGTCCGAGACGTGGTAGTCGCCGAAGGTGACGTGCATGAGACCCGGGACGCGGTCGTTCGGGTCGGCGTTCCGGTAGTACTCCACGCCCTGCACGAGGGACGAGGCGCAGTTACCCACACCGACGATGGCGACGCGGACGGAGCCCATAGCGTCTGCCTCCTTCTTCTTCATCACGGCCGCTCTTTCCTGGACTCTCCAGGCGGGGGCGGGCTGTTGTTGTCTCGTCGGCCGTCGGTCGTCCCGGGTTGTGGGGCGGCCGGGGCCCGGCCGGAGCGCTCGTTGGCGATGAGCTCCTCCAGCCAGCGAACCTCACGCTCACAGGCGTCCAGCCCGTGACGTTGCAGTTCCAGGGTGTACGCGTCGAGGCGCTCGGCCGCCCGGCCCAGCACGTCGCGTAGCCCTTCGCGACGCTCCTCGATCGTGCGGCGGCGGCCCTCCAGGATGCGCAGGCGGGTCGCCCGGTCCGTACGGGAAAAGAACGCGAAGTGCACGCCGAAGCCCGTGTCGTCGTACGTCTCGGGACCGGCCTGCGCGATGAGCTGGGCGAAGCGTTCCTTGCCCTCCGCAGTGATCTTGTAGACCACCCGACCTCGTCGGCTGGTCAGCGCGGGAACCTCCTCGGCGTTCGCGGGTGTCTCGGCGGCTTCGGTGATCCATCCCGCCGCCTGCAGCCGGCGCAGGGTCGGGTAGAGCGAGCCGTAGCTGATCGCCGCCCGGATCGCGCCGAGTTTGGCGGTCAGCTCCTTGCGCAACTCATAGCCGTGCATCGGAGACTCCTGCAGGAGGCCGAGGATGGCGAGCTCGAGCACGGACCATCCCTTCCTTACCCCCGGCGCGGAGCGGTAACCGCCGCGATGTATCGAACCGATACATCGCACGTTAGTGCCTCCTCCACGATCGGGGCAAACCCCGGTTCCGAGACGCCTGGGTCACGCATCGTGACGGTGGTCGCCTCGCGGTCGCCGACGGCGTACCCTTCTCCGCATGCGTACGCAGCGCCAGGTGGTCGACTACTCGCTCCAGAAGCGGGCAGTGCTGCGTGAACTCCTCGCCGGCCGGATCGGCACGTACGACGTCTGTGACGCCTCGCCGTACCTGAAGAACGCCGCTCGGTTCCACGGCGAGCCGACCGAGCACCGCTGCCCGATCTGCCGCAGCGAGAACCTCATCCACGTCCATTACATTTACGGGGACGAGCTCAAGCAGTCCGCCGGCCAGGCCCGCAGCCGGGTCGAGCTGCCGGTGCTCGCGATGACGCTGCGTGAGTTCCAGGTCTTCGTGGTGGAGGTGTGCCCCGGCTGTGACTGGAACCATCTCGTCGAGCAGTTCCTGCTCGGCCGGGACGGCCTGGCCGGCGGCGTGGAGGACGGGCCGGAGGACGCCACCCCGGCACGGAGGCGAGAGGCACGACGGTGACCACCGCTGATCCGATCGATCCCGGTACCGTGCACGTCTGGTGGAGAGATCGACGGGTCCAGGGCCTGATTGGTCCGAATAGTTCAGATTGGATGCCTTCGGTGTGGCCCGGGTCGGCCCACGCCTGTGGTGTCTCAACTCACGGCAAACCGGTGGCGGCGCACCTGCGTCCCACCGCGACCGGCAGGGTGTGAGGAATGAGTTCGTACGGCGATCCCAGTTCCCAGCGTGGGCGGGCCCAGGTTCCGGGCGGCGACCCGGGGAACGGCTGGTCCGGTTCCGCCGGGTCCGGCGGTCGGGCCTCGGTCGGGGCGCGCGCCTCGGTCGGTGACTCGGCCTCGGTGCCGGCCCACGGCGCCGCCCCCGGTCGGTCCGGCTCGGGTCGGGCCTCCGTGCCGGCGCCCACCGGCGGCTCCGGCCGTGCCACCGTGCCCGTCTCGCCGGCCCCGGGCGGGCGGGCCTCCGTGCCGATCTCTCCGGCCCCCGGCGGCGGGCGGGCTTCCGTGCCGGTCTCCCCGGCGGGTGGTCGCGCCGCGGTCGGGGTCGGCTCGGCCGGCCGGGCCAGTGTCGGCGCGGCCAGTGTCGGCGCCGCCTCCGTCGCCGGTCGGGCCGGCGTCGCCCGGGCATCGGCCCCCCCGCCGGGCGGTCCCGGCGGGCCCGGGGACTTCGGCGGCCCGGGCCGGCGCGGCCGTGGCGACCGCGACCCGGACGCGGTGGCGCGGGCGAAGAAGCGCCGCCGGATCAACCTGCTGATCGCCAGCTTCGCGGTCTTCATCATGCTGGCCGGCATCGGCGTCGTCGGGTTCACCTACTACTCGACCACCGTGGTGCTGCCCAAGGCCCTGCCGATGCCGCTCTCCACCACCGTCTACATGAGCGACGGCAAGACCGTGGCGGCCAAGCTGGGCAACCAGAACCGGCAACTCGTCAAGATCGACCAGATTCCGCAGTGGGTGCAGGACGCGGTCGCCGCCGCCGAGGACCGGAACTTCTACCGGCACGACGGAGTCGACTACAAGGGCATCGCCCGGGCCGCGTGGAACAACTTCACCGGCGGCGACAAGCAGGGCGCCTCGACGATCACCCAGCAGTACGCCCGCAACGCGTACGACAGCCTCAAGGACGACACGTACGCCCGGAAGGTCAAGGAGGCGATCCTCGCCTCCAAGCTGAACGACCAGTACACCAAGTCCGAGATCATGGAGCACTACCTCAATGTGATCTACTTCGGGCGCGGCGCGTACGGCATCGAGGCGGCGGCGCAGACCTACTTCGGCGTGCCGGCCAAGAAGCTCAACGTGGCCCAGGCCGCGGTCCTCGCCGCACTGATCAAGCAGCCGGTGAAGAGCACCACCCACAAGGGCTACGACCCGGCCGTCAACCTGCCGGACGCCCAGCAGCGGTGGACGTACGTCCTTAACAACATGGAGACCGAGGGGTGGCTGAACGCCTCGGGCAAGCCGGTCCGGCCGACCAAGTACCCGAAGGTGCTGCCGCCGGACAAGGCCGGCTCCACCTCGTTCGGTGTCAAGACCCCGCGCGGCAACGTGATCAACTACGTCCGCAAGGAGATGGAGCAGTGGGGCATCTGCTCCAACTCGGGCGCGGAGGGCAAGCCGAGCTGCGTCGACGAGCTGCGCGACGGCGGTTACCGGATCACCACCACCCTCGACCCCAAGCTGCAGAAGTACGCCGAGGAGGCGGCGCGGCCGGCCCAGAAGGGTTCGATCCTCAACGACCAGCCCAAGAACCTGATGGCGGCGCTGGTCTCGATCGACCCGAGCACCGGGCGGGTGCTGGCCTACTACGGCGGTGACAGCGGCGCGGGCTTCGACTACGCCGGCCTGAACACCGACAAGTACGGCGACCTGACCGGCGGCCACCCGCCGGGCTCGTCGTTCAAGATCTACACCCTGGCCGCCGCGATCAACGAGAACATCTCGGTGAAGTCGTACTGGGACGCCACCCCGTTCAAGCCGGACGGCAAGAACGAGATCGGCAACGCCGGTCGCGGCGCCGGCGTGTGCGGCAAGTCCTGCACCCTGGAGCAGTCGACGATCAAGTCGTACAACGTGCCCTTCTACCACGTGGCGGAAAAGATCGGCTTCGACAAGGTGGTCGACATGGCCCGCCGGGCCGGCGTCACCACCATGTGGAACACGGACGGCAAGATGTACAACCTGCTCAAGACGAAGCCGGAGGAGGCGGTCCGGGCCGGGTTCGACGGCTGGACCGCGTTCGGCAAGTACCCGATCACCGTCCTCGAACACGCCAACGGCGTGGCCACCCTCGCGGCCCGTGGCCAGTACAACAAGGCGCACTTCGTGAAAACGATCCAGCGCATGGACCGCAACACCGGCAAGTGGCAGAACGTGCGGGACGCCGGCGAGAAGCTCGACCCCCAGGGCCGGCTGCGACCCGACGTGGTCGACGAGGTGACCGGCGTGCTCAAGCAGATCCCCGGGCCGAACGACGCCAAGTTGGAGAACGGACGCGAGGCCGCGGCCAAGACCGGCACCTGGGAGTGGAACGGCACCAAGGACAACGCCCACGCCTGGATGATCGGCTACACCCCGCAGGTCGCCACCGCCGTCTGGGTCGGCAGCCGCGACCCCGACAAGCCGAAGATCTTCGATAAGGGCGGTGCCCGGGTCACCGGTGGTGGCTCCCACGGCCTGCCGGCCAAGATCTGGAAGAAGTACATGAACGCGGCGCTCGACGGCAAGGAGAAGGCGGAGCTGCCGAAGGTCCAGGGCATCGGCGACGACACCCTGGGCACCGGCGTCAAGCCGGAACCCAAGCCCACCGGCCCGGTCTGCCCCGACCCGCTGAACCCGTTCTGCCCGCAGGACCCGCAGCCGCAGGACCAGCAGCAGCAGCAGCCCTTCCCCAATTTCCCGCGCCCTGGGGGGCCGGGCGGCGGCGGCAACGGCGGTGGTGGCGGCGGCCTGCTGCCGACCACACCACCACGGTCCACGCCGTACTGACCGAACGACACCGGGCCGACGGCCGCCGGGCACACCCGTCCGGCGGCCGTCGGCCTTTTCGCGTACCGGAATGTCGGGCCGCCGGCAGGACGCGGACCCCCGATGTACGGCAGGATGCCTCTCCATGAGCACCCAGTCGACGCCCACCCCGGAGGGGGCCGGCAGCACCGACCACCCGTCCCGCTCGGACGGTTTCGTCCGCGGCGCGGCCGAGCTGATCGGTGGCCCGCTCGGCGACCACGCCGCGACGCCGACGGAGCTCCAGGGACGGTTCTGGACGGCCGCCCGGATCGTGCTGGCGCTCGCCTGCCTGACGCTCGCCCTGCACTGGGTGCAGAAGTCGCCCTGTCAGGACGGCGCCTGGCAGAACAACGTGCAGTACACCCGGATGTGCTACACCGACGTGCTGGCGCTCTACTACGCCGAGGGGCTGAACGAGGGCAAGGTGCCCTACGCCGACCACCCGGTCGAGTACCCGGTGCTCACCGGCTATTTCATGGGCGCGCTCGGTCTGCCGGTGCACGCCCTCGGCGTCAACGACCCGGGCATCAACCAGGGGCAGTGGTTCTACAACCTCAACGCCCTGGTGCTCAGCGCGCTGGCGGTGGCCACCGTGGCCACCATCCTCGCCCTGCGCCGCCGACGACCCTGGGACGCCGCGCTCTTCGCCCTGGCCCCCGCGTTGTTCCTCACCGCAACCGTCAACTGGGACCTGCTCGCCATCGGGCTGGCCGCGTTCGGGCTGCTGGCCTGGGCGCGCGCCGCAACCAGCCGGCACCGGGCGTTGTTGGTCGTCCTGGCCGGCATCCTGCTCGGGCTCGGTGGCGCGGCCAAGATGTGGCCGCTGTTCCTCCTCGGGCCGATCCTGGTGCTCGCCGTCCGCGCCGGCCGGATCGCCGCCGCCCTGGTGTCCGTCGCCGCGGCCGTGGCGACGGTGGTGCTGGTGAACCTGCCGGTGGCGATCCGCTATCCGGAGAGCTGGAACCGGTTCTTCGAGCTGAACACCACCCGGCCGATCGACTGGGGCACCCTCTGGTACGTCGGCCGCTACCTGGACGGCCGGATCGGCAACCCCGCCGAGCAGGGGCCGTTCGAGTGGTTGAACAACAACATCCCCACCCTCAACTGGGTCTCGTACCTTCTGTTCGGGCTGGCCTGCGTCGGGGTGGCCGCGCTGGCGCTGCTGGCCCCGCGCCGGCCCCGCCTGGCCCAGCTCGCCTTCCTGGTGGTGGCCGCGTTCCTGATCTTCAGCAAGGTCTGGTCGCAGCAGTTCGTGCTCTGGCTGCTGCCGCTGGTGGTGCTGGCCCGGCCCCGCTGGGGCGCCTTCCTGGCCTGGCAGGTCGCCGAGATCGGCTACTTCGCCGCGTTCTACGGCGAACTGCTCGGCACGGCCAACAACCGCCCGGTCTTCCCCGAGGGGGTGTTCGTGCTGGCCGCCACCTTGCGGCTGGGCACGGTGGTGCTGCTCTGCGTGCTGGTGATCCAGGAGATCCTGCACCCCGAGCGGGACGCGGTCCGGCGCACCTACGCCGACGATCCGGACGGCGGCGTCCTGGACGGCGCCGCCGACGCACCCTGGCACCACCGTTGGCGCCACCGCCACCGCGACCCGGCCCCGGAACCGGTCCCCGTCGCCACCATTTGAAACCCACCGGGGGGTCAGAGCCGGTAGACCACCGCCGACCCGACCTCGGAGCGGGTGACGCCCAACCCGTCGACCGGGTTGTCCACGACCCGCTCCCAGGGGGTGCCGGCCAGGTGGTCGCGCAGCAGCACCACGTTGCGCACCCCGAGGGCGCGCAGGTAGTCGACGCTGACCTGGTCCGGGAAGGCCAGCGTCACCCGGCGGACCTCGTCGAGCTGGGTCGGGGTGAAACCGCTGCCCCCGTTGACCACGTCCTGGAACCGGGTGGTCGACCAGAGCATCACCGGCTGGTCGAGGTTCTGGCTGCTGGGCAGCACCAGGAGCGGGCCGTCCACCGTGCGCATCGCGGTGGGCTGCTCGGGCACCACCGGATGCGGCGTGGCGTTCAAACCCTCGACGGCCACCAGCAGCAGCGGCAGCAGGGTGGCCAGCCGCAGCAGGGGCCCCGGCCGGTACGGGGGCCGCTCGGCGGCGATCTCGCCCACCCGCTCGGCGAACGCGCTGACCGCGCCCGCCGCGAGCAGGCCGAGCAGCAGCGTGGCCCAGAGCATCATCCGGCCCGGCGTGCGCAGCCCGTTCCAGCCGGGCAGGTGGTCGAAGAGCGGCACGTAGGTGAAGGCGCCGTCGAGGAACCGGGTGCCCATCGCCAGCGCCATGGCGACCAGCACCCCGGCCAGCAGCAGCAGCCGGTGCCGCAGCCGCCACACCGAGAAGAACAGGCCCCCCGCGGCCAGCGCGTACAGCACGAAGCCGGGCAGCAGGGTCATCTCCGGCGGCCAGGGCAGGGCCGCTCGGGCCCCCTCGTGCAGGGCGCCCCAGATCCGCGACTCGCCCGGCGCGGTGAACAGGCCGTTCACCGGGGGCGAGTAGATGGCGATGTCGCCGATGGTGCGCTGCGCGTTCGGGTGCAGCTCGGCCACCTTGAAGTACGGGACGGACAGCAGCGCGCCGACCGCGGCGAAGACCGCCCCGCCGACCACGTCGGCGACGAGCAGCCGGGCCCCGAACGCCGGCCGGCGCACCAGCCACCGCACCGCGGCCACCAACACCACGGCCGCCATCACGTACGCGAACGGCAGGCCGATGCCGAAGCCCAGGCTGAGCTGCCACGCGGCCACCAACCAGCCCGCGTACACCCAGCCGGGGCGGCGGCGGTCGGGGCGGTAACCGTGGCGCAGCGACCAGCCGTGCCCGCGGGCCAGCATGGCCAGCGCCAGCGGGATGCCGCCGTTGGAGACGATGTGCAGGTGACCGGCCTGGGCCAGCAGCCACGGCGCGTACGTGAAGCTGACCCCGGCCACCGCCGCGCCGATCCGGCCGGCGCCCAGCTGACGCACCAGCGCGTACGCCCCGAACGTGGCCAGCGCGTGGGCCAGCACGAAGATGATGTTGTAGCGCAGCACGGCGGCCTCGGGGCCGGTGCCGATCAGGCCGGCCGGCGCGTAGCCGAGCAGCATGTCGGAGAAGGCGAAGCTCCAGGGCTCGGGGAAGAACGTGTTGGACTGGAACAGTCGCCCCGGGTCGGTCAGCAGGATGTGCCCGGACCAGGCCATCTGCCACGACTGCAGGCTCGGGTCCCAGTAGTCCTGCGGCAGCGTGTAGCGCGGGTATCGCAAAGTGGGCCAGGTCAGCAGGACGGCCAGGCCGAGCGCGCCGAGCGCGGCCAGCGTCCACTCATGGGCCAGGAACCGGCCGACCCGGCGACGGGCCCGCCCCAGCCGGGTGAGCTGCCGCTCGGGGGCCGGGCCGAACGACTCCCAGCGGTCCGGCTCGGCCGTCCGGGGCGTACCCCCGGGCGAAGCCTTGGCAGGCGCGGAGCCGGCGGCCGGCGTCGCGGCGGTGCCGGAGCCGGTGGCCGGCCCGCTGCCGGCGGACCCGGCGGCGTCGGCTCCGGTGGCGCTGGGGCTGGTGGCGCTGGGGTCGGTGGCGCTCGGGTCGGTGGCGCTCGGGTCGGTGGCGCTGGGGCCGGCGACCGATCCGTTGGCGGTGGGGCCCTGGCCGGGGCCGGCGTCCGTCGCGGCCCGGCCGGGCTCGCCGTCCTCCGGCGCGGGCCCGCCGGCGTCTGCGGCGGACTGCTCGGTGGTCATGCGGCGGAGCTCCCGCCCAGCTGCTCGCGCAGGAAGTCGATGTCCGCGCCCTGGCCCGCCGCGCCACCGGGCGTCTCCACCACCACCGGCGCCCCGGCGGCGCGGATCACCGCCACCACCAGCTCCGGGTCGATGGTGCCGCCACCGAGGTTGTCGTGCCGGTCCTGGCCGGAGTTGAACGCTCCCTTGGAGTTGTTGGCGTGCACCAGGTCGATCCGCCCGGTGATCGCCTTGACCCGGTCGACCAGGCCGAGCAGGTCCTCCCCGCCGGCGTGCGCGTGGCAGGTGTCCAGGCAGAAGCCGACCTCGTGCTCCCCGACGGCGTCCCAGAGCCGGGCCAGCGCGTCGAGCCGGCGCGCGCAGGCGTTGTCGCCGCCGGCGGTGTTCTCGATCAGGACGGGCAACTTGAACCCGCCGGACTCCGCCGCGTACGCGAACGTCTTGCGCCAGTTGTCGAAGCCGACCGCCAGGTCGGCGCCGGAGTTGACGTGCCCGCCGTGCACGATCAGCCCCTTCGCGCCGATGGCCGCTGCCGCGTCGGCGTGCCCGACCAGCAGCTTGCGGCTGGGGATGCGGATCCGGTTGTTGAGCGTCGCGACGTTGATGACGTACGGCGCGTGGACATAGAGGTCGACGTCGGCGGCGCGCAGCCGGTCCGCGTCCTCCCGCGGCTTCGGGGCCTTCCAGCCCTGCGGGTCGGAGAGGAAGAACTGGACGGTGTCGGCGCCGCGGGCGGCTGCCTCAGCCAGCGGGTCGGCCGAATCGACGTGGGCTCCGATACGCATGCCCGGGAGCCTACGTCGCCGTCCTGACGCTCGGTGCGACGGCGGCGGGGAGTCGCGGCGGCGGGTGTCGCCGGCCGGGCGCGTCACCGGGTGCCCGGCGGGTCGTTGACCCGGATGGATGGACGGCGGTGCCCGGGTCGGGTGGCCGGAGTTGCAGCCGCTGCACCGAATATCTCGAAAACCCCGACGGGTGACGAAAACCTCGGTACCGTCTCATAACAACACAACAAAGCTCCGCGGGGCGTCTCCGGTCCAACCTCATCGGTGTGGTCGTTCCTCCCCAGGTCCCACCCAAGGAATGCGGACGGGACGCCCTGCGGCCTCGTGGACGGGGGTCCGGTTCCGGCGGTCGACGCCGGCGCCGGGCCCCCGTCGCCACGCCCGGGCGGGCCGCTCCGACCTGCCCGGTCATGATCCTCCGGACCGGGTATCCTGGTCCGGTTGTCCGCGCCCGGCCGGGGCCGACCCGGTGCGAGCGGGCACGACGCACGACCTCCTGCCACGGAAGGACCGTGGCCGCATAGCCCACAGGAGGTGAGCACGTCTTGCGTCATTACGAAGTCATGGTGATCCTCGACCCCAGCCTCGAGGAGCGCACCGTCGCCCCGTCGCTCGACACGTACCTGAACGTGATCCGGACCGCGGGTGGCTCGGTGGAGAAGACGGACGTGTGGGGCCGCCGGCGCCTCGCGTACGAGATCAACAAGAAGGCCGAGGGCATCTACGCCGTCGTCGACCTCCAGGCGACGCCGGAGGCCGTGGCCGAGCTGGACCGTCAGCTGCGACTCAACGAGTCCGTGCTGCGCACCAAGGTCATCCGGCCGGAGATGCGCTAAGCATTCCACCCCAGTTCGCCCGGATCTGCCTCATCGGCTCTGTCGTACGGCTCTGAGAGCCTGGGACAGATCTGATGAGTGCGCGAGGAGATGGTCATGGCAGGAGACACCACCATCACGGTCATCGGCAATCTGACCGATGACCCCGAATTGCGGTTCACCCCGTCCGGCGCGGCGGTCGCCAAGTTCCGGGTCGCTTCGACGCCCCGGTTCATGGACAAGGCCTCCGGCGAGTGGAAGGACGGCGAGCCACTCTTCCTGGCGTGCACGGTGTGGCGGCAGGCGGCGGAACACGTCGCCGAGTCGCTGCAACGAGGCGCCCGCGTGATCGTCTCGGGTCGGCTGCGCCAGCGGTCGTACGAGACCCGCGAGGGTGAGAAGCGCACCGTCATCGAGCTCGAGGTCGACGAGATCGGCCCGTCGCTGCGCTACGCCACGGCGAAGGTGCAGAAGATGTCTCGCTCCGGCGGTGGTGGCGGCGGCTTCGGCTCCGGTGGTGGTGGCAACCAGGGCGGCGGCGGAGGCAACTTCGACGACCCCTGGGCCTCGGCCGCACCCAGTCCCTCCCGCTCCGGTTCGGGCGGCAACTTCGATGAGGAGCCTCCGTTCTAATGGCGCCGAGCGCCCGCGATCGCAAACCAGGAGCAAGGTCAATGGCCAAGGCTGCGGCACTTCGCAAGCCGAAGAAGAAGGTGAACCCGCTCGACAAGGACGGGATCACCTATATCGATTACAAGGACACCGCGCTGCTGCGCAAGTTCATCTCCGACCGCGGCAAGATCCGCGCTCGGCGGGTGACCGGCGTGACCTCGCAGCAGCAGCGGCAGATCGCCCGTGCGGTCAAGAACGCCCGTGAGATGGCGCTCCTGCCGTACACCGCCACGGCTCGCTGAGAGGGGGCACCGACATGAAGATCATCCTGACTCAGGAGGTGTCCGGCCTCGGCACGCCGGGCGACATCATCGAGGTGAAGGACGGCTACGGCCGTAACTACCTGCTGCCGCAGGGCTTCGCCATCGCCTGGACCAAGGGCGCGGAGAAGCAGGTCACCCTGATCAAGCGGGCCCGCGGGGCCCGGGAGATCCGCGACCTGGACCACGCCAACGAGGTCAAGGCGCAGCTCGAGGGCCTCAAGGTCAGCCTGAAGGCCCGCGCCGGCGACGGTGGCCGGCTCTTCGGCTCGGTCACCCCGGCCGAGATCGTCGACGCCGTCAAGACCGCCGGCGGCCCGACCCTCGACCGCCGCCGACTGGAGACGCCCGGTCACATCAAGTCGACCGGCACCTACCCGGTCCGCATCAAGCTGCACCCCGAGGTGACCGCCAAGTTCGACCTCAACGTCGTCCAGGGCTGACACCCACTCCGCAGCACCGAAAGGGCCCGCACCGGCATCCGGTGCGGGCCCTTTCGCGTTCCGCCGGGGCGCGTCAGCCGATCGGCTGCCCGGTCACCGCGCTGATCAGCACCGTGGAAAGCCCACCCCCGACCACCGCCGCCGCCAACGCCACCGTGGTGGACCGCCACGTCGTACCGACCCGCCGCAGCACCACCGCCACCACCAGGCTGCCCAGCAGCGCCAACCCGAACCGCGGAGCGCCCGCGATCAGCGAACCGACGGCGTGCGCCCGCGGCGAATCGCAACCACCGCCGCTGATGTCCGTCACGCAACCCGCCGGCGCCTGCCCGTCCAAGGTCAGCAACCACAGGAAGACCAGCACCGCCGGCACCAGATAACAGGCCGCCGTGTAGACCAGCGGACGCAGCGGACCCCCCGGATCCGGGTCCAGCAGGTCGTCCTCCAGCCGGCGCCCCCACACCCCGCCGCCCACCGAATCGATGCGCTGCCGCCACGACCCCGAATCCACCGACCCGCCCGCGCGGTCCATTGCCGACCGGCGCGGCGCGACCCGGGGACGCGCCGCCGAGTAGGCCACCGCCGGCGAACGCGGCGCCGACGGCGGCGCATCCACCCACCGCGGATCGTCACCGGCCAGCCGGGTACCCGACCAGAACCTCTCCGCCTGCTCCCGCCAGGGCCAGCCGGTGGTCGGCTCCACCGGCTCCGCCCGCGCCGTCCCGCCCCACCGTGCCGCCTGGGCCCGGTCCGGGCCCTCGGCCGCCGCCGCGTCCCACCGGTCCGCGCCCGCGCCGTCCCAACCGGTCTCCCCGGCCCGCCCCCGGCCACCGGGCCGGTCCCACCGGCCCGCCCCGTCCCACTCGGCGGTGTCGGTGAACTTGTCCCACTGCCCGGTGCTGTCGCCCTGGTCCCAGCGCCCGGCCGCCCCGGACCGATCCCACCGGTCCCCACCGGAGCCCTGCCACGCGCGCACCCCGGACGCGTCCCACGGGTCCACCGCGGGCGGCTGCTCCGGCTCCGCCTCGGCCGAACGGCTCCACGGGTCGACCGCGGGCGGCTGCGCCGGCTCCGGCTCCGCCGAACGGCTCCACGGATCCACCGCCGGCCCGGCCTCCAGCGCCCGCCGGCCCCGCCGGGTCCGACGCCCCGGCTCCGCCCCGGCGTCCGGCTCGTCGCCCCCCGACCAGGTCACCTGCGGCCGACGGGTGGACGACCGGCGCGGCCGGGCCGTCGGCATCGCCCCGGACACCGGCTCGCCGTCGCCCTGATCGGCCCGCCGGCTCCCGACGTACCCCTGCTCCTGTGGGCGGTCGAAGGTCCACTCGCTGGTGTGCTCCGACTCCGGGCCGGCACCGATCGCCGGCACCCCGACACCGCCCCGATCGGCGCGCCCGCTCCGCCAGCCCGATCCGGACGCGGGGGCCGCCCCATCGTCGTCGTCCGGCGCGGCGTGCCGCCCCCGCCCGTCCGCGTGGGTGACCCCCGACTCCACCGCCCACCGGGGAAGGTAGGCGTCCACTGGCCCATGGTCGCGCTCGACGGCCCGGCGCCGGCCTCGCGGAGGGTCACCCGCCGGCTCCGATGAGTACGGATCGGTCGGGAGCGTCTCGCGAGCGTCGACCCAGCCGCCGATCGGCTGACGCTCCCGCGGGCTGCCCTCCCCGCGCTCCCAGTCCCGGTAACTCACGGCCGGAGCGTGACCTTTCTCAACCGAAAGTGCAATCCGCTGTCCAGGTGTAGCCGTTCGCCGGAGATGGTACGGGAAAACGGACCGGAAAGCCTCACCGGAAAATTCTCATCCACAGGGTGGGGATCACGTTCCAGCAGGTCACAGAGGTGCCGGTCGGAATTCCCCATCCGTTTTCCACAGGCTGTGCACACGCTGCGCACACCCTTGTGCACCGGCGTCCACAGGTTGTCCCGAGGCTCGTCCACCGGCGTTGTTGAGGGGCTGACCTCGGGTTCCGTATCGTGAGGCACCGACCGGTCGCGCGATGCCCCCCGATCGACCGCACCGGTCCGATCGGAAGTTGTCGCACCCCGCCGGTAGAGCTGGTAGTCGACCTGGCGCAGTGGAGGGGGATCCGTGTCGGTCACCGATGACGTACGGGCGGAGCCCCGCGGCGGCGGACAACCGCCCGCACCCCGCGACGGGCAGTTCGACCAGCGCGACGGCCAGTTCGAGAAGACCCCACCCCAGGACGTCGCCGCCGAGCAGTGCGTCCTCGGCGGCATGCTCCTCTCCAAGGACGCCATCGCCGACGTCGTCGAGATCCTCAAGACCAACGACTTCTACCGGCCCGCGCACGCCACCATCTTCGACACGATCCTCGACATCTACGGGCGGGGCGAGCCGGCCGACGCCATCACCGTGGCCGCGGCCCTCGCCGACGCCGGTGACCTCGCCCGGATCGGCGGCGCGCCCTACCTGCACACCTGCATGTCCGCCGTGCCGACCGCGGCGAACGCCGCCTACTACGCCCGGATCGTCAGCGAGCGGGCCGTGTTGCGCCGGCTGGTCGAGGCCGGCACCCGGATCGTCCAGCTCGGCTACGGCACCGCGGCCGGTGGCAGCCGGGACGTCGACGACGTCGTCGACCTGGCCCAGCAGGCGGTCTACGAGGTCACCGAGAAGCGGGTCAGCGAGGATTTCGCCGTCCTCGCCGACATGCTCCAGCCCACCCTCGACGAGATCGAGGCGGTTGGCGCGCAGGGCGGCGTGATGACCGGCGTGCCGACCGGCTTCACGGACCTGGACCGGCTGCTCAACGGCCTGCACCCTGGGCAACTTATCATCGTGGCCGGAAGGCCAGGATTGGGCAAATCAACGGCAAGTATGGATTTTGCCCGAAATGCGGCTATCAGGGCCAATCAGGCGGCGGCGATCTTCTCGCTGGAAATGAGCAAGGTCGAGATCGTCATGCGGCTGCTCTCGGCCGAGGCCCGGGTGCCGCTGCACGTGCTGCGCAGCGGTCAGCTCTCCGACGACGACTGGACCAAGCTGGCCCGCTGCATGGGCGAGATCAGCGAGGCGCCGCTCTTCGTCGACGACACGCCGAGCATGAACCTGATGGAGATCCGGGCCAAGGCGCGGCGGCTCAAGCAGAAGCACGACCTCAAGATGATCGTGGTCGACTATCTCCAGCTGATGACCTCGCCGAAGCGCACCGAGAGCCGGCAGCAGGAGGTCGCGGACCTGTCCCGTGGCCTGAAGTTGCTGGCCAAGGAGGTCGAGTGCCCGGTGATCGCGGTGAGCCAGCTGAACCGTGGTCCAGAGCAGCGTACGGACAAGCGACCCCAGTTGTCCGATCTGCGTGAATCGGGATCAATCGAGCAGGATGCCGACGTTGTCATCCTTCTTCATCGCGACGACTATTACGACAAAGAATCGCCGCGGGCCGGAGAGGCGGATTTCATTATAGCCAAGCACAGAAATGGTCCGACCGATTCCATAACGGTGGCCGCGCAGCTTCACCTTTCCCGGTTCGTCGACATGGCAATTGTCTGACAAAGGAAGCTATGCTCTCTCCGAGGCGCAGACAGCAGACGTCATCAATCGTGCCGGCCGAGGCGAGAGCATGACCCGGATCGCCGAGAAATACGGGGTCACCCGGCAGGCGGTGTGCGGATTGCTGCGCCGCCGCGGCATACCACCTAGGGAAACGGAAGGCTCACCGACCTTCAGCGCCAGGTGGTCGTCCAGCGGTACCGGGCAGGCAGTTCGCTCGCACAGATCGCCCGGGAGGTCGGCATTTCGGAACCAGCGGTCCGGGGCCTGCTGCTCCGTCGTGGGGGCCGCTGCGGGTGCGCACCCTACGGCACGACGCCTTCGATGACCTGACTCCGGAGTCCTGCTACTGGGCAGGGTTCCTCTTCGCCGACGGGTCGGTGACGTTCCGCTCGGGTCATCTGCACTCGTGGGGCTGGCCGCGTGTGATCCCGACCACCTGGTGGCGCTGCGGACTTCTTGGGATCAACCAACAGCATCTCGGCCCCGAACCCCAGGCTCGGATCCTGTCAGTTCTCGGTGCGATCGCTGCAACTCGCCAACCGACTGCTGGAGTTCGGCCGTTACAGGGGCCTGGTGAATGGTCAATTGAGTCCTCCCGTGACTTCTGGCGTGGGTTCGTGGACGGCGACGGCTCCATCGGGGCCTACGCGAAAAGGCCGGGCGGGCCGTTGGACCCCAGTTCCGGCTTTTCGGACGGCCGCGACTGCTCGAACGCGGGCCGCGTTGATCTCGCCCGGCCAAGCTCCGCGCTGAGGCCCGCAGGCGAGCGAACAGCGGCTCAGCCGAGCAGCGGGAACCACCCCGCCGCCTCGCCCAGCTCCATCCGGTCCCGTTCGGCCAACGGCTCCCGGCCGGTCGCCTTGCGCAGGTACTCCGCGTCGTCCCACCCCGCCGGCCGGACCGCGTCGTCGCTGAGCAGCCCGTCCATGGTGGCCACCGCGACGGCCGTGGCGAGCCCGCCGGGCGCCGGCGCGTCCGGCAGGTCGACGGTCAGGTCGAGGTGGTGTACGACCGCCTCGGTGGTCAGGGTCGCCAGGAAGTCGGGTGTCCGGAGCACGTGCCCCTGGGTGGTGACGCAGCCGTCGGGGCGTTCCCGCACGGCGGCGCCGGCGGCCCGGACCGCCGCGGGGGCGGTGTCGCGCCAGGTTGTGACGATCTCGCCGGGCCGGTCGAAGGCGGCGGCGGAGCGCCGGGCCCACCAGGCGTGCCGGGCGTCGCGGTCGTCGCCGGGCGGGAAGGACCGCCAGTAGCTGACGTCGTCGGTGTCGGGGGGCCCGTCGGCGGGGCTGGCGAGGGTGACCAGCGCGCGCTGCGCGTCGCAGAGCAGGTGGAAGAGCAGGTCGGCGACGACCCAGCCGCGGCAGCGGGTCGGCCGTTGCAGGTCGGTGTCGTCGAGGTCGGTGACGACCCGGATGATCCCGTCGTAGGCCTGTGCCAGCGCGATGTGCTGCCCGTGCGGCGTCATGGGGTGCAGCCTGCCACGGCGGGTGGGGATCGGCAGGGCGGACCGGGGGCCGGGTGGGCCGGCCCCCGATCAGCGGTCAGCCGAACATCTCGTCGAGGAACCCCTTGCGCTTCTTACGCCGGTAGTGGCCGTGGTAGCCGTAGTGCTGCTGCTGTCCGTGGCCGTACGCGGGCTGCGGCGGGTAGCCGGGGCCGGGGGGCGGCGGTGGTGGCGGCACCGCGCCGTAACCCGGCTGGCGGGCGGGTGGCGGCGGGGGCGGGGGGTAACCACCCTGGGCGGGGGCCTGCGGTGTGGGGCCGGCCTGCTGCTGGCTCCAGTTGGCCTCCGCCTCGAAAAGTTTCTCGAGTTCGCCGCGGTCGAGGAAGATCCCCCGGCATTCGGCGCACTGGTCGATGACGACTCCGCTGCGCTCGTACTGGCGCATGTCTCCGTGACACTTGGGACAGGTGAGCTGCATCATCCGACGGTACCCGGTCAGGTCACCCGATTGCCGACAGCGCCTCGGTCACCTCGTCGTCGGAGACCTCGTGGAAGTCGTCGTAGTAGGCGCTGACCGCACCGAACTCGGGTGGCCGCTGCAGGCAGACCACCAGGTCGGCCTCGGCGGAGAGCATCTCGTACGCCTCCTGCGCGCCGACCGGCACCGCGACCACGACCCGGCGGGCGCCGAGGTGGCGGGCCACCTGGACGGCGGCGCGGGCGGTGGCGCCGGTGGCCAGCCCGTCGTCGACGATCACCGCGGTCCGGCCGGTGAGGTCCAGCGGTGGTCGGCCGTCCCGGTAGCGGGCCTCGCGGCGGTCCAGTTCGGCCTGTTCGCGGCGCTGGACCTCGGCCACCTCTTCGGCACCGAGCCGGGCCGCGACCTGGTCGTTGAGCACGCGTACGCCGCCGGGGCCGAGCGCGCCGAAGGCCACCTCGGGGGCCCACGGCATGCCGAGCTTGCGGACCACCAGGACGTCCAGCGGTGCGTCGAGCCGGTCGGCCACCACCCGGGCCACCGGTACGCCGCCGCGGACGAGGCCGAGCACGATGACGCCGGGCTGCCCGGTCAGGTCGGTGAGCCGGTCGGCGAGCTGGCGGCCGGCGTCCTCGCGATCGTGGTAGCTGCTCATGTCCTCAGGTCTACGCCCTGTGGACGGTTCCCGCTCGAAAGTCGGGCGAACCGGACGCGGATCGGCCGGTTCCCGGCGTAGCGCGGGAGCCCAGGCCAGCAGGGCGAGCGGGTAGAGCAGGTAGCCGAAGCGGGTGGCGGGCATCAGCAGGATGGCGGCGAGCAGCCCGTACCCGCAGACGAGCGCGGCGGCGGTGGCCGTGCGGGGCGGGCGGCGGACGAGCCGGACGGCGATGGCCGTTCCGGCGGCGACCAGCAGCGCGGTGGCGAGCAGCCGGCCGGCGGGCAGCGCGGTGGCGATCAGGTGGCCGGGGAGGGGGGACGCGGCCGGGCTGGTGACCAGGCCGTGGCCGAGCGGGAAGCGCAGCACGTTCTCCACCAGCGCGTCCCGGTCGGCCAGCAGGGCGGGGAGCAGGGCGAGCGCCGGGAGGCCGAGGGCGCCGGCGGTGAACCGGGCGGCGCGGCGGCGGGTGGCGGCCCAGCAGAGCAGGACCAGGGCGATGGGCCAGGCGAGGAGTTTCAGCGCGCCGGCGGCGCCGACCGCCACGCCGGCCGCGCCGGGCCGGCCGGTGGCGGCGTACGCCAGCGCGAGCAGGCAGAGGGCGAGTACGGGCAGGTCGTCGCCGCCGGTGGCGAGGGTGAGCGCGCAGACGGGCAGTACGGTGGCGGCCTGCACGCCGCGCAGCAGCAGGTCGCCACCGGGCCGGTCGGCGGGGCGGCCGGCGCGGCGCAGGGTGGTCACGGCGAGCGCGAGCGCCAGCGCGGTGGCCAGCGCGAACCAGATCCGGGCGTCGGTCCACCAGGCGTCGGCGGCGGCCCGGGGCAGCCCGAACAGCGCCATTCCCGGCTGGTACGGGGTGTAGCCGAGGAGCCGTTCGTCGGGTGGCAGGGCGGCGATGGCGTCGTGGCCGAGGTACGGCGTGCCGTGGTCGGTGAGCCGGTGGCCGGCCTGTTCGACGACGATCACCTCTTCCTGGGCCCGGTCGGTGCGTCCGGCGGCGCGCTGGATGCTCTGCGCGAGCAGGGGCAGCAGGGTGGTGGCCGTCCAGGCGGCAGCGGTGACCGCCCAGCGGGCCCAACGCCCGGCGAGCGGGGTGTCGGGTCGCGCCCGGCGGGCGAGCAGTTGACCGGCGGCGGCGAGCGCAACGGCCAGGTAGCCGGCGCCGGCGACGGCCCCCCACGCCCGGTGCGGGGGAAGGGTGGAGGTGGCGGCGGTGAGCGCGGCGAAGGCGGCGGAGGTGGCGTAGAGGGCGAGGTCGAGGGCGAGCCCGCCGGCCGTGGCGTCCAGCCGGGGCCAGCGGTCGAGCCGGCCGGCGGCCTGGTCGGGGGCGACGGTCACGCCGGCCAGTCTGGCAGACGGCGCGTACCGGGCCGATGGCTCTCCGGCGCCCGGACCTGGCGCGGCGGCCTCATCCGGTGTCCGGGCGGCGGGCGGGTCAGACCGGCAGCTGGGAGCCGCCGGCGGCGCGGCTGCGGCCGCCGGGACGCCGCCCGGGCAGGCGGATCACCGCGCCGGCGTCGTGCAGCGGCGGAGCCAGCACGCCGGGGCGCCCGCCGGAGCCCCGGCGCAGCGTGGCGAGCAGCGCGCCGGCGGGGAGCGGCCGGGCGAACAGGTGGCCCTGGCCGGCGGTGCAGCCGAGTTCCCAGAGCGCCCGCCGTTGCGGTTCGTTCTCCACCCCTTCGGCGACGACGTCCAGGTCGAGGCTGCGGCCAAGGTCCAGGGTGGAGCGGATCACGGCGGCGGCCTCGGCGGAGGTCTCCATGGCGGCCACGAAGCTGCGGTCGATCTTCAGCTCGTGTACGGGGATGCGGGACAGCAGGGACAGCGACGAGTAGCCGGTGCCGAAGTCGTCCAGGGCCAGCCGGACGCCGGCGTCGCGGAGCCGGCTGAGCACCCGGTCGACGACGTCGAGCTGGCTGAGCGTCAGCGTCTCGGTCAGTTCCAGCACCAGCCGGTCCGGCGGCAGGTCGTGGGCCCGCAGCCGGGCCAGTACCGAGCCGGGGAACCGGGCGTCGAGCAGGCTGCGCGGCGACACGTTCACCGACACCGGCAGGTCGAAGCCGGCGTCGCGCCAGCTGCGGGCGGCGAGGAGGGCCTGGTCGAGGATCGCCTCGGCGAAGGCCGGCAGCAGGCCGGAGCGTTCCACCGCCTCCAGGAACCGCAGTGGGTCGATCAGCCCGTGGGTGGGGTGGTGCCAGCGGGCCAGCGCCTCGGCGCCGGTGGCTTCCCCGGTGCCGAGGTCGACGATCGGCTGGAAGTTGACGGTGAACTCGTGGTCGGCCACCGCCCGGGACAGTTCCCCGCCGAGCGTGAGCCGGCCCAGGTCGGCGGTGTCCCGGGTGGGGGCGTACGTGGCGATCCGCTGGCCGGCACGTTTGGCCTGGTACATCGCCACGTCGGCGCGGCGCAGCAGCTCGGGCATGCCGCCGCTGGCCGGGGCGACGGCGATGCCGCCGCTGGCCTCGACGTTGATCCGCATGCCGTCCAGGTCGAGGGGCTCGTGCAGGACCGCGAGCAGGGCCTCGGCCCGGTGGGCGGCCACCGCGGGCGCGGACAGCCCGCGCAGGAGTACGGCGAACTCGTCGCCGCCCAGCCGGGCGACCAGGTCCTCGGGGCGGGTGGCGGCCCGCAACCGGTCGGCGACCTGCGTCAGCACCTGGTCGCCGGCGGAGTGGCCCAGGGTGTCGTTGACCTCCTTGAAATGGTTGAGGTCGATCAGCACCAGGGCGGTCACCCCCTCGGCGTGCCGCTCGCCGAGCTGCTCGGTGCCCTCCTCCAGCAGGTGCCGCCGGTTGGACAAGCCGGTCAGCGCGTCGTGGGTGGCGGCGTACGCGTGCTCCTCGGCGGCCCGGGCCAGCTCGGCGTACGCCTGGGCGTTGCGGACCGCGGTGCACAGCGCCGAGGTGAACGTACGCAGGGTGTACCGCTCCCGTTCGGAGAGTTCGACGGGCCCGCGGAACCGCAGGCGCAGGACCCCGACGTCGGCGGTGCCGTCATGCCCCTCCAGCGCGGCCGGGATGACCATCCCGTCGACGTCGCTGGGCTGCTCGGCGGTCCCGTCGTAGCTGAGCGCGTCGGCGGTGCCGCGGACCACCCGCCCGTCCCGGCGCAGCTCGATCTCGACCTCGTCGGCGGAGAAGAGCGCGGCGGCCTGGGTGACGGCGGTGGTGAGGACCCGGTCCAGGTCGACCACGTTGAGCGCGTCGGTGGCGCGGGCGAGGCGTTGCCAGGCCTGCTGTTCGGTGCGGGTGCGGATCCGGGTGGAGTAGGCCAGGTGCAGGCTGAGTACAAGCGCCGGCACTGCGAGCAGCAACCGGGGGTCCACCCGGAGGATGAGCAAAGTGCAGGCGGTTGCGACGAAACGGACCGCGAAACCTGCGATCCGCAGATCCATGTTGCTTCGAAACAGATGAACGACGCGGGTACCGGATGCCAGGGCGATGACGGGCATGGTGAGCAACTCGTCGAGCAGTGCGGCGACCAGGTAGATGACGCCCAGCGTTCCGACGAGCTTACCGACCGAAGCTGATGACCAGTGCCAGCTCAGCTGGGTGGCCGTCGTTGCGGCAGCTGCCGCGACCAGGACGTTCTTGCCTACGCTGAACGCTGTCTTGATCTTCGTCAGACGGAGTGTCGCCGAGGCGACGGTCACTCCTACGCAAGTGCTCAGGATGACCCATTGCCAGGGTGCGAGCGCTAAGCCGATCAAGATCGCGGCTTCAGCCCACGTGGTGGAGTGCGTCGTGGAGCGGATTCGAATGGGGGTCTTGATGACCACCCCGCCCACGGTCGCCAGGGTGAGCGTGAGCAGTGTGACGACGTCTCGAGCGGACCCAGGCGCGACGCGCGGAAACGACAGAAGCGCGGCGACCGTCGTCAGAGAAGCGAGAACGACGGTGAGACCGACGAGCGCCGCCAAGCGTCGATCGGTCTCAACATGTCGTCCGTCGGTCTGGCTCATCCAGCTCCAATGGCTGAACGGCTGAAGCCTAAGCCGGCATCAACCAGCATTGTCGACGCTCGACAGCCTACCCCTCACAGGTATCGGGATGAAGCTTCGGTCAGTGCCACTCGTTGCCGCGCATCGCCCTGCCCCCTTCGCACCGAAGCTTGACGGCGTTCCACTAACCGTCGGTTCGTTGATTAATGGCAGCCTAAGTCAGGATCGATGTGTTTGGCAGGCATATATGTTACTATATTCAACATTAGCTAATAGTGGAGGTGTTTATGACTTCCTGTTCTCTGGTGTGTGCGGAGCGCGTCGACGTCTTCTCTTTCCGTGTCTGATCAGCTTCGTTTCGTTGTCACCCCCCACGCCTGCCTACAGTCTCGCGGTTCTCTTGAGTGAACTCATCCCTGCTTCAGGCGACACTTGCGTTGCGCCGAGCAAATAGCGGAAGCATGGCAATTGCCCAATGGGTGTGGCTTTGGGCTTGCGTTGGGACTTACCTGGGCGGTGGAATCCTTCAGTGATCGCTAAGCTTCACCGGGTGATTGCCTGATGCTGGTCGACCCGAGTTGCTGCGCTCACGAAGATTCGGCCCCGGACCCGGGGCCGGTCTTGGGGTATCGGTGCATCCGACCAGCGCCCGGGACGCCAGCGACCACGCGCGACACGAGCGGTGGCGGGACCGTCCTCGGTGTGCTCGGACGACCGACCACACCGGGTGTAACGGTCATACCGGATGGATGCGTCGATCAGTGGTCACCCCGAATCAATTCGTTGACGAGTCGCGGCCCTCGAAAGGGCCGGTGATGCAGGTGCGCCAGCGACGTGAGGAAATTAAAAGCCAGCTGGGCCGCCCTTGCCGAAGCCAGGGAGGAGACGGTTGACGGAGATCCGCCTTCTGGGTCCGATCGAGGTCGTGGCTGGAGGAGTGAAAATCCCTCTGGGCACCCCCAAACAACGAGTCGTGCTGGGCATGCTCGCTATCTCGCCGGGTCAACCGGTGCTGCTCGACGCGCTGATCGATGAGCTCTGGCCGACCCATCCGCCGCGCTCGGCTGTGGCAAACGTCCGCACCTATGCGGCCAACCTGCGGCGGACTCTTGACTCGGCCGAGCCAGGACAGCACCTCATCACCCGCGAGGGGGACGGCTACTGTCTGAACCTTCCGCCCGACCGGATCGACCTGCACCGCTTTTCGGACGACTACCGCACCGCACGGGAGTTGGCTGGACGGGGGGTGCTGGAGCCAGCCATCGGTTCGCTTGACTGCGCACTCTCGCGCTCGCGCGGCCCACTGCTCGCCGGTCTGCCGGTCGGCTCCGTCGCCATCGCGCGGAGGGTCGTGGTCGACGAGGAGCTGCTGGCCGCGACTGAGCTGTTGGCCGACCTCCAGATCCGGCGGGGACGGCCAGACGAAGCGACGCCGCTGCTGCGACAGCATGTGCGGGCACATCCGCTACGGGAATCGGGCCAGCTCCTGCTCGTTCGGGCGCTCTACGAGAAGGGCGACGTCGCCGCCGCGCTCGCCGCCTATCGAGCGGCCCGGGACAGCCTGCGTCAGCACCTGGGAATCGACCCGGGAACGGAGTTTCGGCGCCTGCACCAGCACATCCTCAATCGAAGAACAACGATTGGCATGCCGGTGCCGACGGTGGCGGCGAGCGCCGGGAAGGGGACGGCGCCCAGCGGTGCCGACTGGCTCCCCCGTGCGGTCAATGACTTCGTGGGTCGGGCCGATGCGGTGGCCCGGCTGACGGCGGCGGCCCGACAGCAGAAGTGCCAGGCGGATGCCGTCGTACTCCTCATCGACGGGATGGCCGGCAGCGGCAAGACTGCGCTGGCGGTGCACGTCGCCCGACAGCTTGCCGCGCATTACCCGGATGGTCAGCTCTTCATCGACCTTTCCG
This sequence comes from Micromonospora sp. NPDC050686, assembly GCF_040654475.1. Lineage (NCBI taxonomy): Bacteria > Bacillati > Actinomycetota > Actinomycetes > Micromonosporales > Micromonosporaceae > Micromonospora > Micromonospora sp. NPDC050686. The sequence goes on from NZ_JBFAID010000005.1 coordinate 115,270, forward strand.
GACATGGTGAGAAGGCCCCCGTGGCGCCGGCGGCGGCGCTCGTCACCCTGTTGCGGCAGCTCGGCGTGCCAGCCGGTCTCATCCCGGCCGAGCTGGACCTACGGGTGGGGCAGTGGCGGCGGGAACTGGCCAAGCGCCGGACGGTGGTCGTTCTCGACAACGCCGCCAGCAGCGAGCAGATCCGGCCGCTGCTTCCACTCCTTCCCGGGGCCGTCGTTCTGGTCACCTCACGCCGCCGGCTCGTGCTGCCGGGCACCGGTCTACCGGAATCCCTGTCGGTGATGAAGCCCGACGAGGCTGTACGGCTGCTGGCGGTGACCGCCGGCGCGGACCGGATTGGCGCGGAGCCTGAGGCGGCGGCGGAGGTGGTCCGGCGATGCGGTCACCTTCCGCTGGCGATCCGACTGGCGGGCTCGCGTCTGGCCCATCGCCGGAACTGGCGTGTGTCGGACCTGTCCGCCCAGTTGGCGGCCGCTGCGGCCCTGGACCAGCTGGGGATGGAGGAACGAACAGTCGCCGGGGCGTTCGCGGCGTCGTACGAGCCCCTGGACGAGCCGGCGAAAAGCGTGTTCCGGTTGCTCGGCGTGCTTCCCGGCCACTTCACTGTCGAGATGGCTACGGCCCTGGCCGACCTGCCCGCCGACAGCACGATCCGGATCGTTAACGACCTGGTGGACCGGCACCTCATCGAGGAGGCGGAAAGGGGCCGGTACCGGCTGCATGATCTGGTGCGGCAGTACGCGTCCGAACTGTCTCGTCGCACCCACCCCAGCGAACGACAGACCTCGGTGCGGCGGCTGCTCGACTTCGTGCTGCATGCCGTGCTTACCGCGAACGAGGGACTGCTCGACTCGTACGACGTCCGGGCGGAGCTCGCACCCCAAGAACCATTGCGGCCGGACCTGCTCGTTGCTGCCGGGTCGCTCGGGCCAGACTGGCTGGAACGTGAGCGGGCGACCCTGGTCGGCCTCGTGGAGCTGGCGGGCGTCACCGGCCAACACGAGTTCGTATGGCGGCTGGCCCGGGCGTTGTGGCGCTTTTACTACGTGCGCGGCTATTTCGACGACATCAAGCACACTCATCGACTGGGCCTCGCGTCCGCCGAGAGGCTCGGCGACCTGCGCGCCACGGCCATGATGAACAACTACCTGGCCTCGGCATACCTCAAGACCAGCGAGTACGCCGAGGCGGGACGCCTGCTCGACAAGGCTGAGGCATTGAGCCGGAAGCTCGGTGATACCCAGTCCGCGCTGCGGTATCAGGCGAACATGGCCGTCGTTCACTGCCTGCGAGGAGACCTCAAGGAGGCTGTCGAACTGGGTCGGGCGGTGCTGCGGGAGCCGCAGTTCTCCACTTCCGTACGAATACCGCATGCACTGCCCAACCTCGGCTTGGCGCTCACCGCCCTTGGCAGGTGTGAGGAGGCGCTCCAGAGCCACCGTCTGCACCTCTTTCTGGCCCGGGTGAACGGCGACATCTCCCACACCATGCACGCGCTGGGGCATCTCGGCGCGGTCCGGGTTCGGGCCCGTCAGTGGGCGCCGGCGCTTCGGCTGCTCCGGGCCGCGCTGATGTTGCACGATCGAACCGGCCACCGGTACGGCGAGACCGAGAACCGCAACGACCTCGGCATCGCCTACCGCCACCTGGGACGACTGGACGACGCGCTACGCCAGCACGAGCTGGCCCTTGACCTGGCCGTGGAATCGGGGGAACGCCACGCCCAGGCCGCCGCCCTGAACGATCTCGCGCTCACCCTGGTCGTGGCCGCCCGCCGGGACGAGGCGGTGCGGCACCATCGTCGCGCCCTGGAGGTGGCGACCAGGATCGCCCACCCGTACGAGCAGGGTCGCGCGCTCGCGGGTCTCGCCGAACTCACCGACGACCCGGACGAGGCGCGCCGGTACCGGCGACGGGCCTTGGCGATCTTCGACCGGATGGGGGTGCCGGAGCGCTTCGACCTGCGACGCCGGCTCGGCGAACCGTCGGAAGAGCCCCGCTGACCTGCGGTGACGGGCTCTTATCGATTTCTTATCGCCCCGCTCGGTAGCGTCTGCCCGTCAGCTACGGGGGTGGCTCCGGGGCGGGGCCGGACCGGCTGACGCGGATCGCCCATCGCCGGTCTCCCCAGCGGCCGGCGGTGGGCCGGGGAGGAGGGGCGTGACCTGGGCACCCGGTCACGCCCCCTCCCCACCCAGCGGGCCGACCGGACGCGGGGGGTCGTACCCGGGGGATAGGCTCACGGCCGTGACCGATCCCGCGCAGCTCACCCACGTCGATCCGGCGGGCGCGGCCCGCATGGTGGACGTCTCCGCCAAGCCGGTCACCGGCCGGCTCGCGGTGGCGGCCGGCCGGCTCCGCACCACCGCCGAGGTGGTCGAGCTGCTGCGGCGCGACGACCTGCCCAAGGGCGACGCGCTGGCGGTCGGCCGGCTGGCCGGCATCATGGGCGCCAAGCGCACCCCCGACCTGATCCCGCTCTGCCATCCGATCGCCCTGCACGGGGTGGCGGTCGACCTGCGGCTCACCGCCGACACCGTGGAAATCACCGCAACCGCGCGGACCGCCGACCGGACCGGGGTGGAGATGGAGGCCCTCACCGCCGTGGCGGTGGCCGGGCTGGCTCTGGTCGACATGGTCAAGGCGGTCGACCCGGCGGCCTCGGTGGACGCGGTGCGGGTGCTGCGCAAGGAGGGCGGCAAGACCGGCGAGTGGGTCCGCCCGGAGGGCCGGCCGTGATCCGCGCCCGGGTGATCGTCGCCTCCAACCGGGCCTCCGCCGGGGTCTACGAGGACACCAGCGGCCCGCTGCTCGTCGCTGGCCTGCGCGAGCTGGGTTGTCAGGTGGACGAGCCGGTGGTGGTGCCCGACGGCGAGCCGGTCGGCGTGGCGCTGCGGGCCGCCCTTTCCGACGGGGTGGATGTGGTGCTGACCAGCGGCGGGACGGGCATCAACCCGTCCGACCGGACGCCGGACGTGACCCGGGCGCTGCTCGACCACGAGATCCCCGGCATCGCCGAGGCGATCCGGGCGCACAGCCGGGACCGGGTGCCCACCTCGGCGTTGTCCCGAGGGCTGGCCGGGGTGGTCGGGCGGACGCTGGTGGTCAACCTGCCGGGTTCCCGGGGCGGGGCGAGGGACGGCCTGGCGGTGCTCGGCCCGATTCTCGGGCACGCCGTCGACCAGCTGCGCGGTGGTGACCACTGATCGGGCGGGCCGGTCGTCGCGGCGATAGGCTCGGCGGAGTGCCTGCTGCCGGGCGGGTGCCGGCGGGAAGGAGCGCAGGGCGTTGAGCACGGACACCGCGTCGGCCGTGGAGCCGGCGGAGGCGCCGCCGGCCGGTTGGGAAGAGGCCCGGGCCCGGGTCTACGCCGTCGGGCTCTCCGCCGCCCTGCCCGCAGTCAGCCGGCCGCTCGCCGAGCTGGACGGGCACACCCTGGCCGAGCCGCTGACCACCCGGACGGCCCTGCCGGCCTTCCCCACCTCGAGCGTGGACGGTTGGGCGGTGCGCGGCACCGGGCCCTGGCAGGTGGTCGGCCGGGTGCTCGCCGGCGGCCGTCCGGATCCGCTGACCGACGACGGGACCACCGTCGAGATCGCCACCGGCGCGATGGTGCCGGAGGGCACGACCGCGGTGCTGCGGGTCGAGGAGTCCACCCGTACGGCCGACGGCCTCGTCGCGGGCACGCCGCGTCCGGCGCCGGAGTGGCGGGAGCCGGGCGAGGAGGCGTACGCGGGGGAGGAACTGCTTCCGGCCGGCACCCCGGTGGACCCGGCGCTGATCGGGCTGGCCGCCTCCTGCGGCCACGACACCCTGCGGGTGCGCCGGCCGCCCCGGGCCGCGCTGCTGGTCTTCGGCGACGAGTTGCTGACCCAGGGTCCGCCGGCGGACGGCCGGGTGCGCGACGCGCTCGGGCCGGCCGTGCCGGCCTGGCTGCGCCGGTACGGCTGCCAGGTCCGCCCGGCCGACGTGGTCGGCCCGGTGGCGGACACCCTGCCCGCGCACGTGGCCGCGCTGCGGTCCGCGTTGACCGGCGCCGACCTGGTCTGCACCACCGGCGGCACGATGCACGGCCCGGTGGATCACCTGCACCCCACGTTGGCGGCGCTCGGCGCGGACTACGTGGTCAACACGGTCGCGGTCCGGCCCGGCTTCCCGATGCTGCTGGCCCGGCTGGTCGGCGACGACGGCCGGGTGCGGTTCGTGGCCGGGCTGCCGGGCAACCCGCAGTCCGCCGTCGTCGCGTTGGTGTCGCTGGTGGCGCCGCTGCTGGCCGGACTGCGGGGGCGGCCGATGCCGGTGCTGCCGCACGCCACGCTGGCCGAGCCGATCCCCGGCCGCGGCGAGTACACCCACCTGGCCCTGGTCCGGCTGGACCGGGTGGCGGGCACCGCCCACCCGGTGCGGCACGTCGGCTCGGCGATGCTGCGCGGCCTGGCCGGCGCGGACGGGTTCGCGGTCGTCCGGCCGGGCACCAGCGGCCAGCCGGGTGACCGGGTGCCGGTCGTGCCGCTGCCCCTGCTGCCCGGGGAGCGTGCCTGGTGACCGCGCCCGTCGGCGCGCGCGCGGAGGGCCGGGCCGTCTTCGGCGCCGTCACCGAGCAGCCGCTGGACCTGGCCGCGCACGAGGCGGCGGTCGCCGACCGCCGGGCCGGCGCGGTGGTCTCCTTCCAGGGCGTGGTCCGCGACCACGACCACGGTCGCGCGGTGACCACCCTGGAGTACGAGGGCCACCCGAGCGCCGCGGCGGTGCTCCGGGAGGTCGCCGCCGAGGTGGCCGCCGACCCCGACGTGTACGCGGTGGCCGTGTCGCACCGGGTCGGCCCGCTGGAGATCGGCGACGTGGCGCTGGTGGCGGCCGTCAGCACCGCGCACCGGGCCGCCGCGTTCGCCGCCTGCGCCCGACTGGTGGACGCGGTGAAGGCCCGGCTGCCGATCTGGAAGCGGCAGGTCTTCACCGACGGCACCGAGGAGTGGGTGAACTGCCCCTGACCGGGGCGTACCGGCTCCGGCGGCGGTGACGGGTCAGCGGCGGGCGGCGAGCTGCGCCGGGCGGGCCAGTCGCTGGTCGTAGAATGCCGGGTCGGCGCCGGGCCGCCAGGGCAGCGCGGCGACCAGCGCGATGAGGGCGATCGCCAGGGAGTTCTCCATCAGCGCGCCGAACAGGCCGTCCTGGTAGTGCGACACCTCGGGCAGTTGGTGCTCGTACCACCAGATCGGTGAGACCAGGAAGATCAGGTAGAGCACGACGGCGGCGACCGCGTGCCGCAACCCGGTGAGCGTCGGGTACCAGATCGGCGACCGCAGGCCGGTGACTCCGGGCAACCCGCCCTCGACCGGGTGCGGGGCGGCCCGGGCGACCAGCCCCCGGCTCGCCTCGCGCCGGCGTACGGCGGCGTCGGCGAGCACGATGATCGCCGGGATCACCCAGACCAGGTGGTGCGACCAGGAGATCGGGCTGATCACGTTGGCGGTCAGTCCGACCAGGGTGAACGCGGTCAGCTCGTCGCCGTCGGCGCGGGCGGCGGCGGCCCGGGACAACCCGAGCGCGAGCAGCAGCATGGCGAACGACACCCAGAGCAGGCCCGGCGTCTCGATCGTGTCGTAGAGCCGGGCCAGCAGCCCGGCCAGGGACTGGTTGGCGGTCATGTCGGCCGCGCCCACCCGCTCGGTCTGCCAGAGCACCTCGCTGAAGTAGGCGCGGGACTCGGCGCCGAAGAGCAGGAAGGTCCCCACGGTCACCCCGATCGCGGTGCCGACGGCGGTGGCCGCCGCCCGCCACTGCCGGGTGATCAGCAGGTACGCGACGAACAGCGCGGGGGTCAGCTTGATGGCGGTGGCCAGCCCGATGCCGACGCCGGCCCACGTGCCGCTGAGCACGAACCGGACCAGTGGCCCGTCGGTGGGCGCGTGCCGGGGGCCGCGCCTACAGCGCCGGCGCAGGCCGACCAGGTCGGCCGTGATCAGGGCGAACAGGATCAGGTTGACCTGGCCGTAGCCGAGGGTCTCCCGTACCGGCTCGATGGCCACCGCCATCGGCACGGCCACCCCGACGCTGAACCAGAGTGGCCAGCCGAGCCGGGCCACGATCGGCCGCAGCAGCGCGATCAGTACGGCGGTGAGCGCAACGACGCTGACCAGCGCGTTGATCCAGCCGGCCAGCGCGACCGGCACCCGGGCCATGGGGAGCATCAGCAGCCCGGCGAACGGCGGATAGGTGAAGCCCAGCGTGGTGGCGGGGGCGATGAAGTCGTACAGCTCGTGGCCGGTGGCCCACCACACCACCGCGCCGTGGTAGATCCGCATGTCGAAGAAGGTGTACGGCCGGCCGAAGGCGCCGATGGCGAGCCAGGCGGCGTACGCGGCGGCCACCACGATCCCGAGCCGGACGAGGACCGTCCGGTCGACCCGGTCGGTGACGCGGGGCAGCGGGGGAAGACGGTCGGGTCCCGACCGGCCCTCCTCCCCGCCGGGCATCCAGCGGCGCCTCACCTCGCTGCCCCCTCACACGACCGACCGCCCCGATCCCTGCGGATCGGCGGATGTTCTCGACTTCATCCGCGTTAACGCCGGCCAGTGCAGGCAGGTGATTCGCGGTCGGGGGTGGGTGTTGACCGTGAGGGGGTGGGTGAGGGTCAGCGGCCGGGCAGCCGCCGGGCGGTGGCGGCGGAACGGACCGCGATCCGGGCCTCCCGGCGGGCGGTCCGCACCGTGCGCGCCATGGTGCGGCGGGAGTGCCCGATCCGGTGCCCGGCCCGCCAGCGCAGCCCCGGCTTGCCCTCCGTGTCGGCCGCGGCGAGCAGGAGCCCGCCGAACAGGCCGAGGTTCTTCAGGAAGTGGATCTGGTTGTTGCTCCGCGCGGCCGGGTCGTCGTTGTTCCAGAAGGGGTGTCCGGCGAACGTGGTCGGCACCAGCGTGCCGGCCAGCACCAGCGCGACCGGGCGGGTGAACCGGCCGGTGGCGAGCATCAGCCCGCCGACCAGCTGGGTGGCCGCGTTGGCGCGGATCAGCGACTCGGTGTCGGTGGGGAACTGGGGGGCGTTCTTCTCGATCAACGGCGCGATCCGGTCGGTGACGGGCTTGGCCGCCGGCACCAGCCGCTCCGGGTTCTGCAGGTTGCGGGCACCACTGACCACGAAGATGCCGCTCAACATGATGCGGGCGAGGGAGCGCACGGGCTTCATGGACCAGTCATACCCCGTCCCGGGGCCGATTACCCCCGCAACGGCCGGATCCGGACCGGTCGACCGGGGCGCCGCGCCACGCCGATTCGAGCGACCGTCGCGGATGGACCGGCCGCAGCGGGTAGCGTCGCGCGGGTGACGACGCTGCGGCTGCGACCCGAGGGGCCGGCCGACACCGAGCCGATCCGGCGGGTGTTGGCCGCCGCTTTCGCCCGCCCCGACGCGGCCACCCCGCCCGAGGTGGGCCTGGTCGACGCCCTGCGGGACAGCGCCGCGTGGATCCCGGAGCTGGCCATGGTCGCCGAGTACGGCGGCGAGGTGGTCGGCTACGCGCTGCTGAGCCGGGTCACCGTGCGAGATGACGGCGGCGTGGGGCCGGCGCTGGCCCTCGGCCCGGTGGCGGTGGCCCCACACCGGCAGCGGGTCGGGCACGGCACCGCCGTGGTGCAGGCCGCCCTGGAGGCGGCGACCGAGCTGGGCGAGCGCCTGGTGGTCGTGCTCGGCGACCCCGCGTACTACCGGCGGTTCGGCTTCGAGCGGGCCGACCGGATGGGACTGACCAGCCCGTGGTCCGGGCTCGGTGAGCCGTGGCAGGCCCTGGCGCTGCCGCCGGCGGCGGGCGGGTTGGGGCCGCTGCCGCGTGGTGAGGTGGTTTTCCCGCCGCCCTGGTCCCGGGTCTGACCGCCGCCGCGCCCCGGCGGGGGAACCGCCGGTCAGGCGGGCTGGGTGCGCAGGTAGCGGCCGAAATGCGGCACGGTGAAGGCGACGGTGCCCCGCTCACCGGAATAGATCAGGCCCTTCTTGATCAGGGCGTCCCGGGCCGGGGAGAGGCTGGCCGGCTTGCGCCCCAGGGAGCGGGCGATCTCGGCCGTCGGCACCGCGGCGTCCATGTCGTCCCGGCCGCCGCCGTCCTCCCCCTCGACCAGGGCGAGGGTGGCCATCGCCCGCATGTACTCCCGCTCCGCCGGGGTGGCCCGCTCGAAGCGGGAGCCGAAGAAGCCGACCGCCAGCTCGGCCTCCGCCTCGGGCGCGGCGACCCGCACGTCGGCGGCGGTGATCGGCGAACGCGGCGCGTGGTCCCAGGTGGCCTTGCCGTACGCCTGGACGAAGTAGGGATAGCCGCCCGACTTCTCGTAGAGCAGGTCGAGCGCCTTCTGCTCGTACTCGACCTCCTCCCGCTCGGCCGGCGCGCAGAGCGCCTGGTCCGCGGCGATCCGGTCCAGCCGGTCGATGCGCTGGTAGCGGAAGAGCCGCTCGGAGTACGACTTGGCGGCGCTGAGCACGGCCGGCAGGTGCGGCAGGCCGGCGCCGACCACGATGAGCGGCGCGCCGAGCTGGGACAGCTCGTGGCAGGCGGCGCAGAGCGCGGAGACGTCCTCCGCGCCGAGGTCCTGCATCTCGTCGATGAAGACGGCGACGCCGGTGCCCACGTCGGTGGCCACCGCCGCCGCGTCGGTGAGCAGCTCGACCAGGTCGATCTCGATGTCCCCGGAGTCGGCGCGCCCGCTGCTGGCCGGTACGTCGATGCCGGGTTGCCAGCGGTCGCGCAGCTTCGGCGCGGCGCCGCCCCGGCCGGTGGGCGCGGAACGCTGGGCGAACGCCTTGAGTACGCCGAGGAAGGCGTCGATCCGGTCCGGGGCGCGGTGCCGGGGGGCCAGCTCGCGGACCGCCATGTGCAACGCGGCGGCGATCGGCCGGCGCAGTGACTGGTCCGGCCGGGCCTCGATCTTGCCGGTGCCCCAGAGGTGGTTGATCGCCTGGGAGCGGAGGGTGTTGAGCAGCACCGTCTTGCCCACGCCGCGCAGGCCGGTGAGCATCAGGCTGCGCTCCGGCCGGCCGCGGGCGATCCGTTCCAGGACGACGTCGAAGACGTCCAGTTCCCGCCCCCGGCCGGCGAGTTCGGGCGGGCGCTGGCCGGCGCCGGGGGCGTACGGGTTGCGGACCGGATCCACGAATCGCACAGTATCGGGCCCTCTAGCGTCGGGGCTAGAGATGGATAGAGGCGGCTACCGGCGTGTCGAGCCGGTCGAGGAAAAACTAGGGCTCTCTAGCTTGAGCGCTAGAGAGTCCTAGTTTCGGCTACCGTGGCGGATCAGCGCCGCTTGAGGCAGAGGACGAAGTCCAGGGTGTCCAGCTCGCTGTCGAAGAAGAACCAGTTGGTGTAGCCCGGGACGTCGGCGCACTTCGCCTCGGCGTCCTTCTCGCCACTCGTGGGCCCGTCGAAGCGGCGCAGCACCTCGTACGTGCTCGGCGCACAGGCGGCGATCAGCAGCTTCGGCGTGCCCTCGGCCGGGCCCTCGTTGCGGACGCACTGGCCTTCCTTGACGAACCGGGGGTCGGCGGTGGAGTCGGGGGCGGGGGCGGCCGGCGCCGTCGGGAGGACCGCGCTCGGCGGGGCGCCGAGGACGCCGCCCGACCCGCTCGACGCCGCACCGTCGGGATCGGGTGCGGCCGCGCCGAGCAGCCAGACCAGGGTGCCGACGCCGGCCAGCAGCGCCACCCCCAGCACGGCGAGCACGGCGATCAGCGGGCCCCGGCCACGCCGGGGCACCGGTTGCCCGTCGTACGACACCGGGCCGGGGCCGCCCGGGCGGTAGGGGTCGGCGCCGTCCGGGTCCGGATAGTCCTCCGGGCCGATCGGGCGGCTGCGCGGCACCACGGGCTCCGGGCCGGCCTCGACCGCCGCCCCACCCCGGGTGTCGCCGTCGCGCCCGTCGCCGGGTCGACGCTCGTCCCACGGGACGTCGCCACCCCGGGGACCGTTGTTCGCCATGCCCGCCTCCCGCGTGCCCGTGGTGAGGTCCGGCCACCCGGGGGCGGCGCGGCACCGTCGCCACCGTAGCGTGATCCCACGATGGCCTCACCCACTCCGCGTTCTTCGTCACCCGGGGGACCGTCCGCCTCGACGGACACCCGGGCCGCCCCCGCGTCGCCGGGCGCCGTCCGGCCGGCGCTGGTGTGGACCGCGCTCGGCCTGGTCTACGTGCTGTGGGGCTCCACCTACCTGGGCATCCGGGTGGCCGTGGAGACCCTGCCGCCGCTGCTCTCGGCGGGCCTGCGGTTCGCCGCCGCGGCCGTGGTGCTGGCGGTGCTGCTGCGGCTGCGGCGGGGTCCCGGCGCGCTGCGCGTCGACCGTCGTCAGCTCGGCTCCGCCGCCGGAGTCGGTGTGCTGCTGCTGGCCGGCGGCAACGGCCTGGTGGTGCTCGCCGAGTCCGGCCCGGCCGGGAAGGCGGTGCCGTCCGGGGTGGCCGCGCTGCTGGTGGCCACCGTCCCGCTGCTGGTGGTGCTGCTGCGTACGGTCACCGGCGACCGGCCCCGGGCCTGGACGCTGGCCGGGGTGACCGTCGGGTTCGTCGGGCTGGTGCTGCTGGTGCTGCCCCGCGGCTCGGACGCGGTGCCGCTGGCCGGGGCGTTGACCGTGGTCGTCGGGGCCACCTGCTGGTCGGTCGGCTCGTTCCTCTCCGGCCGGCTGCGGATGCCGGACGACCCGTTCGTGGCCACCGTCTACGAGATGGTCGCCGGCTCGGTGCTGCTCGTCGTGCTCGGCGCGGCCCGGGGCGAGCTGTCCGGCTTCGACCCGGCGCAGGTCAGCACCCGCTCGTGGCTGGCGCTGGGCTACCTGACGGTGGCCGGCTCGCTGGTGGCCTTCACCGCGTACGTGTGGCTGCTGCACCACGCGCCCATCTCGCTCGTCGCCACGTACGCGTACGTGAATCCGGCGGTCGCGGTGGCGCTCGGCGCACTGCTCGCCGCCGAGCCGATCACCCTGCCGGTGGTGCTCGGCGGCGCGGTGATCGTGGCCGGGGTGGCCCTGGTGGTGAGCACCGAGCGCCCCCGCCGGAGGGCTCAGATCAGCCGTAGCTGACGGTCCCGGGGCCGGCGGGGTTCGCTGTCGCCGAACCGTTCGAACAGCCCGGGGTCGATGTCGGCCAGGAAGGGCGACGGCCCGACCTCGCGTTCCGCGCCGTGCCGGGAGCGGCGCGCCGCGTGCGTGACGTAGAGCCGGTCCTGGGCCCGGGTCAGCCCGACGAAGAACAGCCGCCGCTCCTCCGCCACCTGCTCGTCGTCCGGCGTGCCGCCCGGCCAGCGCAGCGGCAGCAGGCCGTCCTCCGCCCCGACCAGGAACACCACCGGAAACTCCAGCCCCTTGGCGGCGTGCAGGGTGAGCAGGGTGACCGCCTCGGCGCGTGGGTCGAGCGCGTCCACCTCCGCGCCGGTGGCCAGCTGGGACAGGAACGCCTCCAGATCGTCGCCGCAGCGCCGCGCCAGCGGGGTGAGCAGGTCCACCGCTGACCGGACGTCCTCCGGGCGTACCGCGCCGGTGCCGTCCAGCGTCGGCACGGCGAAGCGCTCCGCCAGCACCTGCCCGGCCAGCCGGACCCGGGCGACCAGCGAGCCGTCGAGCCCGGCGTGCCGCAGCTCGCGGGCGACGGCGGTGACCCCGGGCCGGTCCCGCAGCCGGTCGTGCGAGCGCTTCTGCACCGGGATGTTCCCCCGGGACAGCGCGTCGAGGATCGGCGCGGCCTGCGCGTCCGTGCGGTAGAGCACCGCGATGTCGGCGAAGGACAGCGCGGTGGCCCGGCCGTCGATCCGGCCCGAGTCCAGGGAGCGGTGAGAGAGGCCACCGACCAGCTCGTCGATGGTGCGTACCAGGAAGTCGGCCTCGTCCGCGGCGGACGCCGCAGCGTACCGGCCGACCAGCGGGGCCTCCGGGTCGAGCCGGGCCGGGTCGAGCCGGCGGCCCCGGACCAGCGACGCCGGCGCGATGGCCTGGACCGCAGCGGCCAGGATCGGCGCCGATGACCGGTAGTTGCGGTTCAGCCGGACCAGCCGGGCGTCGGTGAAGTCCTGCGAGAACCGCAGGAAGTAGCCGACGTCCGCGCCCCGGAACGAGTAGATCGCCTGGTCCGGGTCGCCGATCGCGCACAGGTTCCCGTCGGCGGGGCTGAGCAGGCGCAGCAGCTCGTACTGAACGGCGTCGACGTCCTGGTACTCGTCGACGAAGATCCACTTCCACCGCTCGCGGTACTCGCGGACCAGCTTCCGGTCGCCGCGCAGCAGCGCCACCGGCAGGGTGAGCAGCTCGTCCAGGTCGACCAGGTCGCCCTTGCGCAGCAGCGCGGTGTACCGGTCGGCGTCGTCACCGGCCTCCGCGCGGGCCGCCGCACGGTCCGCGTCGTCGGCGATCCGGAAGTGTGCCGGCAGCCCGACGGCCTCGGCGTTCTCCCGCAGGATGGTCAGCCCGAGGGAGTGGAAGGTGCCGACCGTGACGTCCTCGGCCACCGGCCCGAGCAGCCCGTCCAGGCGGTGCCGCAGCTCCTCGGCCGCCCGCCGGGTGAAGGTGATCGCCAGGCACTGGTCCGGGAAAACGTTCAGCTCCGCGCAGAGGTAGGCGATCCGGTGGGTCAGCGTCCGGGTCTTGCCGGTGCCCGGACCGGCCACGATGAGCAGCGGCCCGCCCGGCGCGGAGGCGGCCACCCGCTGCATCGCGTCCAACCGGTCCAGCAGGCCGGTGCCGACCTCCTCCATGCCGGCCAGCATCGGCTCGAACGGCTCGTGCGGGGAGGGCGCCGGCGCGATCGGCGGCGGGGGCGGGGTGGCCGGCTTGCGCTTCGGCTCCGGCCGGGCCGCCGCCGGGCGCCGGGTCGCCGGCTTCGGCGCCGGCTCCGCGGGCCGCCGCTGCGCGGGCACCGACACGGGTACGTCGAAGAGCGTCTCCTGCGCCGCCGACCCGCCGCCGCCCAGCTCGGCCGGGTCGAAGAGGGTGATCACCCCGTACTCGCCGTCGTAACCGGGCACCCGGCGCACCTCGCCGCGGCGCAGCCGGCCGATGCCCTCGGCGAGCAGTTCGCCGCCGACCCGGCCGATCTCGTCCAGCGGCGTACGGGTGAGGATCTCCAGCTCCGGCCCGAGCGCGGTGACCAGGTCGTTGAGCCTGCCCTCGACCTTCTTCGAGCGGGCGCCCACCCGGTTGAGCTCGCCGAGGATCTCGGCCAACGGCACCAGGTGGGTCACCTCACGGGCGTGCGCCGGGCGGTGCCCCGCTGGCCGGTCGGCCAGCTCCTCGACCCGGCTCAGCACGCCCACCGTCAACGGCTTGCCGCACTCGGGGCAGCGCCCGCCGGCCTCCCGGGTGCGCTCCGGGGGCCAGTTGACCCCGCAGAGCCGGTGCCCGTCGGCGTGGTACTTGCCCTCCTCCGGGAAGAACTCGACGGTCCCGGCCAGCCCGTCCCCGGTACGCAGCGCCTCGCGTACCGCGAAGTAGTCGCGGTCGGTGTGCAGCACGGTGGCCTCCCGGGCCAGGGCCGGCGGCGAGTGCGCGTCCGAGTTCGACACCAGTTGGTAGCGGTCCAGGCTGCCGACCCGCCAGTTCATCTCCGGGTCGGAGGAGAGGCCGGTCTCCACGGCGAAGATGTGCTCGGCCAGGTCGGCGTAGCAGTCGGCGATCGCGTCGAAGCCCGACTTCGAGCCCAGCGCCGAGAACCAGGGCGTCCAGATGTGCGCCGGGACCAGGTAGCCGTCCGGGCTGGCGGTCAGGGTGATCTCCAGCAGGTCGCGGGAGTCCAGCCCGAGGATCGGCCGGCCGTCCGAGCCGAGGTTGCCGATCCGGCCCAGCGCGGCGTTGAACCGGGCCACCGCGTCCAGGTCCGGCAGGTAGATCAGGTGGTGCACCTTGCGGGTCCGGTCGTCCCGCTTGTAGATCGTGGAGATCTCCACGCTCAGCATGAACCGGACCGGTTCGGTCTCCGCCTCGCTCGCCAGCCGGGGCGGCAGCCGCCGGGCGATGTCCCGTTCCGCCTCGGGGCCGAGCCGGTACAGGCCCGGCTCGGCCGGGTGCAGCGTCTCGCGCAGGTGGTCGTACCAGGCCGGGTGGGTGAAGTCACCGGTGCCGAGCAGGCCGATGCCCTTGCGCCGGGCCCACCAGCCGAGGGTGGGCAGGGTCAGATCGCGGCTGCACGCGCGGGAGTACTTCGAGTGGATGTGCAGGTCCGCGACGAGCGGCGGGGAGCCGCCGGGGGGTACGGCGCTGAACGGGGGCACGCCGCATCCTGTCACGACCGTTGCCGTACCCGCCCCCCGCCACGCTTACGCGTGACCTGAGCAATCCCGGCGCGGCCCGCGGGGACCGTCAGGCGCTGCGCAGCTCGACCAGGCTGATCTGCGGTTCGGCGCCGACCCGCACCGGCGGGCCCCAGAAACCGGCGCCGTTGGTGACGTACACCTTGGTGCCGTCCACCTCGCCGAGGCCGGAGACGACCGGCTGTTCCAGGCCGACCGCCAGGTTGAACGGCACCATCTGGCCGCCGTGGGTGTGCCCGGACAGTTGCAGGTCCACCCCGAACTTCGCCGCCTCCCGGGCGGCCACCGGCTGGTGGGCCAGCAGCACCACCGGCCGGCTCGGGTCGCGGTCGCCCAACGCCGCCGCGTAGTCCGCCGGGGCCGCCAGGCCGGTGCCGGCCGCCGAGACGTCGTTCACCCCGGCCAGGTCCAGCACGCCGCCCGGAATGCGGATCTCCTGGCGGGTGTTCTGCAGCACCCGCAGGCCGAGCCGGTCGACCTCCCGGACCCACTCCGCCACGCCCGAGTAGTACTCGTGGTTGCCGGTGACGAAGAAGCTGCCGTAGCGGGACCGCAGGCCGCGCAGCGGTTCGGCCGCCTCGCCCAGCTCCGCCACCGTGCCGTCGACCAGGTCGCCGACCACCGCCACCAGATCGACGTCCAGCCGGTTGATCGCGGCCACGATCCGTTCGGTGTGGACCCGCCCGCGCAGCGGGCCGAGGTGGATGTCGGAGACGGTGGCGATGCGCAGGCCGTCCATCCGCCGGGGAAGCTTCGCCAGCGGGATGCGGACCCGGTCCAGCCGGGGCGGGCCGAGCGCGGTGCGGACGCCGTACCCGGTCACGCCGACCGCGGTGAGGCCGGCGAAGATCGCCGCCCCGCGAGCCAGCAGCAACCGGCGACCGGGGTCGTGGTCCGGCGGGCCGCCGGCCCCGGCGGGCGGTGCGACCCCGGCGGGCGGGTCGGTGGCTAGCGGGTCAGCGGCTGGGCCGGTGGTTGCGGTGGCGCGCGGTTCCGCGGCCGGGCCGGCGGCGCCCACCAGCACCGGCTCCGGGGCGGCCCCGGCCGGAATGGCGGCGGCCCGGCGACGCAGCGCCAGCTTCGCCACCGCCGTGGGCACCTCCAGCACCACCAGCACGACCAGCAGGTAGAACATCACCGCGAGCCAGAGGTAGCCGGGCCAGGCCAGCCAGTACATGCCGGCGCGGGTGCCGATCAGGGTGGCCGGCACCAGCAGCGCCAGCAGCACGGCGGTGACCGAGCCGATCCGGCGCACCCGCCCCGGCCCGGTGGTGTCCTTCACCAGCCGTTTCCACAGATAAAAGTGGATCAGACCGGTGATCAGCGCCAGCACCGCCACGAACCCCACGACCGCCAACGCCTCGTCCTCTCTCAGCCGCCGGCGAAGGGCGGCAGCACGTCGATCGTCGCTCCGGCCGGCAGCGGGGTGTTCCGATCATGACAGGTCACGCCGTCGACCAGGAAACTCGCCACCCGCAACACGCGGGCCAGCCCCTCCCCGTGCCGCGCGGCCAGCTCGGCGGCCAGCTCGTCCAGGGACCGGCCGGCGGGCACGGTCTCCTCCGGGCGGCCGGCCGCGGCCCGGGCACCGGCGAAGTACCGGACGGTCAGCTCCACCGCTCAGCCGCCGATCGCCGACATCGGGCGGGCCGGTTGCAGGAACGCCGGGTCGTCGATGCCGTGGCCGGCCCGCTTGCCCCACATCGCGGTGCGCCAGCGGCGGGCCAGCTCGTCGTCGTCCGCCCCCGCCCGCAGCGCCCCGCGCAGGTCGGACTCGTCCGTGGCGAACAGGCAGGAGCGGAGCTGGCCGTCCGCGGTCAGCCGGGTACGGTCGCAGGCGCCGCAGAACGGCCGGGTCACGCTCGCGATCACCCCGACCCGGGCCGGCCCGCCGTCCACCAGCCAGGTCTCGGCGGGCGCCGCGCCCCGCTCGGTCGGATCGGCGGTCAGCTCGAACTCCCCGGCCAGCGCGGCCAGGATCTCGTCGGCGGTGACCATGGTGGCCCGGTCCCAGCCGTGCTGCGCGTCCAGCGGCATCTGCTCGATGAACCGCAGCTGGTAGCCCTGGTCCAGGGCGAACCGGAGCAACGCCGGAGCCTCGTCGTCGTTGACCCCGCGCATCAGCACCGAGTTCACCTTCACCGGCGTCAGCCCGGCCGTGGTCGCGCCGGCCAGGCCGGCGAGCACGTCGGCCAGCCGGTCCCGCCGGGTCAGCCGGCTGAACCGGGCCTGGTCCAGGGTGTCCAGCGAGACGTTCACCCGGTCCAGGCCGGCGGCGCGCAGGGCGGGCGCCAGGCGCGCCAGGCCGATGCCGTTGGTGGTCAGCGAGATCCTCGGTCGCGGCTCCAGCGCGGCCACCGCGGCCACGATGCCGGGCAGGCCGGGGCGGATCAGCGGCTCGCCGCCGGTGAAGCGCACCTCGGTCACGCCGAGTCGCCGCACGGCCACCCGGACCAGCCGGACGACCTCCTCGTCGGTGAGCAACTGCGGCCCGGCCAGCCAGGGCAGCCCCTCCGCCGGCATGCAGTACGTGCAGCGCAGGTTGCACTTGTCGGTCAGCGAGACCCGCAGATCCTGGGCGACCCGGCCGTACCGGTCGACGAGGACCCCGTCGGTCGTCGGCGTGGTGGTCACCTGTCGACCGTAGCGCGCCCGGCACCGTGCAGCGCGGCTCGGGCGGCACCGGCCACCGCATCGCGGTACGCCCCGCCGAACAGCGCCGTGTGCACCAGCAGCAGGTGGAGCTGATGCAGCGGAACCCGCTCCCGCCAGCCGTCCGCCGGCGGCCACGCCTCCTGGTAGGCGGCCAGGATCCGCGCCAGGTGCGGCGCGCCGCCGAAGAGGGCGAGCTGGGCCAGGTCGGTCTCCCGGTGACCGCCGTGCGCCGCCGGGTCGACCAGCCAGACCCGGTCGTCGGCACCCCAGAGCAGGTTGCCCGGCCAGAGATCGCCGTGCACCCGGCTCGGCGGCTCGTCCCCGCCGAACTCGCCGATCTGATCCAGCACCTCCGTCACCAGGGCGGCGTCCCGTGCGGTGAGGGCACCGCCGTCGACCGACCGGCGCAGGTAGGGTTCGAGCCGGCAGCGGGCGAACCAGGCGGACCATGGGCCGGGGTCGGGGGTGTTCTCCGCCGGCAGCGCGCCGATGAACCCCGGCCAGCCGGCGCCGAAGGCCGGCGCCCCGGCGCGGTGCAGACCGGCGAGCTCCCGGCCGAACCGCTCGGCGGCCTCGGGCGTCGGCTCACCCGGCTCCACCCAGTCCAACGCCAGCAGCCCGGGCAGCGCCACCAGCACCTCCGGCACGGCCACCGCGCCGGCCTCCCGCAGCCAGCGCAGCCCGGCCGCCTCGGTGGCGAAGAACCCGTCGGGGACCGGCCCGGCCGCCTCCGGCCAGGTCTTGGCGAAGATCGAGTGCCCGTCGTCCAGGGTGAGGCGGACGGCCGCGCAGCTGTCCCCACCGGCGACGGGCGTCTCCCGGATCCGTTGGTGGGTCAGGAAGGTCGGCAGGTGTTCCGGGTGCGCCCGCAGGTACGCCAGGTCCATGTGCGCAAGGTAGCCCGTCGGCGCGCGGCGCGCGTACCGGGCGCATTCGATGCCCCGTCCGGGCGGGTGCCGATCCGACTCCACCAGCGGAGATACGGAGGGTGACTGTGGATAACCCGCGTGTCGTCCACAGGGCCTGTCGGGCGTACCGGCGGCCGCGCAGGCTGCCCGCATGACCCCGACCGACCCCGCCCGCCTCGCCGTCCGCTCGCCCGCCGACCTCATCGCCGCCGTGCCGTACCTGCTCGGCTTCCACCCCGCCGACAGCGTGGTGGTGGTCGCGCTGCGTGGCCGCCGGATCATCTTCGCCGCCCGGGCGGACCTGCCGGACCCGGGCGCCGACCCGCAACCGCCGGCCCGCCACCTGGCCGAGGTGATCCGCCGGCAGCGGGCCGACGCGGCCACCGTGATCGGGTACGGCCCGGCGGGCCGGGTGACGGCGGCCGTGGATGCCGTCCGGACGGTGCTCGAGGGGGCCGGCCTGCTCCTGCTCGACGTCCTCCGGGTGACTGACGGCCGTTACTGGTCCTACCTGTGCACCGAGGTCGACTGCTGCCCGCCCGACGGCAACCCGTACGACCCGGCGGCCAGTCAGGTCAGCGCGGCGGCCGTCCTCGCCGGCCAGGTCGCCCTCCCCGACCGGGCGGCTCTCACCGCCCAGGTGGCGCCCCTGTCCGGCCCGGTCCGCGTCGCGATGCGTCGGGCCACCGCCCGGGCCGAGCGGCGGCTGACCCGGCTGCTGCTCCGGGCCGGCGGGCCCGACCGGCCCGGCGGCGGCCCGCCGCTCGGCGTGACTGGCGGCGACCGGCCCGACGGCGGCCCGCCGCTCGGCGCGGCTGGCGGCGACCGGCCCGGGGATCTCGCTGTGCACGGCGCCGGGGTGGCGGCGACGCGATCGGCCCAGCGCCGGCACCGGCGGGGCGAGCGGTTGACCGACGACGAGGTGGCGTGGCTCAGTCTGCTGCTGACCCGGCTGTCGGTCCGCGACCACGCCTGGGAACGCACGGACGGCCGGGACGCGGACATCAGCCTCTGGACCGACGTGGTCCGCCGGGCCGAGCCGGGGCTGACCGCCGCGCCGGCCAGCCTGCTGGCGTTCGCCGCCTGGCGGGCCGGGCATGGCGCGCTGGCCGCAGTGGCCCTGGAACGGGCCCTGGCGGTCCAGCCGGGCTACTCGCTGGCGCTGCTCCTCGACGACCTGCTCCGCCGGGGCGTACCCCCGTCGGAGCTGGACGGCTGGCCGGCCGTCGCCCTGCCGAACGTGGTCCGCCGGCGGGCCCGCCGCCCCCGCCTGCCACGGCCCGGCGCCTGACGCCCACGGCCGCCCCCGTCAGCCGGCGTCGGTGATCCGCTGGGCGCCGGTGTAGACGTTCATGGTGCGGCCGCGCAGGAAGCCGACCAGGGTCATTCCCGCCTCGGCGGCCAGGTCCGCGGCCAGGGTGCTGGGCGCGGAGACGGCGGCCAGCAGGGGTACGCCGGCCATCCAGGCCTTCTGGGTCAGTTCGAAGCTCGCCCGGCCGGACACCAGCAGCAGGTGACCGGCCAGCGGCAGCCGATGCTGCCGGGTCGCCCAGCCCACCACCTTGTCCACCGCGTTGTGCCGGCCGACGTCCTCGCGGAGCACCACCAGTTCGCCGCTGGCGGTGAACAGGCCGGCGGCGTGCAGTCCGCCGGTACGGTCGAAGGCCCGCTGCGCGGCCCGCAGCTTGTCGGGCAGCCCGGCGACGACCTCCGCCGGCACGGCCAGCGGGTCCTGCGCCACCGGGAAGAGCGAACGGGTCCGGACCGCGTCGATGCTCGCCTTGCCGCAGACCCCGCACGAGCTGGTGGTGTAGAAATTCCGGGCCGGATCCGTGGTCGGCTCCGGTACGTCCGGCGCCAGCACCACGTCCACCACGTTGTACGTGTTCGGCGTCTCGGCCCCGGCGCAGAGCTGGGCGGTCCGCACGTCCCCGGCGGAGCGGATCAGCCCCTCGGTGAGCAGGAAGCCGATCGCCAGGTCGATGTCGTCGCCCGGGGTCCGCATGGTCACCGCCAGCGGCCGCCGCCGCCCGGGGCCGGCGGGTCCGACCCGGATCTCCAGCGGTTCCTCGACCGCCATGCTGTCCAGCCGGCGTACCGAAGGGCGGCCCTCCGCCGCCGCGTCCAGATCGATCCGGAGCACGCCACGTCGATCGGTCGCTCGTCCCATCCCGCCATCCTCCCCCGCTCAGCCACCCGCCACACCCACCGGCGCTCGACGGGTGCCCGTGATCACCCGCCGGCCGGCAGCGGCGTGGCGGCGTGGCGCGGCGTGGCGGCGTGACGCGGTGGCTCGGTGGCATGCGTGGCTGCGGGCGGTGTGGGGTCGCGGCGCGGTGGCGTGCGTAGTGTGGCGGCCCTGGCGTGGCGTGGCTGAGTGGCTGCGTGGCTGCCTGGCGAACTGGGGGCCGTCCGCAGCACCACGGTCGGCGAGTACCCGTGGTCGCGTCCTACCAACTTGATGTCATAAACGAATCACCCGCCGGGAAGGCGGGTCGATCGCCCCGACGGAGTGCGAGGTCACGGCCGCCGGAGTAACCCGAAGCCGGCCGGTTGTCCGGTGCCTGATTCGTTTATGACATCAAGTTCGTAGTGTGCCCGGCGAGCACCCTCGCTGGCCGGGACGGGTCGGGGCACCACCGGGCGGCAACGGCGGCCCGCCGTTCACCGGGCCTGATCGGGCAGCCGGGCAGCGGGCCGGCCGGTCACTCGGGCGGCCGGGCAGCGGATCCGCCGGGCAGCGGATCCGCCGGGCAGCCGGGCGGCCCGCCAGGAGCGGCGGGCGGGGGGCTGCCCGGCGGGCGGGCCGGACGCGGCCTACCGTGACGGGATGGAGGCGTACGCGGCGGTCGTGCTCGCCGGCGGCGCCGCCCGGCGGATGGGCGGGGTGGACAAGCCCGCCCGGCCGGTCGGTGGCCGGCCGATGCGCGACCGGGTGCTGGACGCGGTCGTCGACGCCGTGCCCCGGATCTTGGTCGGCCCGCCCGGCCCGGTGCCGCCGGACGTGCGGGTGACCCGGGAGGAGCCTCCCGGCGGCGGCCCGGTCGCCGCCCTGGCCGCCGGGCTGGCCCTGCTGCCGCCCACCACCGCCACCGTGGCCCTGCTCGCGGCCGACCTGCCGCTGCTCACCCGCGACGCCGTCGGTGAGCTGCGGCGCCGGCTGGCCGTCCCGCCGCCCCGCGCAGCCCACCCCGAAACAGCCCACCAGCCCGCCGACGGGGTCCGCCAGGCCGAGCCCGACGGGGCCCGCCAGGTCAACCCCGACGGGGTCTGCTTCGTCGACGGGGACGGCCGCCGGCAGACGCTCTGCGGGGTGTGGCGGGTGGCCCCGCTGCGGGCCGCGCTCGCCGAGCTGACCGCCCGGCGCGGCGGTACGGCGCACGGCGCCCCGCTGCGGCAGCTGCTCGGCGGCCTCACCGTGCGGGAGGTCGCCTGGTCCGGTGCGGGGCCGCCGCCCTGGTTCGACTGCGACACTGAATCGGACGTACGCCTCGCACAGGAGTGGACGCGATGACGGTGATGGACGACTGGGTGACGGCGGCCTGCGCCGAACTGGGCCTCGACCCGGCGGAGGTGTCGGTGCCCACCGTGCTCGACCTGGCCCGGGACGTCGCTCACCAGGTGTTGCGCCCGGGTGCCCCGGTCAGCGCGTACCTGCTCGGGGTGGCGGTCGGGCGGGGCGCCGACCCGGCGGTCGCCGCCGCCCGGCTCAGCGACCTGGCCGCGACCTGGCCCGTCGAACTCGGCTCCGACCGCCCCGCCTGAGCGTGCCCCCGGCCCTCCAGGTCGGGCTGGTTGGCGACCTCGACCGCGTGGGTAGGGTGACTCTGACGGACGGAGGCGATCATGACGGCAGACCACCCCTCGGCGCCGCCCACCGCTCCGGCGGGCAGCCCACCGGAGCCGCACGAGTCGATCCTGCTGGACGAGCCGAGCACGGCCGACCTGCGGGCAAAGGTCACCGAGGCCTGGCGGGAGTTCGCCCGGGCGCTGGCCGAGCAGCTGCGTGAGCTGCCCGCCGGGGCGCACCTCGAACTGACCCTCGACCCGACCGCCTCCGGCACCGACGACGCGGTCTACTCGACCAGCGTGGACGTCGGTGAGCAGGGCCAGCTCTCCGCCCGGGCGGTCGGCAACGCGACCCTGCCGGCGGGTTACCGACTGGACCGGGCCGCCGTGGCCGACATGATCGCGCTCGGCTGGTCGCCGCCCGGCGTGGTCCCCGGCTCCGGCGAGGACTTCGGCCTGGACTGCTCGACCGCGGAGGTCGGCCGGCTGGCGCCGGTGCTCACCCGTACCCTGCGGGACGTCTACGGGGCCCCGCACCCGGCCTTCCTGGTCTACCTGGTGCACGACGGGCAGGGGGAGTCGCTGCCGGTCCGGCCGCTGGGCACCGCCCGCAGCGAGTTCGGCCCGGACCGGGACGTGGAGGCCGACCTCGACGAGGCGCTGGCCGCCGCCGCAGCCGTCAAGGAGGGCGACACCGAGGTGCTCGACCTGGCCGAGCGGGTGCGTACCGTCGTCTCCACGATGTTGAAGGCGAAGTCCGATCAGATCCAGGTCGACTCGGACGGGGACATCAACATCCGGGCCGGTTCGGCGATGGTCTTCGTCCGGGTCCGGGACAACCCGCCGCTGGTCGACGTCTTCTCCCCGGTGCTGACCGAGGTCGAGCCGACCGAGCGGCTGTACGTGAAGCTCTCCGAGCTGACCAACCGGATGCCGATCGGCCGGCTGTATTGCGCCGACGACACCGTGTGGGCCTCGATCCCGGTCTTCGGCCGCAACTTCCAGGCCACCCACCTGATGCTCGCCGTGCAGGTGATGACCGGGTTGGCCGACGAGCTGGACGACCGGTTGCACGGCGAGTTCGGCGGCAAGCGTTTCTTCGGCGAGGGGGACAAGCCGGCCCGCGCCATCGAGGGGGAGCACCGCACCGGCATGTACCTCTGACCCGCCGCCGGCTCAGCCCACGTCGAGCAGGGTCTTGCCGACCGTCGCGCGGGACTCCATCGCGGCGTGCGCGTCCGCCGCGCGCTCCAGCGGCCACCGCTGGCCGATGAGCGGCCGCAGCCGGCCGGCCGCGCCGTCCGCCAGGGCCTGCCGGGTGTACGACCGCAGCTGCTCGGGCGTCGGGGCGGGGCGTACCAGCGTCACGTCCCGCCGCTGCGCGTCCGCCGGGTCGATCGCCGCCCAGTCCCCGCTGGCCAGCCCGTAGCTGATCATGCGGCCCCCGGGGGCCAGCAGCTCGTACGCCGACCGGGCCGGCTCGCCGCCGACCCCGTCGAAGACGACGTCCACCGCGCCGACGGCGTCCCGTACCCGGTCCGTCCAGTCCGGCGTGGTGTAGTCCACCGCCACGTCCGCGCCGAGCCCGGGCAGCAGCGCCACCTTCCGGGCGCCGCCCGCGGCGGCGACCACCCGGGCGCCGGCCCGGGCGGCGAGCTGGACCAGCAGGCTGCCCACCCCGCCGGCGGCCGCCTCGACCAGTACCCACTCGCCGGGGCGTGGTGCGGCGGCGTCGACCAGCATGGTCGCGGTACGGCCGTCGGCGAGCAGCGCCACTGCCTGGTCCAGGGCGAGCCCGTCCGGCACCTCGAAGAGCGCCTCCCGGTCCACCGCGACCCGCTCGGCGTACCCGCCGGTGCCGCCGGTGCCGGTCACCACCCGCCGGCCGGCCAGCCCCGGGTCGACGCCCGGGCCGACCGCCGTGACCACCCCGCCGACCCCGTTGCCGGGGATCGTCGGCAGCGGTCCACGGAACGGCCCGAAGCCGGTGGCCCGGAACATCGTCTCGACGAAGGTGAGGTTGGCGTGGGCCACCTCGACCAGCACCTGTCCCGGTCCGGGTTCCGGGTCTGGTGCCGGGCCCGGCACCAGCACCTCCGGCCCGCCGAACTCCCGCAGCCACACCGCCCGCACGGCACCTCCCCCGCTCGTCCCCACCGAGGCTCGCTCGTTCCGTCGAGTCAACGACATGAAGCGAGGTTGAGGTCAAGGATCAGCCGCCGGACGGGCCGACGCCGGGGGACTCCACCAGCCGGGAGAGCACGATGGTGCTCCGGGTGGAGGTGACGAACCCCTCGGCGCGGAGCCGTTCCAGGGCCTCCTCCAGGTGCGCGATGTCGGCGGCCCGCAGGTGCACCAGGGCGTCCGCCTCGCCGGAGACGGTGTACGCCCCGACCACCTCGGGGTGCCGGCGGGCGGCGGCGCCGATCTGCGCCGGGGTGGTCCGGCCGGCGCAGAACAGCTCGACGAACGCCTCGGTGGTCCAGCCGACGGCGGCCGGGTCGACCACTGCGGTGAACCCCCGGATCACCCCGGTGGATCGGAGCCGGTCGACCCGTCGCTTGACGGCCGGGGCGGAGAGTGACACCCGGGTGCCGATGTCGGCGTACGAGGCGCGGGCGTCGGCCACCAGCAACGCAATGATTCTTTGGTCTACCGCGTCGATCTGCAACGTTCCGCCTCTGGCAAGCAATGGTTGTGGCTGTTACCAAAGTTCTACGCTACCTACTCTTGGTGACCGTGAACCAGCAGCGAGTCTCGCGAAAGCGGACATATCTCATGTGCTCGCCCGAGCACTTCGCCGTCGAGTACGCGATCAACCCGTGGATGGACGTCACCACGCCCGTCGACGCGGAACTGGCGGTCAAGCAGTGGGACCGGCTGCGCGAGACGCTTGTCGGTCTCGGTCACGAGGTGCACGTGCTGAACCCGGAGCCGGGGCTGCCGGACATGGTCTTCGCGGCCAACGGCGCGTTCGTGGTGGACGGCCACGTCTACGGCGCCCGGTTCAAGCACGAGCAGCGGGCCGCCGAGGCCGCCGCGCACCGGGCGTTCTACGAGGAGCGGGGCTGGCGGTTCATCGCCCCGAACGAGACGAACGAGGGCGAGGGGGACTTCGCGTACCTGCCGGACGCCCACGGCGGGCTCGTCCTCGCCGGGCACGGCTTCCGTACCGAGCAGCCGGCGCACGCCGAGGCGCAGGAGGCGCTGGGCCGCCCGGTGGTCTCGCTGCGCCTGGTCGACCCGCGGTTCTACCACCTGGACGTGGCCCTGGCCTCGATCGACGACGAGAACGTCGTCTACTACCCGGGCGCCTTCTCCGCGGCCAGCCAGCGGGTGCTCGGCCAGCTCTTCCCGGACGCGGTGATCGCTGACGACTCCGATGCGCTGGCCTTCGGGCTGAACCTGGTCAGCGACGGCCTGAACGTGGTGCTGAACAGCGAGGCGAGCCGGCTGGCCGGCAAGCTCAAGAACGCCGGCTACCACCCGGTTCCGGTGGAGCTGGCCGAGCTGAAGAAGGGCGGCGGCAGCGTCAAGTGCTGCATCGCCGAGCTGCGCCACTGACGCACCCGGCGGCGGCGGGTCGCCGCCGCGCCGCGCTCAGCCCTGCGTGGAGAGCTCGGTGACCAGGACGTTCGACAGCAGCTGACCGTCCGGCTCGACCCGGCGCAGGTACCACTTCTGCTGCGGGGTGCGCGGCTGGTTGAACTGCCAGGGCCCGCGCGGGCTGTCGATCTGGCCGATCTTGCCCATGGCCAGGTTGACCTGCTGCGCGGTGGGTGACGCGCCGGCCAGCCGGATCGCCTTGTCCAGCACCTGGGCGGCGTCGTAGGAGGCCATCGCGTACGTGGTCGGCGAGACGTTGAAGGTCTTGCGGTACGCCGCTGCGAAGACCCGGTTCGCGGTGTTGTTCAGGTCGGCGGAGTAGTTCAACGCCGTCTCGACCCGGGCGACCTCCGGGGGCTTCACGTCGTCGAGCACGGTGCCCTCGGTGAGGAAGCCCGGCGCGAAGATCCGCCCCCGGTAGCCGGCCTGGTACAGCTGCTTGAGGAACTCGACCGCAGCCGGCCCGGCGAAGTAGCAGAAGACGCCGCTCGGGTCGCGGTTGAGCAGGGTCTGGATGTCCCGGGCGTATGCGGTACGGCTCGGGTTGGGCGCGTCGGTCGTCCAGATCGGCGCCCCGGCCAGCCGGGGGTCGGTGGCCCCGAAGCCCCGGCGGAAGCCCTCCACCACGTCCCGGCTGCCCAGGCCCTGCGGCGCGATGATCCCGATCCGGCCGCCCGTCGGCAGCTGCTGGCGCAGGTACTCGCCGAGCGCCCGGCCCGGCTCGTCCAGCACGTACGAGGTCCGCCAGATGTAGACCACGCTCTGCAGGCTGGTGGGCGAGGCGTTCGAGCCGATCAGCGGCACCCGGGCCTGCTCGACGGTGTCCCGGATGCCGGTCATCACGGCGGAGCCGACCACCCCGGTCAGCGCCAGCACGCCCTCGGAGAGCAGGCGGTCCACCGCCGCCTTGCCGCTCTTGGCGCTGTCTCCCTCGTCGGCGGTGAGCAGGGTGACCGGGTGTCGGCCGAGCTGCTGGTTGTTGAGGGTGAGGAAGAGCTGGAAGCCGTTGAGGATCTCGTCGCCGATCGCCTTGTACGCCCCGCTCTGCGGTGCGACCAGTCCGATCTTGATGGGGCTGCCGGGTGTGCTGGCGGTTCCGGTGTCGTCGTCGGCGCCGCACCCCGCGGCCAGGCCGGTCGTACCGAGTGCGGCAAGCAGCTGGAGGGCCCGCCTGCGGTTCATCTGCGACACCGAGTTCCTTCCGGGAGCGTTGCAGGGCCGGTCACCGCCCCCTCGGCGTTCTACCTGGTTGGCGACGCTGCGTCAATGGCTAGTGATCATCGAGCAAGGACCGCAACGCGGCAGTTACCTGGGGCCAGGCCGCCGACTCCGGGTCGATCAACCCGAAGTGCTCGCATCCTTGCAGCTCAACCAGGGTAGCGGGGGTGCCAGCGGCCGCCGTGGCGGCGACGTAGCGGCGGCTGAGGGACAGTGGCACCTGACGGTCCTCGGTGCCGTGTATCACTACTGTGCGTACCTGAGTCGGTACCAACGATCGTGGATCGGTCGTCCGGTACCGGTCTGGGACGTCGTCCGGGCCGCCGCCGAGCAGCGCGGCCACCGCGCCGGAGTCCAGGTCCAGCCGGTACGCCTCGGCGAGGTCGGCCACCGGGGCGAGCGCCAGCACCCCGCCGACCGTGCCCGGGGCGTGCGCGGCGGCGTACAGGGCCAGCTGACCGCCCGCGGAGTGGCCGATCAGGATCGGCGCGCCGGGCGCCACCAGCCCGGGCAGCGCGTCGGCCGCCAGCCCGGGCAGCGCCGCCACCCCGGCGAGCACGTCGGTGAGGGTGTGCGGCCAGCCGCCGTCCGGCTGGCCGGTGCGGCGGTACTCCAGCTGCGCCACCGGGTGTCCCTGGGCGGCCAGCGCCGCCGCCAGCGGGCCGGTGTGGGTGCGGTCGTACTCCGCCCGCCAGAACCCGCCGTGCACCACCACCAGAAGGCGCCCGGGGCCCGGGCCGGCGGGCCGGCGCAGGTCGGCGACCTGATCCGGGTGGCTGCCGTAGGCGACGGTCAGGTCCGGCGCCGGGGCGGGGCGGGTGAGCACGTCGCGTGGGTCGGCGGACATGGCGGCGACGGTAGCGCGTCGCCGGCGGGTCCGGACGGGTGGGCGGTACCGGCGCGCATCCATGGCGGCGGTGGGGTAAAGATGGGTGCCATGACCGAAGCGCGTGCAGGTGGACAGAACGACGAGCCGGGCCAGGAGGGCGCTGGGCACTCCGGCACCGTGGTGGTGGTCGGCCCGGACGGCCGGCCGGTCGGCACCGTGCAGACCGACGACGGCGGGGGCGAGGACCCGGCCCGCCTGGTCGAGCAGCCCGCCAAGGTGATGCGGATCGGCAGCATGATCAAACAGCTGCTGGAGGAGGTCAAGGCCGCGCCGCTGGACGACGCCAGCCGCAACCGGATGCGGGAGATCCACGAGCGGTCGATCGTCGAGCTCAAGGAGGGCCTCGCCCCGGAGCTGCGCGACGAGTTGGAGCGGCTCTCGCTGCCCTTCACCGAGGACCAGACGCCCAGCGAGGGCGAGCTGCGGATCGCCCACGCCCAGTTGGTCGGCTGGCTGGAGGGGCTGTTCCACGGCATCCAGGCCGCCCTGGTCGCCCAGCAGATGGCGGCCCGCATGCAGCTGGAGCAGATGCGCGGCGGCCGGCAGGCGCTGCCCAGCGGGCCGGGCGGGATGGTGCCCGGCATGCCGGGCATGGGGCAGCCGCAGGGCGGCGAGGGCCACAGCACCGGCCAGTACCTCTGACCCCGGGTGCGGCGCCGCGGCCAGCGGCGCCGCTCACCCGGCCGGGAAGACCTTTTCCAGGTACGCCGCGACCCCGTCGGCGGTGTTCGCCGCGGTGACCTCGTCGGCGATCTCCAGCACCGCCCGGTGCGCGTTCGCCACCGCCACCGCCCGGCCGGCCCAGGCCAGCATCGGCACGTCGTTCGGCATGTCGCCGAAGGCCAGCACGTCCCGCTCGTCGATGCCGTGCCGGGCGCAGTACCAGGCCAGGCCGGCGGCCTTGGTCACCCCGGCCGCGGAGATCTCCACCAGCCCGCTCCGCGAGGAGTGGGTCGCCTCGGCCAGCCCCGCCAGGGCCCCGGCGACCAGCGCCACGAAGGCGTCCGGGTCCTGCTCGCCGGCCCGGGCCAGCAGCTTCACCGCCGGTACGGTCAGCAGCTCCTCCGGCGACTCGATCGCCCGGATGGCGTCGGTGTCGGCGTCCCAGCGCAGCGGGTAGTGCGACTCGTGCCGCATCTGCCGGCTGTCCACGATCTCCACCGCGAAGCTGATGTCGGGCACCTCGGCGCGCAGCCGACGGGCCACCTCGGCGAGCAGTTCCGGGGCGAGCGGGTCGGCGCGCAGCACCTCGTCGGTGTGCGGGTCGTAGACCACCGCCCCGTTCGCGCAGATCGCCGGGAGTGGGGCGTTGAGCTGGTCGTACACCAGTTTGAGCCAGCGGATGGGGCGGCCGGTGACCAGCACGACGGGCGTGCCCTCGGCGGTGATCCGCTTCAGCACCGCGGCGGTGCGGGGGCTGATCCGGGCCTCGTCGTCGAGGAGCGTGCCGTCGATGTCGCTGGCGACCAGGCGGGGTGGGGTGGAAGGAGCCATCACCGCGACAGTAGTCGATCCAGGTAGACGGCGACGCCGTCGTCGTCGTTGCGCAGGGTGATCTCGTCGGCGACCGCCCGGACGTCGGGGTGCGCGTTGGCCACCGCCACCCGCGCCCAGCCGGCCCAGCCGAACATCGGCAGGTCGTTGGGCATGTCGCCGAAGACGAGCACGTCGGCCGGGTCGACGCCGAGCCGCGCGGCGACGACGCTGAGCCCGGTGGCCTTGTCCACCCCCGGCGGGCAGATCTCCACGAAGCCCAGGCCGGCCTGGGTGAGTGTGGCGACCTCGGCGGGGACGATCCCGCGGGCGGTGGCCAGCAGTTCGTCCACGTGGTGGTCGGCGGTGCGGACGAACGCCTTGATCACGTCGCAGGAGAGGCAGTCGGCGCGGCTGCGCTCCTCGAATCGGTCCGGGTAGGGCCAACTCGGGTGGTAGTCGCCCCAGAGCGGGGCGTCGTGCTCGTCGGAGCCCTCCACCATCACGGTCAGCGGGCCCACCTCGGCCTCCAGGTCGGCCAGCAGCCCGGCCAGCACCTCACCGCGCAGCCGCTCGTCGCGGAGCAGCACCGGGCCGGCCGGGTCGCTCTGATCCACCACACAGCCGCCGCCGGCCATCACCAGGAAGTCCGCCGCCCGGATGTCGTTGCGGGTCAGCTCCTTCAACCGCGGGCCGCGCCCGGTCGCGCCCACGACCGGGATGCCCGCGGCCCGCACCCGGTCCAGCACCCCATGGGTGTACGCCGACACGGTCTCGTCGCTGCGCACCAGCGTCCCGTCGAGGTCGGTGGCGATCAGTTTGGGCAGTCCCGGGCGGGTCATGGCTCCTCCTTCGCCCGCCGCCGTCGCGCCGGCCGCTCTGGTCGTCGGTGCCTCGACCGACCAACGGCGGGCAGCAACCGTACCTCGCGGAAGGGGCGACAACCACGGCTTCCCGGCGAATCGGGCACCAACGGCCGGCGACCGTCCGGTGGCCCGCGGGTTCCGTCCGGGCGGGCGGCCCGGCAGGGGCTCAGCGGGGTGGCTCGGGGTGGGCGAACGGCGCGGCCGGCTCCACCGTCAGGTCGGCGGGGGCGGGCGGCTCGTCCGCGTCGGCGGCCCCGGGGCGCCTCCACCGGCCCGGGTCGCTCGCCTCCCCGGGTCCCGGCCGGGGCTCCCCCGTCCCGCCGTCCGGCGGCCCGGGGACCGCGGGCGCCGTGGGCCCGGCGACCCGGCCGGCGAGGTGCAACGCCGCGGCGAGCAGCACGGTGGCGAGGAACGCCATCACCAGCCCGCGCCCGTAGTCGGCCCGGTAGCCGTCGTCGGAGGAGAAGTAGAACGTGCGGTCGGCCAGGCTGTCGAGGGAGAGCGCGTGCGCGGTCAGCACCGCCGCCACGGCCACGGCGAGGGCCAGCCCGGCCACCCGGGCGTTGGGGCGTACGGCCGCCGTGCCGCGCACCGCGAGGGCCACCGCGACGGCGAGCCCGAGCAGGCCGAGCAGGTAGCCGATGCCGAACCCGCCGATGTCACCGACCCCGTTGGGCACCCGGACCGTCTGGTTGCCCTCCGGGCCGCCGTTGGGCAGGGTCAGCACCACCCACTCCCCGACCAGCGAGGCGATCGCCGCCGCCCCGCCCAGGCCGGCCAGCGCCAGGGGCAGCCGGTGGTCCCGGGTGAGGGCCGCCAGGGAGGGCCGCCCGCGCGGCTGCTCCGGGCGGTCGGGCCCGGCCGGGCCCCACTCGACGACGGCCGTGCCGTCGGCCCGGTTGTCCTGCCGGGGGATGGGTAGATCCTGGGACATCGGCCACCTCCGCGCTCGCGGGCCTGCGTCGAATCATGGCACAGCCGGCAGTGGGCGACGGGGGACCGGATGCGCCCGCCGGGGCAGGTCGGTCGCCGGGGACCGCGGTTTCGGTTAGCGTCGGTGACATGCCTATCCGTACCGCTTCCGCACGTTGGCAGGGCAACCTCACCGAGGGTGCCGGCACCCTCCGCACCGGCAAGGGCGGGCTGGAGGGGAACTACTCCTTCAAGTCCCGCTTCGAGGAAGGCGAGGGGACCAACCCCGAGGAGCTGATCGGCGCCGCGCACGCCGCCTGCTACTCGATGGCCTTCTCCAAGGCGCTGGCCGACGCCGGCGCGACCCCCACCTCGGTGGAGACCACCGCCAAGGTGCACTTCGACAAGACCGACGCCGGGATGACGGTGACCGCCATCGACCTGGAGACGGTCGGCCAGGTCCCGGGCATCGACGAGGCGCAGTTCGGCAAGCTCGCCGAGGCGGCCAAGGCGAACTGCCCGATCTCGCGGCTGCTCTCCCCGGGCGCCACGATCAACCTGTCCGCACGGCTGGCCTCCTGACCCACCGCCGACGGTCCGGGGCCGCTCCCGGTCCCGGACCGCGGCCGGCGCCCGGCTGCCGGTGGCGATCGCGCGGGGCACAATGGCGGGCGTGGCCGTCGAGATGAGCCGGGAACGCTTCGAGGAACTGGTCGGTGACGCCCTCGACGAGGTGCCCGCTGAACTGCTCGCGCTGATGAACAACGTGGTCATCCTGGTGGAGGACGATCCTCCGCCGGAGGACCCGGACCTGCTCGGCCTGTACGAGGGGCACGCGCTGACCGACCGGGGCTGGGACTACGCGGGGGTGCTGCCGGACCGGATCTTCCTCTACCGCCACCCGATCCTGCGGATCTGCGACACGGACGAGGACGTCGTCGACGAGGTGGCGGTGACCGTGGTGCACGAGATCGCGCACCACTTCGGCATCGACGACGTGCGGCTGCACGAGCTGGGCTGGGGCTGACCGTCCGGCCGGCGGGCCCGCTCGGGCGTCCAGCGCCGGGCCTCCCGCTCGGCCGATGTCGCCGGTTGCGCTGGTCCCCTACCGTTCCGCGCAGGACCGTTCCGCGAAGGAACCGGAACAGGGAGGGAACCCATGCGCAGCGCGCTGTTCTCCGCGGAGAACCTGGAGAAGGAGTCCGCCCAGCCCGGCATGCGGCTGCAGAACTCCAAGATGCTCAAGATCGAGCTGAACGGCGAGGCGATGGCCCGGGTCGGCTCGATGGTCGCCTACCAGGGGCAGGTGCAGTTCCAGGCGCTCGGCTCGGGCGGCATCGGCAAGTTCATCAAGCAGCGCCTCACCGGTGAGGGCGTGCCGCTGATGAAGCTCACCGGCCGGGGTGACGTGTTCCTCGCCGAACTGAGCAAGGACGTGCACGTGATCGACCTGGAGCCGGGCGACGCCCTCTCCATCAACGGCTCCAGCGTGCTGGCCTTCGACTCCACCCTCCAGTACGACATCCGGATGGTGGGCGGCGCCGGGATGGCCTCCTCGGGCCTGTTCAACTGCGTCTTCTCCGGCCACGGCCGGATCGCCGTCACCACCAGGGGCACGCCCGTGGTGCTCAACGTCGACCAGCCGACGTACGTGGACCCGCAGGCGGCGGTCTGCTGGTCGGCGAACCTGCAGACCGGCTACCACCGGGCCGACCAGCTCGGCCTGGGCACCCTGCTGGGCCGCAGCACGGGGGAGGCGTTCACGATGAGCTTCGCCGGCCAGGGCTTCGTGGTCGTCCAGCCCTCCGAGGAGCCCCCGGTGCAGGGCAGCGGCACCCAGCAACAGGGCGGCCTCCTCAACAACCTCATCTCCTAAACCCAACCCACCGGCCCACCCTCGCCGCGTTGATCAAGGAGCTTGCGTCCTCCCGGCGCCGGATTCAGACGCAAACTCCTTGATCAACGCCGCCGGGCATCCGGGGTGGGGCGGGGGTCAGGTGAGGTGGCCGGTGCGGAGGCGGGCCAGCCAGGCGGCGGCGTCGGCGTAGTCGGTGTCGGAGAGGCCGGCGGGGGCGGGGATCGGCCGGTCGGTCGAGCCGTCCAGCCAGCGGTGCCGGGGGTACGAGCCGAGGAAACGTACGTCGGCGCAGACCCGACGCAGCCCCTGCAACGCCTCGCCGAGCCGGACGTCCGCCACGTGCCCGGTGCAGTCGAGGAAGAAGACGTACCGGCCGAGCGCCTCGCCGGTCGGGCGGGACTCGATCCGGGTCAGGTTCACCCCGCGTACGGCCAGCTCCATCAGCACCGACAGCAGCGCGCCCACCCGGTCGTGGGCGATGTAGACGGCCAGCGAGGTGACGTCGTCGCCGGTGGGCGGGGGCGGCGGCCCGGGGCGGGAGACCAGCACGAACCGGGTCACCGCGTCGGCGTGGTCGGCGATCTTGTCGGCCACCACCTCCAGCCGGTGCCGGACGGCGCCGACCGGGGCGCAGATCGCCGCGTCGTACTCGCCGGAGGCGGCGCCGGAGGCGGCCGCGCCGTTGGAGAGCACGTCCACCACCGTCGCGTCGGGCAGCCACTCCCGCAACCAGCCCCGGCACTGGGTGGACGCCTGCGGGTGCGCCGCCACCGTGTGGATCGCGTCCAGCGGCGTCCCCGGCCGGGCGCCGAGCACGAACTCCACCGGCAGGACCACCTCGCGGGTGATCACCAGCGGGGCGCCCTCGGCCAGTTCGTCGAGGGTCACCCCGACCGCCCCGCCGATCGAGTTCTCCAGCGGCACCAGGGCGGCGTCGGCGTCCCCGGCCCGTACGGCCTCCAGCGCCTCACCCACGCTGCGGGCGGGCGTCCGGCTGCCCCGGTCGGCAGCGGACACGGTGCGCAGCGCCTGCTCGGCGAAGGTGCCCTCGGGCCCGAGATAGACGAAGCGGGTCGGCGGTGTTCCCGGCATGCCGACCAGCCTACGCACCGGGTGCGGCCGGCGGGTCCGCGTCGCAGGCCAGCGCCCGGATGCCGGGCGGCGCGTCGGCCGAGACCCGGGGGCTGCAGACGTCGGTGCCGGTGGTGACCAACGTCAGCCCGTCCGCGCCGTCGCGGGTGATCGCCTGGAGTTCCTCGTGCCCGGTCACGTCGAGGGTCGTGTACTGCCAGCCGTCCGCGCAGAGCGGCCCGAGCGTCACCCGGACCGCGACGTCGCGGGAGAGCACCCGGGCCGAGCCGCGCAGCAGGGAGATCACCGCGCCGCCGGTCGGGCGGCCCGGGCACGGGGTCACCACCGGCGCCGGTGGCGGGGGCGGTACGGCGGGTCCGGTGCCGCCGGGCAGCGCCGGCCCGGTCGTCATGCCGCTCCCGTAGGGCGGGAGGCCGTCCCCGGTCCGGGGCAGGCCGGTAGCGCCCCCGAACGGCGGTAGGCCGGTGCCGTCCGCGGGCGGCGGGAAGCTCGCGCCGCCCCCGGGCGGGAGACCGGTGCCGTACCCCGGGGACGCCGTCGGCCACCCCGTCGCGCCGTCCGGGGCGAGGGCCGGGGTGGGCGCCGTGGCCGGTCGGCCGGCGTCGCGCAGCGCCGGCGGGGCGCCGCAGCCGGCGAGCGGCACGGCGGCGAGCAGCGCGCAGACGGCCAGACGGGGTACGGCCCGGCGGGCCGGTGGGGTGAGCGGCATCAGCCGATCCTCGGCATCGGGAGGTCGTGGTGGCGACTGCCCATGTTAGGAGGATCCGAGGGCTGGGTGAAAGGGCTGCGGGCGCCCTGGATCGGCGCAGCCCGCGCCGCCCGGCCCGCTCGGGCGTCCCGGGACCGGCAATCGCCGCGGGTCAGACCTCGGAGAAGAAGGTGAGCGAGCCGGCGACGGATCCGTGGTGCAGAACCGGGGTGGTGATCGCGTCCACGGTGGCGTCGGGCGCTCCCTCGGCGGCCGCCTGGACCCGCAGCAGGCCCCGGGCCAGTCGGCCCGAGTGCAGGGCGAGCAGCGGCGGGATCTTGTCGGTCTCCTGCTCGGTCAGCTCGCCCCGGTTGGCGGTGAAGTCGAGCAGCCGCAGCCCGCCGTCGAGCAGTGGCAGGCCGATCACGTCCTCCGGCGCGCCGAGGCAGAGCAGCTCGCAGCCGGAGGCGGAGACCGCCACCACCCGGGTGTCGGCGTCGATCAGCAGGCACGGCTCGGCCGCCTCGGCGACGATCTCCGACCACCGGCCGAGACTGTCGAATTCCCGCTCTGTCGAGGTCCGTCCGTCGGGCGCGAACACTTCCGAGAGTGAGAGTTCGACGTGGGCCACCGAGCCTCCTCTGTACACCGGGCGTCCGTCCACGCTAGCCGGTTTGCCCGGCAAGCGCCCGGCCGCGTGGCGCGTCGGCTCCGCCGTGCTGGTCAGCCGCCCCGACCGAGGTCGGGCGGGGGCACGGTTCGACGGCGGTGCGAGGCGGTACGGGAGCCGGGGGGCGTCACCGCAGACGTTACCGGCGGGCGGCCGGCTTGTCAGCGGCCGTTCGGCCCTCGTCGTACCACCGGTAGTCCGCCGCCGGCCGGTAGGCGCCGTTCAGCCAGGTGGACGGGGCCTGGGCGACCCGGGACAGCTTCTCGGCGGTGGCTGGGCTGATCCGGCTGCCCCCGGCGATCAGGAGCCGGTCGAGCTCGCGGTGGGTCGCCATGAGGCAGTCCTTCGGCAGCCCGTACACGCTGATGACGCCGGAGCCGACGAAGGTCAGCACCGGCGTCACCGGGATCGGCAGCCCGACCGCCTCGGAGAGCGCCTTGCTCGCCCGCTTGGCGTCCCGCCGGGCCTCGGCCACGTACGGCGGGCGCTTACCGTTGATCTGCACCACGTCGCCCGCGACGAGCACCCGGGCCCGGCCGTGGTCGGCGATGGTGACCGCGAAGAGACCGCTCGGGCCGATGGCGAGGAAGCCGGCCCGGTCGTCCTGGCCGGACTCCAGCAGTGCCTCCGCGACGTCGGTGCGCGGCCACTCGATGACGTGCCACGCGGGCCCGAGGTGGTCGAGTTGGCCGACGGCACGGGCGCCGGCGGCCTCCAACCGGCGGGCGTCCCGTTCGGCCCGGCGGCGCCGGGCCCACTGCAACGGGCCCGGGCGGAGCGGCTCCAGCGCGGGGGACTCGGCCCGTGGCGGCGGTGCCACGGGCGGCAGCGCCCGCGGCGGCGTCACGGCTCGGCGAGCGGGAAAGACAGTCATCGCGACCTCCGGCAAAAGGTCCCTCGAAGTTATGTCCCCACTACACTACGTTGACCACACCGGGGCTCGGCAAGTTGAAGCACCGGAATGACTGCGGATGAATGCCATATTCATCCGCAGTTCTTTTCTCGGATGGTGCGGAACCCTTGTCCTACGCTGCGATGGTGACCCACTACGTGGACAGCGAGGTCGGTCGGCTCGGCGCCGTCCTGCTGCACCGCCCCGGCCCGGAGCTCGCCCGGCTGACCCCCCGCAACAACGACTCGTTGCTCTTCGACGCCATCCCGTGGGTGGGCCGGGCGCAGGAGGAGCACGACGCCTTCGCCGCCCAACTGCGGGCCCGCGGCGTCGAGGTGCTCTATCTCGCCACCCTGCTGGCCGAGACACTGGCCATTCCGGACGCCCGCGCCGAGCTCACCGAGGAGGTGCTCGCCGGGCCCCGGCTGGGCGACTCGCTGCGCCGCCGAGTGGCCGACCACCTCGCCTATCTGGACCCGGCCGCGCTGGCCGACGTGTTCACCGCCGGGCTGGCCCACGAGGAGCTGCGGATCAGCCCGGAGCGGCCGGGTGGGCTGGTCTACACCCTGATGGACCGGCACGACTTCGTCATCGACCCGTTGCCGAACCTGCTCTTCACCCGCGACTCGTCACTGTGGATCGGCGACCGGGTCGGGGTCACCAGCCTGGCCATGCCGGCCCGCCGCCGGGAGACCACGCTGACCGACGCGATCTACCGGCACCACCCGCGCTTCGCCGGTACGGAGTTCGTCTACCACCACCGGTTGGAGCACCTGGAGGGCGGGGACGTGCTGCTGCTCGCCCCCGGCGTGCTCGCCGTCGGGGTGGGTGAACGGACCACGCCGGCCGGCGCCGAGCGGCTGGCCCGGCAGGTCTTCCGGGCCGGGCTGGCGCACACCGTGCTGGTGGTGCCGATCGCCCAGGAACGGGCCACCATGCACCTGGACACCGTCTGCACCATGGTCGACGTCGACGCCGTGCTGATGTACCCGAACATCGCCAGCACGCTGTCGGCGTACACGGTGATCGCCGGCGCGGACGGCGAGGACCCGCGGGTCGACGGCCCGGCGCCGTTCCTGCGCGCGGCGGCCGACGCGATGGACCTCGACCAGCTCCGGGTGATCGACACCGGGCTGGACCCGGTGACCGCCGAGCGGGAGCAGTGGGACGACGGGAACAACACCCTCGCCCTCGCGCCCCGGCTCTGCGTCGGGTACGAGCGCAACGTGGAGACCAACGCCCAGCTGGAGCGGGCCGGCATCGAGGTGATCCCGATCGCCGGCTCGGAGCTGGGCTCCGGCCGGGGCGGGCCGCGCTGCATGTCCTGCCCGCTGGTGCGGGAGCCGCTGGCCCGCCCGGGCCGGCTCAGCGCAGGGTGAGCTGGCGGCCCAGCAGCCCCTGCCGGGCCCGGCGGCCCGCCGGGTCCAGCGGCGCCTGGTCGGTGAGCGCCTCGGCGTACCGCTTGGCGAACTCGGCGACCGGGCCCTCCCACTCGCCGGCCGGGACGTCCTCGGGCAGGTCCCACACCGGCACCAGCCGCCCGTGCGCCCGGAACATCCCGGCGAAGCGGGTGCGGTCGCCCAGGGTCAGCGTGCCGGCCGCGCCCAGCCGGGACAGCGCGTCCAGCGCGCTGTCCTCGTCCTCCGGCAGCACCCAGCGCACGTGCGCCTTCTCCGGCACCTGGCACCAGTAGGCGGCCCGGGCCGCGTCGAGCCGGACCGTCGGGTACACCGCCGCGTTCGCCCGCTCCAGGGACGCCTGCACGGTGGGGTCCTCCGCGGCGCCCGGGTCGAGCCAGAAGTCGAAGCCCTCGTGCATGGTGATCTCCAGCGGGCCGTCCACCAGGACGTCCTGGAGCCGGGGCCCGGGGCCGGGCAGCGGCGGCACGGTGACCGGGCTGCCCGGCGTCACCCGCAGCGCGCTGAGCAGCGCGTCGGCCAGGTCCCGGGAGACGTCCCCGGACTGCTGGTGGCGCTGCAACCCGATGAAGACCCGGCCGTCCTCCTTCGTCATCGCCGGCGCGGCCATCGGCAGCACGGTGGCCAGTACGACGGGCCGGTCGCCGTGCTCCTCGACCAGTTCGGGGGCGAGCCGCAGCGGGGCGGACGCGGCCGGCACCAGCTCGCGCAGGGCGATCCACTCCGGCTCGTCGACCAGGCCCTCGAAGGGACGGGGGACGAAGACGTCCCGCACCTTCTCCCGCTTCGGGGTGGTCTCGACGGCGCGCTGGCTCTTTCGACGCTTGCTCACGGCGTCACAGCCTAGATGCCGGCGCAGGCCGGGGTGGGCCGACCCGCCCCCGAGGCCGGTCAGCCGGCCGCGACGAGGTCCGGCCGGTTGGTGTCGGTCGGGTCGAACTCGGCCCAGACGCTCTGCCCGAGGCCGTCCCGCTCGACCCCCCACCGGTTGGCCAGGCCGGCGACGATGTGCAGGCCGCGCCCGTCGATCGCGTCCGGGCTGGCGGCCCGCATCCGCGGGCCCGCGGCCGCCCCGCCGTCGGTGACCCGCAGCTCGACGCTCGGCCGGGTCGGGCCCGGCCGCAGCCGCCAGGCCACCCGGACCACCCCGCCGGGCAGCGGCTCGGCGTGCCGCACCGCGTTGCCCACCAGTTCGGCCAGGACCGCGACCAGGTCCGCCAGCAGGGCCGGCGGTACGACGTCAGCCAGCTCGTCGGCGAGCCGG
Source organism: Micromonospora sp. NPDC050686 (assembly GCF_040654475.1). Classification (NCBI taxonomy): domain Bacteria; kingdom Bacillati; phylum Actinomycetota; class Actinomycetes; order Micromonosporales; family Micromonosporaceae; genus Micromonospora; species Micromonospora sp. NPDC050686. The sequence continues at coordinate 153,731 of NZ_JBFAID010000005.1, forward strand.
TGCCGGGCCAGCCGGGCGCCGGTGGGGTGGTGCGGCACCACCACGCACCACGAACGATCGCCCGCACCCGTCGACACCCGTCGTCCCCTCCCGTCGCCGCACTCCCGGCCCCACCCGGGTCATCCGCACGGCAACCGCACCTCTGCGACCGTACCGCCACCTTCTCTCGGTCGGAGGGATACCCATCCATTTTGCTGTTCAACGATGCGCCGGACGAGATAGAGGCCCAGCCCGGCGCCCGGGTAGCGGCGGCGGTCACCGGACTCGCCCTGCCAGAACCGGTCGAAGGCCCGCTCCACGTGCTCCGGCCGGATGCCGATGCCCCGGTCACTGACCCGGAAGCAGACCATCCGGTCCCGGGCGACCGCGGTGATCTGGATCGGGGAGTCGGCCGGCGAGTACTTGCCGGCGTTCGTGCTCAGCTCGGTCAGCACGGTGGCCAGGCTCTGCCGCTCGCCGAGCGCCTTGGGCAGGTCGGCGGGCAGGTCGAGGACCACCCGGCGGCGCAGGTCCGCCGGCAGGTCGGCCGCCGCCGTCCGGAGCGCCTGGGCCAGGTCGAAGGGTACGGCCGAGCCGTCCTCCGGCCGGTCGTCGGTGGCCGAGATGAGCAGCCGGTCCACCAGCCGGGCCAGCTCGTTCGCGCGCTGCCCGATGATCCGGGCCGCGTACCGGCGGTCGGTCTCGCTCAGCGACTCCCAGTGGTCGGTGAGGGTGTCCGCGTACCCCTTGATCACCGTGACCGGGGTGCGCAGCTCGTGGCTGGTCACCGCGACGAACAGGTCGCGGTCCTGGTCGCGGCGCTGCTGCACGGTGATGTCGCGGAAGGTGACCACCTGTAGCGCGCCGGGGCCGGGCAGCTCCCCCGAAGTGATCTTCAGCCACCGGCCGTCCGGCAGCCGGTGGTCGAGCACCTGGCCGGACGGGGGGATCGGGAACGGCAACGGGAGGCTGAGCGCCTCCGCCGGGGGCAGCCCGGTCATCTGCGCCGCGGCCGGGTTCCAGAGCCGGACGTGGCCCTCCCGGTCGACCACGGCCAGGCCCTCGGAGAGCGCCGCCACCACCGGGCCGTCGCCGTGCACGGGCAGCCCGGTCTGGTCGCCGTACATGTGCGCGATGCAGGCGGCGACGTAACCCAGCACGTCCCGCTCCACCTCGTCCGCCGGGTCGTCGTCGCCCCGGTGGAGGGCGTGCAGGCTGCCCACGGTGTGCCCGGTGATCTCGGCGCGGGCCACCACCATCCGGCGCAGCCCGTGCCCGGCCAGCTCCCCGGCGAGCGTGCCGGGGATGCGGTCCAGCCGCACCTGCCGTACCCGTGGGCCGTTGAGCAGGCACACCGTCGCCGGATGGGCGGCCGGCAGCGGCCGGCCGATGGTCCACTCGACGTCGCCGCTGGCCGCGATCACCCGGCCGCCGGCCGGGGCGAACTCGACGAACGCCAGCCCGGCCGCGCCGACCGCCGGCTGGACGACCTCGAGCAGCCGGGTGAGCAGGGCGAGCCCACCCCCACCGCGGTTGAGCAGTTCGATCACCTCGCCGTGACCGGCGATCAGGGCGGCGAGGTCGGTGCGCTCCGGCATGTCCCGAGTGTGCCCCGCCGACCGGCCGCGGGGCACCCCCCGCCCGACCCGCCGGCCCCGCCAGCCCGCCCGGCGGGGTGGTTTTCTCGGGGCGGACGGACGAGATGCGGGCGGCCGGCCCGCGTCCCGCCACCCGGGGTCAGCGGCCGAGCTGGGCCAGCGTCCGGGCCGGTCGGTCGGTGATGATCCCGTCCACCCCCGCGTCGAGGACCAGCGCCAGGTCGTCCGGCTCGTTCACCGTCCAGACGTAGACCTGGTTGCCCGCGGCCCGCAGGGCGGGCAGCAGCCGCGGCCGGGCCCGGACCAGCTCGATGCCTGGCCCGGCGATCCGGGTGCCGAACGGCAGCCGGCCCAGCGGCAGCAAGCGCGGCAGCATTTCCAGCAGCAGCACCGTGGGCAGGGCCGGGGCCAGTTCCCGGATCCGGCGTACGGCCAGCGGCGAGAACGACATCACGGTGACCCGTACCGGGGCGTCCGGCGCCGGCTCGGCCAGCCCGTACCGGTGGAGCAGGGCGACCAGCCGGCGCTCGACGTCCCGGCCGTACCGGGAGGGGTGCTTGGTCTCCACCAGCAGCCGCACCGGCCGTCCGGCGGCCAGCACGGCGTCGAGCAGCCGCTCCAGGGTGAGCAGCCGGACCCGCGTCTCGTCGACCGGCGTCACGCCGCCACCCGGATGCCACGAGCCGAAGTCGAGCGCTTCCAGCTCGGCGAGGGTGCGCGCGCTGACCAGCCCGTGCCCGCTGCTGGTCCGGTCCAGCCGGCGGTCGTGCACGCAGACCAGGTGCCCGTCCCGGGTCAGCCGGACGTCACACTCCAGCCCGTCGGCGCCCTCGTCGAGGGCGCGCAGGTACGCGGCCAGGGTGTGCTCGGGCAGGTCGTACGAGGAACCCCGGTGCGCGAAGACCAGCGGTCCGGCCATGGCGCGCGGCTCAGACGACCCGGCCCGGCCTGCCGTCGTCGGTGACCACCGGCCGCCCGACGGTGGCCCACTCGCCCATCCCGCCGTCGACGTTGCGCACCTGCTCCCAGCCGTTGCGCATCAGATAGCCGACGACCTGGGCGGACCGGCCCCCGGACCGGCAGATCACCGCCACCTCACGGTCGGTGGGCACCTCGGCGATCCGGGCCGGCAACTCGGTCATCGGGAGGTGGTGGGCGCTGGGCGCGTGGCCGGCCGCCCACTCGTCGTCCTCCCGGACGTCGAGCAGGTAGACGTCGTCGGGCACGGCCGACGCCGGCACGCTGGGAACTTGAGGTCCGAACACGGTTACCAAGCCTAGGTCCTCGCCGGCCCGAGCGGCAGGGGGCGGCGGGGGCGGCCGTCAGAGCGGGTTCACCCAGCGCGGGTTCGCCACGGCCCAGGACGCCACCCGCCGGTCCCGCAGGGCCGGGAACAGCCCGCCGCCGTCGTCGTCGTCCAGCACCACGTACGACACGCCGTCGATGTTCTGCGGGTGGGACGGCAGCTTGATCCCGTGCAGGGCGTTCGCCGGCAGCGCGCGGAGCGCGAAGACCAGGTCGTCCAGGGGTACGCCGTTGGTGTCCACGGTGAGCGAGTCGCCCGCCGCCCGGATCAGCCGGTCCAGCCTGACCGGGTCGCCGCGCAGGTTGGTCTGGCCGGCCCGGTCCAGCATCGCCCGCAGCAGCTGCTGCTGGTGGCGCTGGCGGTCGTAGTCACCGCCCGGCAGACCGTACCGCTGGCGTACGTAGTCGAGGGCGCGCGCGCCGTCCATCTGCTGGCAGCCGGCCGCGAAGACGGTGCCGGTGTGGATCGACCGGACCGGGGTGTCGACGCACATCCGGACGCCGCCGAGCAGGTCGATCACGGTACGGAAGCCGGAGAAGTCGATCAACGCCGCGCCGTCGAAGTGCAGCCCGGTGAGCCGGGTGAGGGTGGCGGAGAGCAGTCGGGCCCCGCCCTCGCCGCCGCCGCCGTGCTCGTACGCGGCGTTGATCTTGTCTCGGCCGCCGCCCCAGTCGCCACCGGCGGGGATCGCCACCAGCAGGTCGCGCGGGACGGAGATCAAATACGCCTGCCGCATGCCGGCCGGGATGTGCACGATCAGGATGGTGTCGGAGCGCTGGTCGGCGCTGGTCGCCCCGGGCCGCTGGTCGGAGCCGACCAGCAGGTAGTTCAGGTCCTTGCCCAGGTCGCTGCGGCGCTGCCGGGCCGCCGGGTCGAGCAGTTCCCCCCGGTCCACCGCCCGGCCGTAGTGCAGGGCGAGCAGTTTCAGCCCCAGCACGGCGACGCCGGCCAGCAGCACCAGGGCGAGGCCGGCCCGGAGCAGCAGGACCGGCCAGCGGGGGCCTCGGCGAGCGGCGCCGACCCGTCCGCGTACGACCCGTCCCGACCTGGACGTGGCAGCCTCCCCCGCAGCCCGACATGAGTCTTGCTCACGTCAGGCTACGAGGGTGTTCCGGCAGGTCGGGCGGCTTTCGCCGGATCAGCCGCGCGGGGCACGGGTGCGGGGGCGCGGGCGGCGCGGGGCACCGGCGCGGGTGGCGCGGGCGCGGGTGTTAAGCAGGGTCCCCTGCTCCACCGATTGCGTTAAGCGGGGCCCTTCCTTGCCTGCCTACTTGCGGGTGGAGAGGACGCTCGGATTCTCGAAGACGAACTGGGCGAGCCGGTCCTCCTTGACCGCCTTGAACATGTCCAGGGTCGTCTGGTTCAACGCCTCGCGGCTGTTGGCGGCGGTGCCGTTGTAGGTGCCGCCGTTGGTACGCAGCATGACCAGGTCGTTGCCGGTGATGCCGCGCATCGTGAAGATGAAGTCGTCCATCTTCGCGCCGCCGGTGTCCAGCACCAGCGACTCGCCGGCCGCCTTGATGATCTTCTGGAGCTTGAGCGGGTTGCTCATCGTGCCGCTGTCGGTCGCCTTGCGGGCCATCGCCTTGAGCAGCTGCTGCTGGTTCTGCTGGCGGTCGTAGTCGCTGTTCTTCAGGCCGTACCGCTGGCGGGCGAAGTCCAGCGCGAGTGCACCGGTCATCTCGCGACAGCCCTTCTTGTGGATCAGCGGCTCCCACTTGTCGCCGTCCAGCTTGGCGTTCGCGATGTACTTCGGCTTGCCGTTGACCAGGCCCATGTGGATCGACTTGACGTCCTGGCTGACGCAGAGCCGGACCGAGCCGAGCGCGTCGATGACGTGCTTGAAACCGCCGAAGTTGATGATCGCGGCGCCGTCGAAGCTGATCCCGGTCATGTTCTTGATGGTCTGCGCCATCAGCTGGGCCCCGCCCTCCCAGCCGCCGCCGTTGCGGGCGCCGGCCTGGAAGGCCGCGTTGATCTTCTCGGTGCCGCCCCGGTAGCCGCTCTTCTTGAACGGGGGGATCTGCGCCTCGGTGTCCCGGGGAATGGAGATCATGTAAGCCTGGTCGTGCGAGGCCGGGATGTGCAGCACGATGATGCTGTCCGAGCGGACGTCGTCCGCGGACCACTGCTCGCGGGCGTCGACACCCAGCAGCAGCAGATCGATCGGGCCGTCCAGGCTGTCCCCGCCCTCCGCCCCCGACTTGCCGGCGCCGCCGAGCAGGTTGCGCTGGGCGATGTCCCCGGTGGCCTGGCCGATCACCGCCTTGGCGCCGACGAGCGCGACGCCGCTGCTCATCATCAGCACGGCGCCGAAGATCAGGGTGAGGCGGGCCCAGAGCGGGTCCTTGCGGCGGGAGCGCTTCTTCGACCCGCCGGCGGCGCGGCGACCGCCGCCACCCGGCTGGCCGGGGACGGCCGCCGAGACCCGGGCGGAGCCGCTGACGGGGTCGGGGGACGTGGGGCGACGGCTGGTCTGGACCGGCATGCGTGCTCCAGCTCGGGCGAACGGGGGGCGGAACTACTGTACGTACCGGTTACCGTTCTGGCGACCTCGCCTTAACGCCAATTGAGACTTTCCTTCGCCAGTCCGCCGAGAAGTGGCCGAAAGTCGATCCGGATCTGTGCGGTCGGTGGTACGTCAACCGATCCAACGAGTATCCGCATGGCGGGGTGACGACGGCGGCCTGTGCCGGGGCGGGCCGGCGGGGCCGTCGCCGAGCGGAACCGCCACCCGCGATCCGGTGACTAGCAGTAGTCGACCCGCCGTCACCGACCCGCGGGCGGCGGGTTCGCCGCGACCCAGTCGCCCATCGTGTCCTGCGACATGGCCTTGAACATGGCGAGCGCCTTCTCCCGGTCGGAGACCACCACCGACTCCCCGTTGATGGTTTCGCTGCCCTTGTTCGGGCTGGTGATGAAGGTCAGGTTCTCCCCGCGCAGACTCCGAAACTGCACCGCCATGTCGGTGAGCTGGAAGTCCTTGTCCACCGTCGTCGCGGCGGTGACCGCCCGGAGGAAGTCGTTCAGCTTCTTCGGGTTGGACAGCGTGCCGGTGCTGGCGGCCTTGTCCATCAGCGCCCGGAGGAACTCCTGCTGGTGCCGCATCCGCGCGAAGTCGCCCTGCGGGAACTGCTTGCGCTGCCGGATCCAGTCCAGCGCCTCATCGCCGTTCATGTGGTTGGTGCCCTTGTTGAACGTGCGGTACGGCTTGTGGATGGACTTGATGGTCCGCTCGACCGGCAGGTCGACCCCGCCGAGGGCGTCGGTGACCTTCTTGAAGCCGGCGAAGTCGATGGACATCGCGTGGTCGATCCGGACGTCGGTGAAGCACTCGATGGTCCGTACGGCCAGCGGCACCCCGCCGAACGCGAACGCCGCGTTGATCTTCGCCCGCCGGCCGGTGTCGCACGACGCACCGGCGTTCTCCGGGATCGGCACGTAGAGGTCACGCGGGATGGAGACCAGGTAGGCGGCCTTGTGGTCGGCCGGGATGTGCATGACGATGATCGTGTCCGCGCGCCACTTGCCGGCCCGGTCGACCGGGGCGTCCGGGTCGCGGGAGTCGGTGCCGACCAGCAGGATGTTCAGCGCGCCGTTGACCGCCTTCGCCGGCCGTCCGCCGGTGATCTGCGCGAACGGGTCCATCCGCTTCAGGTCGTCGTTGAGGTTGCGGGCGTAGAACCAGGCCCCGGCGCCGGCGATCAGCGCGATCACCAGCAGCGCCACGCCGGCCACCAGGCCGATCCGGCCCCACCGCGGCCGGGGCCCGCGCCGGCCCGGCCCGGCCGGTCCGTCCGGCCCCAGCGGGCCGCGCGGCCCGCCCGGCCCCGGTGGGCCGCCCACCCGCGTCGAGTCGTCGTGCGACGGGTACCACTGCGCGCCCGGTCCGCGGGACCGGGAACCGCCGGCCGGGCCGGGCACGGAGGCCCGCCCCGCGCTGCGGCGCAGGGGGTACGGGAAGGCGGCGGAACTGCTCGCTGACATGCCCCGAGGGTACGTAGCCCGGACCAGTCCCGCCCTCAGGCGCGGCCGGGCGGCGCGCAGCCGGCGTTACCCTAGCCGCTCGCGGAAGTACGCGATCGTGCGCCGCAGGCCATCTTCGGGCGCGACCTGCGGCTCGTATCCGAGCAGTTCGCGGGCGAGGGTGAGGTCGGGGCGGCGCATCTCCGGGTCGTCCGCGCTGCGCGTGACGTACGTCACCTCCGAGGAGCTGCCGGAGAGTGACACGATCAACTCGGCCAGTTGCCGCATGCTCAGCTCGTGCTCGGTGCCGCAGTTGACCGGCCCGGTCTCGGTCGAGTCGAGCAGCAGCAGGATGCCGCGCACCAGGTCGTCCACGTAGCAGACCGAGCGGGTCTGGTTGCCCGTGCCGTGCACGGTGATCGGCTCGTTGCGCAGCGCCTGGGAGATGAAGGTGGGGACGGCCCGCCCGTCGTCGGGGCGCATCCGTGGCCCATACGTGTTGAAGATCCGGATGATCGCCGCGTCCAGCCCGCGGTAGCGGTGGTAGGCCATGGTGGCGGCCTCGGAGAAGCGCTTGCCCTCGTCGTAGACGCTGCGGATGCCGATCGGGTTGACGTGCCCCCAGTACGACTCGCGCTGCGGGTGCTCCTTCGGGTCCCCGTACGCCTCGGAGGTGGAGGCCATCAGGAACCGGGCGCCGTCGGCCACCGCCCGGTCCAGCAGGTGCAGGGTGCCCACCGAGCCGACCCGGAGGATCTCCAGCGGGATCTGGGTGAAGTCGGTCGGGCTGGCCGGCGACGCCATGTGCAGGATCGCGTCGAACCGCTCCGCCATCGCCGGGTGGTACGTCGGCAGCCCCTCGCTGACGTCCGCCTCGATCAGCGTGAACGTCGGCTTCTCGACCAGGTGGGCGATGTTGTCCTTGGAACCGGTGATGAAGTTGTCCAGCGCCACGACCGTGCAGCCGCGGTCGAGGAGTGCCTCGACCAGGTGTGACGGCACGAAACCGGCGCCGCCGGTGACGAGGACTCGGTGGCCGGTTCCGAAGCGCGGGGCAACCTTCATGGCCGCCAGCCTACTCAGCGCGACCGGGCTCCGCCGGGCGCACTCCGGGTACGCGAGGAGGAGCCCCTCCCGGTGGGAAGGGCTCCTCCGTGGTGCGGGCCGGTCAGTGGGCGCCGGCGCCGGTGAGCGAACGCACCTCCAGCTCGGCGTACTTGTCGTCGTCGCGTTCCTTGGAGATCACCGTGCCGATCCAGCCGCACAGGAAGCCGAAGGGGATGGAGAGGATGCCCGGGTTGGACAGCGGGAACCAGTGCCAGTCGTGGTCCGGGAACATCGCCGTCGGTGCGCCGGAGACGACCGGGGAGAAGAAGACCAGCAGTACGGCGGAGAGCAGGCCGCCGTAGATGGCCCAGACCGCCCCGGAGGTGTTGAACCGCTTCCAGAACAGGCTGTAGAGGATCGCCGGCAGGTTGCCGGAGGCCGCCACCGCGAACGCGAGCGCCACCAGGAACGCCACGTTCAGGTTCTGCGCGTAGATCGACAGCGCGATCGAGACCGCGCCGATGACCAGGGCGGAGATGCGGGCCACCCGCACCTCCTGGCGCTCCGACGCCTGCCCCCGCTTGATGACGTTGGCGTAGAAGTCGTGCGCGATGCTGGACGAGGAGGCCAGGGTGAGCCCGGCGACCACGGCCAGGATGGTCGCGAAGGCGACCGCCGCGATGATCGCCAACAGGGCCGCCCCGCCCAGGTCGCCGCCGAAGAAGTCGGCGCCCAGCGCCTCGGCGAGCTGCGGGGCGGCGGTGTTGCCGGCCTTGTCCTGCGTGGTGATCGCCTGGCCGCCGACCAGCGCCGCGGCGCCGAAGCCGAGCGCGAGGGTGAGCAGGTAGAAGGTGCCGATGATGCCGATCGCCCAGAGCACGCTCTTGCGGGCCGCCCTGGCGGTCGGCACCGTGTAGAAGCGGATCAGGATGTGCGGCAGGCCGGCGGTGCCGAGCACCAACGCGATGCCGAGCGACAGCAGGTCCATCTTGCTGTAGAACGTCTTCAGCGGATCGCCGGCCGTCTCCACGCCGTACCGGAGGCCGGGTTCGAGGAAGGCCGCTCCCTTGCCGGACGCCTCGGCGGCCTGGCCGAGCAGCGCCGACAGGTTGAAGTTGAACTTCGCCAGCACCAGCACGGTCATCACCGTCGCGCCGCCCATCAGCAGGAACGCCTTGACGATCTGGACGTACGTGGTGCCCTTCATGCCGCCCACGGTGACGTAGATGATCATCAGGGCGCCGACCATGATGATGGTGGCGACCTTCGCGGTGCCGGCGTCCATGCCCAGGAAGGTGGTGCCCGGCTTGATGCCGAGCAGCAGCGCGACCAGGGCGCCCGCGCCGACCATCTGGGCCAGCAGATAGAAGATCGACACGGTGATGGTGGAGACCGCGGCGGCGGTCCGCACCGGGCGCTGGCGCATCCGGAACGCCAGCACGTCGGCCATCGTGTACCGGCCGGAGTTGCGCAGCAGCTCCGCGACCAGCAGCAACGCCACCAGCCAGGCGACCAGGAAGCCGATGGAGTACAGGAAGCCGTCGTAGCCGTAGAGCGCGATGATGCCGGCGATGCCGAGGAAGGACGCCGCCGACATGTAGTCGCCGCCGATCGCCATCCCGTTCTGGAAGCCGGAGAACGACCGGCCGCCGGCGTAGAAGTCGGTGGCGGTCTTGGTCTGCCGGCTGGCCCAGACGGTGATCGCCAGGGTCACCGCCACGAAGACCAGGAAGAGCGTGATGGTCAGGTTGCGGGCGGTGCCGCTGCCCGCCTCAGCCGCGAGGATCGGATTCATGGGTCACCTCCCCCATCTCGGCGCGGATTCGGTCGGCGATCGGGTCGATCTTCCGGTCGGCGTACCGGGAGTAGTACCAGGCGATGAGGAACGTCGAGACGAACTGGAGCAGGCCGAAGATCAGGGCCACGTTGATGTTTCCGACCAGCTTCGTGCCCATGAAGTCCCGCGCGTACGCGGAGAGAATCACGTAGAGCGCATACCACAGGAAGAAAGCGACGGTCATCGGGAAGACGAAGCCGCGCAACGTGCGACGCAACCCGGCGAACTCGTCCGACCGTTGCACGGCCAGATATCGCTCCGCCGCCGAGCCGGTCGGGGCGGACGCGGGTGTGTCCGTGGACATCTGTGGATCACCACCTTCACAGGCATCGGGGATTTTCGCGCACGCTAGAGTCCGCGCTCCCACCCCCGGAAGGCCCCGACCGCCCGCGGTTGATGGCTGCGCCGAACGGCGCGCTGCCTGCGCCGAGTGACGTGGGTCACTCCGTTAACCGGTTGGCGACGGTCAGCTCACGTCAGGTCGCGGTAGCGGCCGCGGTAGTGCAGCAGGGGGGCCGTCTCCTCGGCCAGGTCGACGGCCTCGATGGTGGCCTCGACCAGCAGGGCCCAGCCGTACTCCCGGGCGGTGTCCAGCCGGCAGCCGGCCCAACCGCCGGCGTCGGCGGGCACCGGGCCGTAGGGGGTGTCGGTCCACGAACCGGTGGCGAAGAGGCCCCCGGGCGACGGGAAGAGGCCGGCGAACCGGTCGGCGAGCTGCCGGTGCGCCGGGCCGAGCGGCGACACCGCGAACCGACCGGCCTCCTCGACCGCCGCCCACAGGTCCGACTCCGGGTCGACCAGCCCGAGCAGCCGGTCCGGTTCGCCCTCGGCCACCAGGGTCGACGACACGGTCAGGCCGGCCGGCCCCGGCGCCGTCCAGAGCGTCACCGGCGCGGCCAGCCGACCCCGCAGCCGGCGCGTGGGGGACCGCTGCCCGGCCGGCACGGCGAACGGGTCGGTGTGGTGGATCTCGGCACCCGGCTCATGATTCACGTGAAACATTGTGCCGCCCCGGGCCCGCGCCCAGCCCAGGAAGCGCTCGTGCAGGTCGGCGGGGCGGGCGTGTCCGTTGAGCTGGGCGAGCTGGTCGCCCGCCTCGGCCAGCAACCCGCCGAGATAGACGAGCAGCCCGGTCCGGTTGCCCCGGTACTCGACCAGCAACGCCAGCCGCGCCGGCTGGCACGGCCACGCCGCGCCGCACGCCCGGCACCGCCACAACGGCCGCATCGGCAGGTGCTCCCGCCTCACCACACGCCGCCTGCCTCCGGTGCGCCGGCCGCGCCCGGTTGGCTGTCCGCTCCCGGCTGGCCGTGATGGCGGATGCCCGGCGTGTCGTCCGGCCAGGCGTACCGCCCGAACGAGCGTGATGACTCAGCGGCATATTGATACCTGAGAGGTATCGCGTTCGGCGGGTCACCGGCCGTCGCGCACGACGCGCCGTGGCGGGCGGTCACCAGCGGCCACCGTTCGCCCGCCAGGTCTGCGCCGGGGTCAGCCAGCCGGCGCGGCCCGGTCGCGGCCAGGCCACCGTCGGCGCGGTCGCCCACTTCGGTGGCTGGTTCGGCCGGTCCGCGGGCTCCTCTCGGCCGGTCGCGCCCGGCGGCTTCCTCCTTCGGTACGACCACAGCGCGGCGTTCCTGCGGCGACGCAACCCGGACATGACTGACCTCCCTAGGGCTAGGGGGTCGCCCCGGTCGGGGGAATGACCGGGGCGACCCGACGCTGGACCGGCCGCCGGGACGTCGCCTCCACCGGCCGGGCCGCGTGCCCTCCACCCTGGACGGCCGGGCCTCGACGGGGGAGGATGCCAGGGCTTACTACGGAGCGAAGTCGCGTACTTACCGGAGAGGTAAGGATGAACATCGAGATGTGGATCCGGGCGCTGAAGGCCGCCCGGGCCGGCGCGGACGTCTCTCAGGAAGCCCTGGCGGCCGCGATCAGGTGGAGCCCGTCCACGGTGGCCGCGATCGAAACCGGCCGCCGCCGCCCGACGATGGAGTTCGCCGTCGCCGCCGACCAGGCCCTCGGCACCGGCGGTCTCCTCGCCAGCCTGCTGTCGGAGAACGAGGCAAGAGGCGGGCCATCCTGGTTCGAATCATGGCCGGGTGAGGAGGAGCGGGCCGTGCGGCTCTGCTACTTCGAGCCGTGCCTGGTGCCAGGGCTTCTGCAAACCGAGGAGTACGCCCGCGCCGTTGTCTCGGCCGGCGGCTTGTATCGAAGCGATCGGGTCGAGCACCTCGTAAGCCTGCGCATGAGCCGGCAGCGGCTGCTGCACCGGAGCGATCCGCCGGAGTGCGTGTTCGTGATCGATGAGAGTGCGCTGCACCGGCCCGTCGGTGGTCGGGCCGTCATGGACCGGCAACTGGGGAGCCTGCTCGAAGCCGTCGAGCTCCCGCAGGTGCGCCTGCACGTCCTGCCACTCGGCGTCGGCGCACACGCATCGATGGGCGGTGGCTTCGTGCTCGCGCAGCTTTCCGGCGATGATCGCCTGCTCTGCCTGGACAACGCGGCGCGTGGCCAGATCGCGGACTACCCGGAGTGGATAGGTCTGGTGCAGCGAAAGTGGGAGCATCTACTCGGTGAGGCACTCAGCGAGAGCGCCTCGATCGAGTTGATCAACAAGCTGAAGGTGACGTCATGACGAATGCCGCGCCGCGCTGGCGCAAGGCGGCCCGGTCGGCCAACGAGGGGAACTGTGTCGAGGTGGCGGACAATCTGCCCGGCGTGGTGCTGGTGCGGGACAGCAAGGACCGGTCCGGCCCGACGCTGACCTTCGCCCCCGACGCCTGGCGCGCCTTCGTCGCCGACCCCCGCCCCCACCCCCACCACGCCTGACCACCACCCCCGCCGGCTGCCCGCCCAGCCCCGCCCCCGGCCGATCAACCGGCCCACCCTCGCGCGCCGCAGCCGACGTGCAGATCGACGTAAGCGCAGCGTGGAGCGGTCGTAACGTGATCGCCCGGTCCGACGGTGGTGGGTGAGTGGCGGGCGGGGGCCGGCGGGTGCCGGCCCGCCGCCCGCCTGGCGGCGTGGCTGCCGGCGTCAGCCGACCACGAGATTGCCCCGAGCCCGGTTGTCGGCCTTGGTGCCCGCCGGCTCCGGGAACCCCGGAGTGTCGCCTACGCCCCAGTCGAACTCGGCGGAGTATTCGACGGACGTCCCGGCGGGTGCGCTGGACCGGGGCGCCGACACCGGCAGTCGGATCGTCCGCTCGGCGCCCGCCGACAACGGCGACAACTGGCAGGTGTACGAGGTCTCAGCCCGGGAGACGAACGGGGTGCAGTAGGACGGCACGGAACTGACGACGAAGGGCTTGGGCAGCCGCACCAGCAGTCGGGGCTGCTCGGCGCGCTGCGGCCCCTTGTTCCGCACCACCAGCGTCAGGGTGCCCGCCGACTGCCCGGCGTCGGCTGGAGTGAGCTGGACGTCGCCGCCGCTAACCGACAGGTCGGTGACCCGAGGATTGGGCGGGAAGCTGGCGGGTCCGCCCGTCTGGGTGAACCGCTTGCCGTTCCACGACCAGGACCGCCACTGGTGCTGGGCCGTGCCGCCGGCCACGCCCTCACCTTCCAGGTAGTCGAGCACCTCGACCTGGACCGCCCGGCCCTGCGGGCGGATGGCACCGATGAAGGCGATGTCGCCCTTCATCTCGGTGACCAGACCCATGGTCACGATCGAGCCGGTCCCGTCCCGGTCGAAGGCGAAAACCCGGACATGTGTCATCTCGACACCGGAGCAGACGAGCGACGCCGCGGTCTCCTTCGCGCCGTCGTCGTCGACGTCGACGTGCACGACATCGCCGATGCGAATGCTCAGCTCCGACCCGACCGACAACTGCGCCTTGCCGTCGGCGAACCGCACCCGGCCCGACGGGCACTCCCCGGCGAAGCCCTCCGGCCATCCCGGCAGGCGTAGCGTCGCGTTCCCCAGGACCTGCTTGCTGATCTGGCCGTCGGGCGCGGTGGTGCCGGTGGGGCTTCCGGTCGCCTGCGGGCTTCCGGTGGCCGACGCGGACGGGTTGACCCCGCTGGCCGAGGGGCTCGGCACCGGCGTCGGTGGCGTGTCCGGCGACTGGGTGGCCGGTGGCGGCGGCACCGGGTCGGCGTGCCGTTGCGCGGCGAGTACCGGCGTCGCGACCAGCACGGCGGCGGCCACTCCTGCGACGACGATCCGCGTGGTACGGCGGCGACGGTGCACGGCCTGGGCGGCCGATACGCCGGGCGCGGCGACCAGCGGCTCGCCGGACCGGAAGGTGGCGAACGCGTCGTCGAGGCGACGCGCGTCGAACTCAGACATGGCGTTCCTCCATGGTGGAGTCGTCGAGCGCGGCGGCGAGGGCTTGTCGGCCCCGGTGCAGCCAGGACTTCACCGTCCCGGCGGCGACGCCCTCCTGGCCGGCGATCTCTTCGATGCCGAGGTCGGCGACGTGGAAAAGCACGAGGGCGCGGCGCTGCCGCTCGGGCAGGCCGGCCAGGGCGCGGGCCAGCGCGACCCGGTCCGGGCCGGGGCCGGCCACCACCTCATCGCGGTGGAACCGGGCGTGCGCGCGGGCGGCGCGCAGCCGACGCCACCGGTTGCGGGCCACGTTCAACGCGACGTGCCGTACCCAGGCGGCCGGATTGTCGTACCGGACCAGCCGGTCCCACCGCTGCCAGGCTCGGGTGAAGGCCTCCTGCACCGCGTCCTGTGCCTGGTTCGCGTCGGCGGTGTAGGCGTAGAGCTGAAGGGTCAGCGGGTGAAAGTTCGCGGCGTAGAAATCCTCGAAGCTGTCGCCCCCACCCCCGGTGGGTGGGGGGACCAGCTCCGCATCCGTCTCGCCGGGGTGGTGTTGCCGCACGAGGCGCCTCCCCCAGGCTTCTGCACCGTCGTTCGTGGCGGTGTCTGCTGCACACACTCCTGAATGGGCGGCGCGGTTGCACCCCGCCGAGTGTCAGGTGCGCGTCAGCGGCGCGGGGTGACCATGGCGAGCAACTCCGGCTGCCGGCGGTCCAGCACGTCCCCCGCCAGGTACGCCCCGAGCAGCGCCGCACCCAGCCCGTACGCCACCCCGACGGGCAGCGCCAGCCAGAGCCAGCCGCCGTCGAGCAGCGCGGCGGCCACCACCATGGGCAGCGCGGCGACCGCCGTGACCACCATGGACAGCAGCACGAGCAGGCTGCGGGCCACCCCGGCGCCGGTGTTCATCGCGAACGGGTTGCTCGTCTCCGGCAGCGAGTACGACGCGAGTACCGAGATGAACGAGTTCACCGCCAGCCCGCAGCCGTACGCGGCCAGCAGGGTGCCGCCCGCCATCCCGATCCAGCCCGGCTCACCCAGCACCACCGGGATCAGCACCGACACCACGACCAGCAGCGGCACCACGTACAGCGAGAAAGCCGTCATCCGGGCCCGCAGCTCCAGCCGACCCGGCACCCCGGCCACGACGTTCGCCGCGTACGCGCTGCCGTCGAAGCCGAACTGGTTGGCGATGGTCACCGAGGCGAGCACCCCGACGAAGAGCATCGACAAACCGACCAGCAGCGGCGACGGGTCCCCGGTCGCGGTGAACCCGTCTTCGCTGCTCATCCGGAAGCCGCCGCCGCCCAGGTTGACCATCACCGGCACGAAGACGCCGACCACGGCGATGCTGATCAGGTTGGCCCGCCGACGGGCGTCGCGCCACCAGTAGCGGCATTCCCGGGCCACCAGCGCGCCGAACCGGTCCCGGCGCAGCCGGCCCACCACCCGGGGGAAGAACTCCCCGACCGCCCCGGCCGGGGCGCCACGCCGGGCCTTCGCCGGCCCCGAACTGGCCGCGCCGACCATCGCCGACTCCAGCGAGCGGGACCACCACCACAGCACCAGGCCGATGGTCGCCGCGGTGATCAGCAGCTTCACCGGCGCCGCCCAGGCCCGCCCGTCGACCACGTCGAAGGCGGCCGTCCACGGCGCGCCGAACGGCGTCCAGCCGATCACGGTGGCCACCCCGGCCAGCCGGTCCCAGTCGGCGTCGCGGATCGCCGCCGTCGCCGCGATCTGGATCGGGCCGAGCAGCGCGGCGACCACCGCCAGCAGGACGGCGGCCAGGTCGCGTACCCGCCGGGAACGCAGCATGGTGGCGAACGCGCTGGTCACCGCGCGGCTGAGCGCCACGCAGAGCAGCAGGCCACCGGCCGCGCCGACCACCGCGACCAACGCGGCCGGGACGCCGCCCAGCAGGCCGGCGCTGAGCACCAGCCCGGCGACGGCGAGCAGCGCGGCGAACACCGGCACGCTGATCAGCGCGGCGGCGAACAGGCCGGTGATCAGGGTACGGCGGGACAACGGCAGCAGGGCGAAGCGAGCCGGGTCGAGGGTCTCGTCCACCCCGAAGAAGGCCAACGGCAGCACCAGCCAGCCGAACACCAGCAGACCACCGCCGAACGCGGCGACCATCCCCGCGTAGCGGGGCTCGCCGACGAGCCCGGGGGCGGCCAGGCCGAGGAAGGCCATGGCGCCGAACCAGAGCCCGACGAGTACGCCGACCACGAACAGCGCGATCCGCCGCCCCTGGCCGCGGAAGTTGTTGCCCATCACCCGCAGCTTCAGCCGGACGAAGTGCCCGGCGGAGACGCGCCGCGCGGCGGGGTGGTCGGGCGTCACCGGGACAGCCACGCCAGCTCCTCGCCGGTGGCGGTGCGCCCGCCGACCACCGCCACGAAGACCTGCTCCAGGGAGCGGTCGCCGCGTACCTCGTCGAGGGTGCCGACCCGCTTGATGATGCCGTCGGCGAGGATCGCCACGTGCGAGCAGAGCCGCTCCACGACCTCCATCACGTGGCTGGAGAAGACCACCGTGCCGCCGCCGGTGACGTACCGCTGGAGGATGTCCCGGATCAGCGCGGCGGAGACCGGGTCGACCGCCTCGAACGGCTCGTCGAGCACCAGCAGCCGGGGGCCGTGCAGCAGCGCACAGGCCAGCCCGATCTTCTTCTTCATGCCGGCCGAGTAGTCCACCACCAGGGTCCGGCCCGCGTCGGTGAGCGCCAGCACGTCGAGCAGCTCCGCCGCCCGCTGGTCGACCACCGCCGGGTCCATGCCGCGCAGCAGACCGTGGTACGCCAGCAGCTCCGCGCCGCTGAGCCGGTCGAAGAGGCGTATGCCGTCGGGCATCACGCCGAGCAGCGCCTTGGCCCGCACCGGATCGGCCCACACGTCCTGCCCGAGCACCCAGGCCCGCCCGTGGTCGGGCCGGAGCAGACCCACCGCCATGGACAACGTGGTGGTCTTGCCGGCGCCGTTCGGGCCGAGCAGCCCGTAGAAGGAGCCGGCCGGCACGTCGAGGTCGACGCCGGCCACGGCCACCTTCGAGTCGAACCGCTTGGCCAGGCCGCGCAGCGCGAGCGCCGGGTGCTCTCCAGTCATGCACCCGACCGTATCCTCCCGGCACCATCCCGGACTCCGGCCGCAGGATGACCCACGCTCATCCCCCGGACGGAGCCGGATCCGCGCCGACCGGATGCAACCCGCCGCCGCCGTGGCGGGTGACAGCAGCAGGACCGGGACGGGGAGGCACGTTTGGGCACAGACGAGGGGTTCGAGGAGTTCTACCGGAACACCAGACACCGGGTGGTCACCGTGCTCTACGCGCTCGGTGGTGACCTCGCCGAGGCCCAGGACGCCGCCCAGGAGGCGTTGAACAGGGGCCCTGCTCTACCGGAGGCGTTTCCCGGGGACCCCTCCTCTCGGCGTGGCCCGGCGGCGTGCCCGCCGCCAACCGTCAGGTGCGCGCCCCTACCGGGCATGGGCCGGAGCCGGCCGCGGTACGGCAGGTGATCCGCGCCGACACGCTCGACCAGCAGTAGCGTTTCCCGTCGATCTTGTTGGTGGGCTGGAAGTAGGCGGAGTACCCGGTGACCCGGTGGTCGATGGGCGACAGTCGGGCGACCCCGCCCCGCCGGGTGACGCTCGCCCGGCCGTCGGCGTCGGTGGTGGCGTCGAACATTGCCTCGCTGTGTGCGTTGTTCGGACCCACCACCATCACCGCCAGATTCACGGTGACCCCGGCGACGGGTCTGCCGTCCCGGGTCAGCCGCGCGCTCACCGTGAGTGGGGCGGACACGTCGTTGACCTCGACCGGCGACACCTGAATAACGGTGTCGGCGCAGCCACCGGCGCAGCCACCGAGCGGGCCGACGAGGCCACCGGCGAGCAGCACCAGGGCCAGCAGCCTGATGCCGCGCCGGCGTCCCCCGGCGGGCAGGCCGGTCAGCACGCCGCACCGACCAGGTCGAGGATGTAGTCGTCCACGTCGTCTCCCGATAGCAGCGGTCCTATTACAGCCGAAGGCTGTCCGGCGCGTGCAGCCGCAGCATCGTCGCGCCCACGTCGGCCGGCGCCCGCCGCCGCGACGCCGCCGACACCGCGATCATCACCGTGAAGGCCAGCGGCACCGTCCAGGCCGCCGGCTGGGCGGTCAGCGTGGCGGGCCACCCGGACAGCGGCGGCCCCAGCACGGTGACCAGCACCGCGGCGATCGCCGCGCCACCGCCCACCAGCACCCCCGCCGCCGCGCCCAGGTCGGTCAGCCCGCGCCACCAGATGCCCAGCACCAGCAGCGGGCAGAAGCTGGACGCGGCCACCGCGAAGGCCAGCCCGACCACCTGGGAGACGTCCAGCCCGGAGACGTTCAGCGCGAGCACCGCCGGCACCCCGCCGGCGATGACCGTGGCCAGCCGGAAGCCGCGTACCGAGCCGTGGCCCAGCACGTCGGTGGAGATCACCCCGGCCACGCTGGTGAGCAGCCCGGACGAGGTGGACAGGAAGGCGGCGAACGCCCCGGCGGCGACCAGCGCGGCGAGCAGCCGGCCGGTCGTGCCGTCGCCGAGCGCCGCGCCGGGCAGTAGCACCACCACCGCGTCGGTCTGCCCGCTGACCAGCAGTTGCGGGGTGTAGATCCGGCCCAGCACCCCGTAGATGGTGGGCAGCAGATAGAAGAGGCCGACCAGGGCCAGCACCACCAACGTGGTCCGTCTGGCCGACGCGCCGTCCGGGTTGGTGTAGAAGCGCACCAGCACGTGCGGCAGCCCCATGGTGCCCAGGAAGGTGGCCAGGATCAGCGAGTACGTGCCGAACAGTCCCCGGTCGTCGTTTCCGGCGGTGTCCGGCAGCAGCCAGTCGATTGCCTTCGTGGCCGTGCCGGACACCTCCGGCACCGGGTCGCCGGCGGCGAAGTCGAGGCGGTCGCCGGGGCGTACCTCCCGGATCGTGCCGTCGGCGAAGGTGAGCGCCGCGTGGTGCTCGACCACGACGGTGGTCGCGGTCCGGAACGCCGGCCCGTCGGGCGGGGTCACCGCCGGGCGGGCGTCGGCCTGCCACTGCAGGGCCAGGAAGATCGCGGGTACGGCCAGCGCGGTCAGCTTCAGCCAGTACTGGAACGCCTGGACGAAGGTGATCGCCCGCATCCCGCCCAGCGCCACGTTCGCGGTGACCACCGCCGCCACCAGCAGGGCACCCACCGGGTACGGCGAGCCGGTGAGTGTGGCCAGGGTGAGCCCCGCCCCCTGGAGCTGCGGCACCAGGTAGAGCCACCCGATGAAGATCACGAAGACGGTGGCCAGGGTGCGCAGCCGGCGCGAACCGAGCCGCAGCTCGCAGAAGTCGGGCAGGGTGAACGCGCCGGAGCGGCGCAGCGGAGCCGCCACGAAGAGCAGCAGCGCCAGGTAGCCGGCGGCGAAGCCGACCGGGTACCAGAGCACGTCCACGCCGTACTTGAGGATCAGGCCGGCCACGCCGAGGAAGCTGGCGGCCGACAGGTACTCCCCGCCGATCGCGGCGGCGTTCCAGGTCGGGCTGACCGTCCGGGAGGCGACCAGGAAGTCGGAGGTGGTCCGGGCCAGCCGCAGCCCGTAGAAGCCGATGCCGACGGTGACCAGGGTGACCGCGACGATCGCCGGGACGACGTACCCGTTGCTCACCTCAGCGCTCCGGCCGCTGGACGAGGTCGGTGAAGTCCTGCTCGTTGCGTTCGGCGAGCCGGACGTACGCCCAGCCCACCACGATCAGGAACGGGAACGACACCACGCCCAGCAGCAGCCATGGCAGGGTCACCCCGAGCACCGTGGTACGCCCCAGCGACGGCGCGATCGCGAAGAGCCAGGGCAGCCCGCCCAGCCCGATCAGCACCAGCAGCGACAGCCGCAGGGCCAGCGCGAGCTGGGCCCGGACCAGGCCGCGTACCAGGGTGTCGCCGATCCGGGTCTGCTGGGTCAGCTCGCTGCGGGTCCGGTCCGCCCGGCTGCCCCGGCGGACCTCGGCGAGCACGATCCGCGTCCGGGCCGGCGCGGCGGGCGGCCGGGGGGCGGGTACCGGCGCGGCCGGGGCGGTCGTCTCCCACCCCGGCCCGCCCGGCTCGTCAGGTACCGCCACCCCGGCAGTCTCGCCCGATCACCGGGATTGTCAAGGGCGGGATGATCACCACCGGCCCGGCCAGGGGCAGTCGAGCCCGGTGCTGCGCAGGGGCCGGTCCAGGAGCAGGTCGCGGGCCGCCGCGCGGCCCAGGTTGGCCGTCCGCCAGTCGTCCTCGGCGACCAGCCGGTCCCGGAGGTCGTCCAACGTGCAGGAGCGCTGCGGCTCTGGCAGCCGGTCCAGGGCGGGCGCGGCGTCCGCCGAGAGCCCGGCCAGGTAGCCCACGTCGATCCGGCCGGTGCGCTGGTAACGGTCGACGTTCCACTCGGCGACCAGCCGGTCCGGGTTGACCACGGCCAGTCCGAGCAGGGCGGCCACCGCCGTACCGACCGCCAGCACGGGCAACCAGCCGGCGCGCAGCCGCAGCACGGCGACCCCGACGAAGAGGAACAGCAGCCCCAGGCCGGCCTCCGCTACCGCCACGAACAGCCGCAGCCGGGTCGCGCCGTACGCCTCGGTGTAGACCTGCATCCGGTAGAGCGCCGAGACGACGATCACCAGGCTGAGCGCGGTGAGCGTGCCGAGCAGTGCCCGGATCAGGATCCGGTCGGCGCGGGTCTGCCGGGGCGCCCAGCGGGCGGCGCCGCCGATCACCAGCAGGGTCAGCGCCGAGACGGCGAGGAGCTGCCAGAAGCCGCCGCGGGCGTACTCGGCGTAGGTCAGTCCCCCGGTCCGCAGCACGTGCCCGGAGCCGCCGAACAGCACCGCGAGCTGCACCAGCACGAACGCGGCGAAGAGCCCGACGAGCAGGGCCAGCGGCAGCACCCATTCCCGGCGCCGCACCGGCCGGCCCGGTTTCGCCCGCAGGTCGTCCAGCCGCGGCGGCGCGGCCAGCAGGTACGCCCCGCCGAGCAGCACCGGAATCGCGAGGACCAGGCGGAACGCCCAGCCCACCAGGTCCGGCGGGGCGCTCTCCGGCAGCAGTCCGATGACCAGATCGGCGAAGACCGCGTCCGCCGAGATGAACAGCAGCCCGAAGACCAGCAGCAGGCCGACCGAGACGGCGATGCTGACCAGGCTGCGGCCGACCGCCGCGCCGGAGGTGACCCCGGCCAGCGAACGCCGGGCCCACGGCAGCGCCCGCAACGGCGCCAGCAGGCAGATCCGTACGGCGGTGAGCATGCCCAGGCCGGTCCGGCCGCCGGCCACCGCCAGCACGCCGGTCACCGCGGCGGCCAGCAGGCAGAGCCCGAAGAGCCAGCCGGCGTCCCGGACCGCGCCCACCGCGAGCAGGGCGAGGGTGGCCGCCGCCCAGACCAGCCGGGCCATCCGGCCCGGCGCCCCCGTGACGCCGGGCCGGGTGGTCGGATCGCCCGCCGGCGTGGCCGGCGCCGGTCCGGTCGTGCCCGCCGGTCCGGTCGTGCCCGCCGGTCCGGTCGTGCCCGCCGGTCCGGTCGTGCCTGCCGGTCCGGTCGGGGCCGGTTCGGCCGAGGCGCTCGGTCCGCCCTGGGCCGGTGCGACCGCTGCGGCGCTGCCGGGCCGGACGGCGGCGGTGACCAGCGCGGCGGTGGCGGCGAGTCCGGCCAGCACCCAGCCCGCGCCGGGCTGCCCGATCGGGATGACGGCGGCGGCCGTCAGGGCGGCGGCGCCCACCGCGCCCAGCACCACCGGCCGGGGCGGGGCGGCCGGTCCGGGCCACCGGCGCCACAACGCGGACGGGGGCGGCGGCGTTGGCCACTCGCCGCCGGGCCGCTGCGCGGTGCTCACCCCGGTGCCGGGCGGTGGCGCCGTACGCACACCCACGCCGGGCGGCGCGGTCGGCACGCCGCTGCCAGGCGGGGACGTCGCCGCACCCGTACCGGCCGGCCCGCCCGCCCCGGGCGGTGGCATCGTCGCGCCCGTGCCGGGCGGTGGCATCGTCGCGCCCGTGCCGGGCGGTGGGGTCGGGCGGTCGCCAGGGGTGGTGGGGGTGTTCATGCGGCTTCTCCCGTTCGGGTGGTGAGGGGGAGCGACACCCCGATCCGGCAGCCGGCGCGACCGTTCCCGGCCGGTTCGAGCACCCGGATGGCGCCGCCGTGCAGTTCCACGACCCAGCGCGCGATGGCCAGGCCGAGACCGGTGCCCCCGTCGCCCGAGCGGTCGCCGCGGGTGAACCGTTCGAAGACCCGGGGACGCTCGGCGAGCGGGATCCCCTCGCCCTCGTCGCTCACCTCGAAGTGCAGTTGGCCGGCCCGCTCCTCGGCGGTCACCAGCACCGTCCCGCCCGGTGGGCTGTGCCGGGCGGCGTTGTCGAGCAGGTTGGCGAAGACCTGGTGCAGCCGGCCCGGGTCGGCGGTGACGGTCAGCGGCCCGGCCGGCGGCGCCAGCCGGAACCGCACCTGCCGGCCGGCCCCGGCGGCGGCCGCCGCGGCGTGCTCGATCGCCTCGTCGAGGAAGTCCGCCACGTCGATCCGGACCCGGCGCAGCGGCACCACCCCGGCGTCCAGCCGGGACAGGTCGAGCAGGTCGGCGACCAGGTGTCCGAGGCGTTCGGTCTGGGCGAGGGCCGTGCGCAGCGTGGCCGGCTCGGGGGCGGCCACCCCGTCGACCATGTTCTCCAGCACGCCCTGCAACGCGGTGATCGGCGTACGCAACTCGTGCGAGACGTTCGCGATCAGCTCGCGTCGCCGCTGGTCGGCCGCGGCCAGGTCCTCGGCCATCTTGTTGAACGCCTGGGCCAGCTCGCCGACCTCGTCCCGGGAGGTGGCGCGGACCCGGCGGGTGTAGTCGCCGCGGGCCATCGCGCCGGCGGCGGCCGTCATCTCGCGCAGCGGCGAGGTCATCCCGTGCGCCAGCACCTGGGAGGTGAGCAGGGCCAGCCCGATCGCCGTCGCCGACGTCATCGGCGGCACCCAGCCGATCATCCACCAGAAGTACGCCAGCCCGGTGGTGCCGGAGGCGACCAGCAGGAAGCCCAGCTTCGTCTTGATCGAGCGGACCGGGTCGAGCGGCCGGGGCAGCATCCTGTTCAGCCAGTCCACCACGGCGACCCCGGTGGTGACGTTGCTGCTGCTCACGCCGGCACCTCCAGCGCGTACCCGACGCCGTGCACGGTCCGGATCAGGTCGGCGCCGAGCTTGCGCCGCAGCGCCTTGACGTGGCTGTCCACCGTGCGAGTGCCGGAGCCCTCGGCCCACCCCCACACCTCGGCCAGCAGGCGCTCCCGGGGCAGCACGGTCCGGGGCCGGCGGGCGAGGTGCACCAGCAGGTCGAACTCGGTGGGGGTCAGGTGGACCTCGGCCCCGCCCCGGCGGACCCGCCGCTCGGCCTGGTTGATCTCGATCTCGCCGAGGTGCAGCGCGGGCGGTCCGCCGCTCGCGGCCCGCTCCACCCGGCGCAGCAGCACGTGCACCCGGGCGGACAGCTCCCGCATCGAGAACGGCTTGGTCAGGTAGTCGTCGGCGCCCACCGCCAGCCCCACCAGCAGGTCCGTCTCGTCGTCCCGCGCGGTCAGCATCAACACCGGGACCGGCCGCTCCGCCTGGATCCGCCGGCACACCTCCAGGCCGTCGAACCCGGGCAGCATGACATCGAGTACGACGATGTCGTACCGCCCGGCCCGGAACCGGTCGACGGCGGACGGCCCGTCACCGGCGATGTCGACGGCGAAACCCTCGGCCCGCAGGCGGGCGGCGACCGACTCGGCGATGGTCCGCTCGTCCTCGACCACCAGTACCCGGCGTTCGTTCATGGGTCCGAACTGTAGGTAGCGGCCGTGGAGAACGGTGGGGCAGGTTGTGAACAACCTGTGGAGAACGGGTCACTCCTGTGGATAACCCGGTGGAAAGCTCAGTCGAGCCGGTCCAGGAACCCGTCGACCGCCGCGCGGAACTCGGCCGGACGCTCCACCCAGGGGAAGTGACCGGACCGCTCGACCACCACGGCTTCGCCGGCGGGGAAGAGCTTCGCCAGCGCCAGCAGCGGGGCCACCCCGGCGCTGGCGTCCGCGCCTCCGGCCACCACCAGCACCGGGGCGGTGACCTCCCCGAGCCGGGCGGCGAGGTCCGCCGGCGGGTCGACGCTGAAGTACGCCCGGTTCGCCGCGAAGCCGTACGACACGGCGGCGGCGTGCGCCCGTTCCGTCGCGCCCCAGGCGGCGTACCCGCGCGGGGCGACCCGCTGCTGCCAGGCGTTGAACGCGGCGTCGTCCAGCGGACCGCCGTCGGCGGGGAACGGCCCGGCCGCCCAGGCGGCGACGGCGGCATCGAGGTCCGGCTCGCCCCGGCGCGAATCGAGCAGTGCCTCGGCGTCGGAGGGCTCGTCCACCAGGTGCGCGGCCGGCGGCGTCACCAGCACCAGGCCGGCGACGCGGTCCGGAAAGCGGGCCGCGAAGGCCAGCGCCAGCCGGGTGCCGGCCGAGTGCCCCAGCACGGTCAGCCGGTCCAGCCCGAGGTGCACCCGGAGCCGGTCCAGGTCCTCCGCCTGCCGCCAGTACGACCCCAGCTCGACGTCGTCCGGCGCCGGGGACCGGCCCACCCCGCGCAGGTGTGGCACCAGCAGGCGGTGCCGCTCGCCCAGGCCGGCCAGGTCGCCCAGGTAACTCGGATGGGCCGCCGCACCGCCGGCGAGAGCGACGACCGGGGCGCCGCCCCGATCCGGGTGGTCGTCGTAGTGCAGCAGGGCCCCGTCGGAGGCTGGGTAGGTCGGCATCCGGCGACCGTACCGAGCGGGGCGCGCTCGTGTCCGCCCCGAATCCGGCACCTGCCCGAGGGAACCTTTTTCCGTCGCGGTGCGTGGGACTGGCGAGGAGAAGGGGGTGACGGTGCCCGAGGACGGTCTGGTCGAAGAGATCTACGCGGGGAGCTTCCGGAGGCTGGTCGTCCAGCTCTACGCGGTGACCGGCGACCTGCACGAGGCGCAGGAGGCGGTGCAGGAGGCGTTCACCCGCGCGCTGGCCACACCCCGGCGGTTCGCCGGGCTGGAGAACCCGGAGTCCTGGCTGCGCCGGGTCGCGGTGAACGTGGCCCGCAGCCGGCACCGCCGCCGTCGGGTGCTGGCCGGGCTGCTGCACCGGATCGGCCCGCCGCCGGTGGTCGCCGACACCGCGCCCGAGCACCTGGCGCTGATGTCGGCGCTGCGCACGCTGCCCACCGGGCAGCGGCAGGCGCTGGCCCTGCACTACCTCGTCGACCTGCCGGTCGGCGAGGTCGCCCGCACCCTCGGGGTCTCGGTCGGCACGGTCAAGTCCCGACTGAACCGGGGACGTACCGCCCTCGCCGCGCTGCTCGGCGATCCGCCCTCCGCGATCCCGGTCACCGCCGTCCGCGCGTACCCCGGGAGGGACAATGCCTGATCGTGAGTTTCCCGGCTTCGACGCCGCGGCGCTGGCCGCCGCGGTGCGGCAGCCGCCGCTGGACGACCTGTGGGCGAACGGCCGCGCCCGGCGCCGGCGGCGCGCGGCGGGCGTCGCGCTGGCGCTGGTGGTCGCCGTCGCCGGCATGGCGGCGGTGCCGCTCGTCGGTGGCCGGCCCGGCGTCGACCCGGCCGGACCGGACCAGTCGCCGCCGCGCGACCGGGCGACCCAGCTGTACGTCACCGGCCCCGGCACCGCGGTCGGGGTGGAGTACGTCGACCACGGATGCACCGTCCGGTTCGCGTTCACCGTGGACTCCGGGCGGAACTGGAGCGACTACGACGCGGCCCGCTACCAGAAGCAGATCTGCGATCCGGACACCCCGCTGAGCCCCGACGTCTATCTCACGGCCACCGTGCTCGGGCAGCGCTCGATCCTGCTGCGCGACGAGGACAGCCGGCTGCTCTCCACGGACGGGGGCCGCACCTGGCAGTCCGCCGAGGTTGCGATCCGGAGGGTGCCCGCCTTCCCGCCGGGCGCCCGGCCCGTCTACTGCCAGCAGCAGGGCTGCGACGCGCTCACCGACCCGCTGGCCGTCGACCCGGCGACCGGCCGGGTCTACCAGCTCGGTGCCGAGCGAGCGCTGGTCGGGCGGATCACCGGCAGCTTTCCGACGGCCGACGGCACGATCTGGTTGCTGGTCCACCAGCCGGACGGCATCCAGCAGGTCATCCGGGTCAGCGACCGGGGCACCACCTGGCTGCCCGCCGAGCTGCCGCCGGACGTCGCCCCGGCGAGCGTGGTCGGGATCGACCAGCGGGAGGCGTACGTGCTGGCGGAGCCGCACCTACCGGCCGGGCAGCAGGTGCCGCCCGCTGGTACGCGGTCACGGCTGATGCACACCACGAACGGCGGCGCCACCTGGACGGAGGTGGAGACGGACCTGTCCGCCTCCGCCGAGATGCGGTGGTTCTCCATCGGCGCGGACGGCACCCTGTTGGTGGCCGAGACCGGCTTCCGGGAGGAGTCGGTGACCTCCCGGGTCTTCGTCAGCCGGGACGGCGGACGGCACTTCGCGGAGAGCCGCCGGCAGGGCGGGGACGGTGGGGCCGGGGCGGGCCCCGGCGCGGCCTGGCTGTACGGCCGGGACGACAGGTCGGTGATCGGGCCGGACCACGTCCAGCTCACCACCGACGGCCGCACCTGGACGCGGTACCCGTTACCGGAGTGAACGCCCCGCCCGCGCCCGCGCTGCGGCTCGCGGTGCGTGGGGTGTTAGGCGGGGCCCCCTCCTATACCGAATGCGTTAACAAGGGCCCCGCCTTTCACCCGGTCAGACCTGCGGAATCACCAGCAGCCCCGCGCGGTAGTCGGCGAGGACGACATCCGGCCGGCCGTCGCCGGTGACGTCCCCCGCCGCCATGGCCCGGTGGTCGGTGCTGCCCGGGGCCGGAATGTCAGTGAACCGGTCGATGCCGAACCAGCCCTCGGGCCGCTGCCGCATCAGGCTGATCGTCTGCCACCCGGCGTGCAGGGTCATCGCGTCGCGCCGGCCGTCGCCGTCGAAGTCGTGCAGCAGGATCTGCGACGGGATGTCGTACATCGGGTAGACCAGCGGATCGGCGAAGCCGCCGGTGGCGGTCTGCGCGTACAGCGACATCCGGGCGGTGGGCCGGTTGCCGCCGGAGGTGACGGCGATGTCGTCGCGGCCGTCGCCGGTGGCGTCACCGACCGCGATGGCCTTGACGTCGAGGTACCCGTCCCCGGCCAGTTCCGCGCGCCAGCCCGGCTGGAAGCCGCCGGCCTCGGTCTGGGCGTACACGGCCACGCTCCACGGGCCCTCCCGGCTGATCACGTCCGGGCGGCCGTCGCCGGTCACCTCGCCGACCTCGATCTGCTTGCTGACCACCGGCGCGACCGGCGTCGCCGGGCCGAACGTGCGGTCCGC
The DNA here is from genome assembly GCF_040654475.1 of Micromonospora sp. NPDC050686. Lineage (NCBI taxonomy): Bacteria > Bacillati > Actinomycetota > Actinomycetes > Micromonosporales > Micromonosporaceae > Micromonospora > Micromonospora sp. NPDC050686. Next base: position 181,108 of record NZ_JBFAID010000005.1, read on the forward strand.
CCGGCCGGGCACCACGGCGATGCCGGTCAGGCCCGCCACCACCAGGTCCGCCCGGGAGTCACCGTCCAGGTCGGCCAGCCGCACGTCACCGGTACGGGAGTCCCCGCCGCCGGCGACCGGCACCGGCACCGGGCCGGTGAGCGTGCCCGCCCCGGCGAAGAAGACGTCCACCCCGCCCCGGGTGGTGACCGCGACGTCGGTCCCGCCGTCGCCGTCCACGTCGCCGGTGGCGATCCGCATGGTGGCCGCCGGGGCGCCGTTGGTGGCCAGCAGGCGCGGCTCGGCGAGCCCACCGTCGGCCCGCTGGGCGAACAGCCAGAGCCGGAAGTCCGTCGCCGGGGCGCCCGTGCCGAAGCTCTGGGTGGTCATCAGCACGTCGGCCCGGCCGTCCCCGGTGACGTCGGCGACCTCGGTCGCGGTCGGCCAGGACTCCAGCCCGACCTGGTGCACCTGGAGCCCGCCGAATCTGGCCGGCTCGGCGAGCCGGGGCACCACGGTCTGCGTCACCGGCGCGGACCCACTGGAGGCCAGACCGGCACCCGGGTCCCCGGAGTAGTCCACGCTGACCCGGCCGGCCTCGGCCGCCCACTGCCGTTCGGCCAGCCCCTCCGAGACCGACTGGCTGCCGACCCGGACGCCGTCCCGGTAGAAGGTGGCCGTCCCGAAGATCCGTCCGCCGGCGGCGGTGGTCACCCGGGCGGTGAGCAGGGCCCACTGACCGGTCTCCGTGGTCGACGGGGTGGTGCGCAGGGTGACGGTGGTCGGAGTGCCGGTGAGCACCGGGATCGGGCGGGACAGGCCGGTGGAGGTGCCGTCGGTGGCCCGGATCCAGTACGTGTAACCGGTCCGGTCCGTGACCGTCGAGTCGACGTAGGACAGGGCGGTGGTCGTGCCGACCACCTGCTCGCCGGAGCCGTCGGGCGCGGCCCGGCGGATCTCGTACCGGCTGGCGCCGGCCACCGCACCCCACGCCAGCTCCACCCGGTCCGGGTATGCGGTGTGCCGGAGCTCGCCCGGCTGCGCCAGGCTGGCCGGAAGCACCGCCGGCTCGGAGTTGCCGGAGACCTTGGTGGCGCTGCGGCTGCGCACCACGTACCGGTAGCTGGTGCCGACACCGACCTTGTCGTCCCGCCACTCCAGTTGGTTGCTGGTCCCCAGCAGGGTGTACGTGGTGCTGGCGCCGGTGGCGCGCAGCACGTCGTAGGTGTAGGTGGCGCCGGCCGACTGCCAGCTCACCCGGGCCTGGCCGGTGCCCACCCACTCCGCGGTCACCCCGGTGGGTGGCCGCACCGCTGCGGCCTGCGCCGGCGCGCCGCTCACCAGCACCAGCAGCACCGCCGGCAGGCATAAGGACAGGACTCTTCGCATCGCGGTCATCGCGCTCCCCGTGTCCGGTGGCACGTCGCGGCCCCGCTCCGTGGTGCGGGACGGCGCGCCACTTCCGGAAAAGTCAGCGCAACCATCCGGAATTCCGTTACGGCAACGGGGTTCCGCCGGACTCCACTGTGGAGGAGAGTCAGCGACTCCAGTCCTGTTTCGCCGCCCGGACGAGCTTGTCCTTCAGCTCCCGGGTGTGCCGGCGGCTCACCGGCAGCTCGGTGCCGTCGATCACCACCACGTACCCCGAGTTGACCAGCCGCAGCTCGGCGATCAGCTTCAACTGCACCAGGTACGACCGGTGGATCCGGACGAAGCCCGCGTCCGCCCAGCGTTCGGCGAGGGTGGCCAGCGAGACCCGGACCAGGTGCGAGCCGTCGGCGGTGTGCAGCCGGGCGTAGTCGCCCTGCGCCTCCACCCAGCGCACCGCCGAGCGGGGCAGCATCCGGGTCGTCCCGGCCAGCTCGATCGGGATGGTGGGATCCTCCTCGGCCCGGGCCAGCGCCGCCGGGTGCGACGGCACCACCCGGGAGCCCGTCACCCGGCGCAGCGACTCGGCCAGCCGCTCGGCGCGTACCGGCTTGCGGACGTAGTCGGTGGCGCCCAGGTCGAACGCGTCGACCGCCCCGTCGTCGTACGCGGTGACGAAGACGATCGCCGGCGGCCGGGCGAACCGGCGCAGCACCCGGGCCAGCTCCATCCCGTCCAGCCCGGGCATCCGGATGTCCAGGAAGACCACGTCCACGTCGTCGTCGCGGAGCACCCGCAACGCCTCGGTGGCGTCCCCGGCGGTGTGCAGCCGGGCCACCCGCGGGTCGGCCCGCAGGTGGTACGCCAGCTCGTCCAGCGCCGGCGGCTCGTCGTCGACCGCCAGCACTCGGAGAAAGCCACTCATGAACCGGCCCGTACGCCGGGGTGGAACTTCGGCACCCGCATGCTCACCTTCGTACCCGAGCCGAGCCCGGTCTCGACGACCAGGCCGAACCGGTCCCCGAAGGCCGACCGCAGCCGCTCGTCGACGTTGGAAAGCCCGACGTGCTGGCCCGGGTCGTCCGCCGGGTCGCTGCCGGCTCCGGCCAGCTCGGCGATGCCTGCGGTCAGCGTGGTCGGATCCATCCCCACTCCGTCGTCCTCCACCGTTATGTGGCACTCGGCGCCCGCATCCCGGGCCTCGATGCTCACCATGCCGGTGCCCGGCTTGCGGGACAACCCGTGCCGGACGGCGTTCTCGACCAGTGGCTGGAGGCAGAGGAACGGCAGGGTCACCGACAGCACCTCCGGGGCGATCTGCAACCGCACCTGGAGCCGGTCGCCGAAGCGGGCCCGCTCGATGGTCAGGTAGCGGTCGATCGAGCGCAGCTCCTCGGCCAGGGTGGTGAACTCGCCGTGCGACCGGAACGAGTACCGGGTGAACTCGGCGAACTCCAGCAGCAGCTCCCGGGCCCGGTCCGGGTCGGTCCGGACGAACGAGCCGATCGCGGTCAGCGCGTTGTAGATGAAGTGCGGGCTGATCTGTGCGCGCAGCGCGCGTACCTCGGCCCGGGCCAGCCGCTCCCGGGACGAGTCCAGCTCGGCCAGGGCGAGCTGGTCACCGGCCCAGTGCGCGGTCTCCAGCGTCGCCTGGACCAGCCCAGGGGCCGGCTGCTCGTCGGCGACGGCCACCAGCGCCCCCACCACCCGGCCCTCCGCGCTCAGCGGCGCCACCACGGCACCCCGGACCGGGCAGTCCACCACGTCGCAGTCCAGCTCCGACTCGCGCAGCACCGTCGACCGGCCGGTGCCGACCGCCCGCCGGGCCGCCGCGAGCAGCTGGTCGCCGTGGTGCCCGCCGCGCCCGTCGAGGACGAGCAGGGACTCCCGGTCGGTCAGGGCCATCCCGGCCGCGCCCACCAGGGCGCGCAGATGGCGTACGGCCTTCGCCGCGCCCGCCTCGCTCAGCCCGCCGCGCAGCGGCTCGGCGGCCAGCCCGGCGGTGTGCAGCACCTCGTACGTGGCCCGCTGGGTGGCGGTGGCGATGCCCCGCCGGGCGCGCAGCCGGAGCACCGCGAACAGCGCCGCGGCCAGCGCGGTGACCAGTGAGACGACGCCGAGCACGGCGGAGAGGTTGCCACCCACGCAGCGAATCCTGACCGGTGGGCCCCGACTCCGCTAGTAGGCGCCCTTGCGGGCCAGCACCACGCCCACCGTCCGCCACAGGATGCTCAGGTCGTACGCGAGCGACCAGTTGTCGACGTAGTAGAGGTCCAGCCGGACCGCCTCGTCCCAGGACAGGTCGGAGCGGCCGGAGACCTGCCACAGGCCGGTGATGCCCGGGCGGACCAGCAGGCGGCGCCGCACGTCCCCCAGGAAGTCGCCGTCGTCGGCGGGCAGCGGGCGCGGGCCGACCATGGACATCTCGCCCTTGAGCACGTTGATCAGCTGGGGCAGCTCGTCCAGCGACGAGGCGCGCAGGAACCGGCCGACCGGGAAGACCCGGGGATCCTGCCTCATCTTGAACAGCAGGCCGTCGGTCTCGTTCTGGTCGACCAGGCTGGCCAGCCGGTCCTCGGCGTCGCAGTACATGGTCCGGAACTTCCAGACCCGGAAGGTGCGCCCCTCGTGGCCCACCCGAGGCTGCCGGAAGAAGACCGGCCCGGGGTCGGAGAGCCGGATCGCGACGGCGATCGCCAGGAAGAGCGGGGTCAGCAGCAGCAGCCCGAGCGCGGCGGCGACCTTGTCCATCACGTTCTTGGCCAGCAGCGCCGGCCCGGACAGGGTCGGCTCCTCGACGTGCAGCAGCGGCAGGCCCTCGATGGGGCGGATGTGCACCCGGGGGCCGGCGATGTCGGTGAACTGGGGCGCGACCACCAGGTCGACCCCGGAGCCCTCCAACTGCCAGGCCAGCCGGCGCAGCTCACCGGGCTCGGCACTGGCCGAGCAGACCGCGATGGTGTCCCCGCCGACCTCGCGGACGAGGGCGAGCACGTCCCGGCCGGCGTACACCGGGACCGGGGTCTCCAGGCCCCGGGCGGCGGCGTACCCGTCGGTGATGTGGATGGCCACCGGCACCAGGCCGGCGCCCGGGTTGCGGGTGACCGCGGTGTAGACGTCCAGGCATTCCGGCAGGGTGCCGACCAGCACCATCCGGTGCCCGGCCTGCCCGGCCCGGCTGCGGACCAGGTGCAGCACGAACCGGGCGACCATCCGCTCGAACAGGATGAGCAGCAGCGCCCCGAGCAGCGCGAAGCCGACGGTCCACCGGGAGAGCTGGGTCACGGTGGCGAAGGCCAGGAAGGAGACGCTGGCCGCGACGGCCACCCCGGCCCGGATCACCCGCTTGAACTCGTCCGGACCGAGCCCCAGGTAGCGCCGGTCGTAGGCCCGGTTGCCCCAGAGGATGACCAGCCAGCCGAGCGGGAGCAGCACGAACGACACGGTGAGGAACCAGGTCGGGTCCTCCTTGACGCCGTAGAAACCCGAGGCCGCCTGGTCGAAGATCTGGATGGCCAGGAAGCTGGCCAGGGCCGCCGCGCCGAAGTCGAGCAGCAGCAGCAGCGCGATGTAGGGACGGTGCCAGCGGGACACGCGGCGCCGGGCCCGCGCCCACGCCGACCGGGGTACGCCGTTGTGCGACGGCGGAGTCGGCGGCTGGATCTCGAAGCTGTCGACGTGCCGCACGAGTTTGCTCCGGCCTGTGTTGGTTACCGGGCGCTGGAGGCTTGTCGTCACCTCACCCATGTCCTCCCGCATGGCGCGTGTCGCTCACTCGGCGTGAGGATGCGCGCCGCCCACCGTTCCAGTCTCCCACGCTGGCCCGACCCGGGCGCCGCCGCGAGGGACAGCGCCGGAGTGGTCGTCCTGCCTGGGATCCGGCCGACTCCGTACATTTTGAAGCCGGGGACCGGGCCACTATACCGATGCGCGGTGTACCGGGTAGGGGTGCGGAGTGGGAGCTTCGACGCGTCCGGGACGATTCCGCTGCGTAACCGGCGGGTGGCGTTACTCACCGTACGAGGCGGGACAACCGACGGTCAGCGAGCGGCTTGCCGCCGGTTTGGCAGGTGGGGCAGTACTGGAGGCTGGAATCGGCGAAGGAGACCTCCCGCACCGTGTCGCCACAGACCGGACAGGGCAGGCCCTTTCGGGCGTGCACCTTCAGGCCGGACCGCTTCTCGGCCTTCAGCTCCGCCGCCCGGTGGCCGGCCGAGCGGGTGACCGCGTCGCCGAGCACCTGCCGGGTCGCGGTGTGCAGGGCGGTGAGCTGGTCGTCGGAGAGCCGGTCGGTGATCGCGAACGGGGAGAGCTTCGCCGCGTGCAGGATCTCGTCGGAGTACGCGTTGCCGATCCCGGCCAGCACCGCCTGGTCGGTCAGCACCCCCTTGACCTGTCCCCGCCGGCCGCGGATCCGGTCGGAGAAGGTCGCCAGGTCGGCGGCGAGCGCGTCCGGGCCCAGCTTGGCCACGCCGGGCACCAGCGCCGGGTCGGTCACCAGGTACGCGGCCAGCTTCTTCTGGGTGCCGGCCTCGGTGAGGTCGAAACCGGAGCTGTCGTCGAGGCGTACCCGCAGGGCGACCGGACCCTTGCCGGGGCGCAGCGGCGCGGTGGACGGGAACGCCTCGCGGTAGTGCAGCCAGCCCGCCCGGGCCAGGTGCACCACCAGGTGCAGCCCGCCGTCGAAGATCACGTCGAGGAACTTGCCGTGCCGGCCGGCACCCACCACGGCCCGGCCCGCCACGGCGGTCGGTGCCGGGTCGTACGTCTTCAGGGCGCTGATCGCGGCGACCTCAATCCGGTCGACCCGCCGCCCCACGGCGCGCTGGCGCAGGTAACCCGCCAGCGCTTCCACCTCCGGTAGTTCGGGCACGGTTCAACGGTAGCCTTTCTTGCCGTGAGCGCGAGGGTTGAGCTTGCGAGTCCCGCAGTGGCGAACGAAGGGCGAGCTCAGTGAGAGTGGTGGTGGCGCACAACCGGTACCGCGAGGCTCAGCCGTCCGGCGAGAACACGATCGTTGACGCGGAGATCGCCCAGCTCACCGCGGCCGGGGTGGAGGTGCTGCCGTTCCTGCGCAGCTCCGACGAGATCCCGTCGATGTCGAAGCCGGCCAAGGCGCTGCTGCCGGTCTCGCCGATCTGGGCGCCGAAGGCGCAGCAGGACCTGGGCCGGCTGCTCGACGAGCACAAGCCGGACGTGCTGCACCTGCACAACCCGTACCCGCTGCTCTCGCCGTGGGTGGTGCGGACCGCGCACCGGCACGGCGTGCCGGTGGTGCAGACCGTGCACAACTACCGGCAGGTCTGCTCCTCCGGGCTGTACTTCCGGGACGGGGTGATCTGCCAGGACTGCCGGGGCCGGGCGCTCGGCGTGCCGGCGATCGTGCACCGCTGCTACCGGGGGTCCCGGGCGCAGAGCGCGCTGATGGCGACCACCCTGGCCGTGCACCGGCCCACCTGGCGGTCGGTGGACCGGTTCGTCGCGCTGACCAGCGCCGTCGCCGACCACCTGCGGGACTACGGCATTCCGGACGAGCGGATCGTGGTCAAGCCGAACGGGATTCCCGACCCGGGAGCCCCGGCGCCGCTCGGCGACGGCTTCCTCTACATGGCCCGGCTCACCCCGGAGAAGGGCCTCGCCCTGCTGTTGGAGGCGTGGCGGCGGCATCCGGTGGGCGGGCTGGGGCAGCTGCGGATCGCCGGCGACGGCGAGCTGCGCCCGCTGGTCGAGGCGGCCGCCGCCGAGCGGTCGGACGTGACCTACCTGGGCCAGCTCGACCGGGCCGGGGTACGCGCCGCGATTGAGGCGAGCGCCGTGGTGCTGGCGACCTCCACCTGGCACGACGTGCTGCCGACGGTGATCCTCGAGGCGCTGGCCAGCGGCCGGCCGGTGCTCGGGACGGCGCTGGGCGGCATCCCGTACCTGGTCGGCGCGGACGCCCCGTGGGAACCGGCCGGCACCGGTCCGGCCGAGGTCGCCTCGGCGCCGGCCGGGGGATCCGAGCGCCCCGCCATGCCCGAGGGCATCGAAGCGGGCGATGCCGGCTGGGTCGTCCCGCCGGAGCCGGCTCTCCTCGCCGCCGCCCTGCCCGTCGCCCGAGCCGGCGCGGCCGCGCTGGCCGCTTCGGCCCGGGCCCGCTACGAGAGCAGCTTCCACCCCGATGTGCTGACCAAGCGCCTCATCGACATCTACGCCGACGTGGCGCGGACCCGGCCGGCACTGGACCGCTGACTCGCCCGGTCGGAGGCTGCCGGCGGGTACGCCCCCGACCCCCGGTTCCGCACTCCAGGTGACCGGGGGTCGTCGATGGCCCATCGTCGCTCACCGTGTGCGAGCGCGAGGGCCCGTTCGGGCGGCGCTGAGCTGGCCCGAAGTGTCAGCCCGTTGACCTGCGGCGTCGCGGGACGCCCGACGCCTCGACCAACCCACCGCTGCTGCCTTTGCTCTGCTTCAGCGGACGCAACACTGACTGCGCGTGACTGTTGCGTCCGCTGAAGCAGAGCAAAGGGGAGCGGACAGGGAGTCGGTTTCGCGGGAGAGATATCACCGAGCGTGACCAGAATCGGTGGTCGGTGGTCGGTGGTCGTCGGTCAGCGGAGGGAGGCGCGGGCGGAGAAGGCGATGCTGGCCAGCAGGAAGCCGCCGTTGACGATCGTGAACGCGACCAGCACCCAGAGGGTGAGCGCCGGGGCGAACAGCAGCACCAGGGCGGCCACGAAGATCACCGCGCCGTAGTCGCGGACCAGCTTGACCAGCCGGACCAGGAGGCTGGTCGAGGTGACCATGCTGGCCGCGTTCGGGCCGGCCTGCATCACCGAGGTCACCAGGTTGACCATCCAGGTGCCGGCGAAGGTGGCCACCAGCCAGCTCGGCGTCCCCGGGTGCTGCGCCACGGCGGTCGCCGACAGGGCCGCCACCAGGGCGATCTGGGCGGCCACGTCGCAGAGCACGTCGACCCGGGCGCCGGCCGCGCTGCCCGTGCCGGTGACCCGGGCGAGCTGGCCGTCGGCGCAGTCCAGGGCGTACGCGACCTGCCAGCCGACCAGCGCGAGCAGCCCCACCACCCAGGCCGGCACGTCGCCGGCGGCCACCCGTCCGGCGAGCGCCACCACGGTCACCGAGGCGGCCAGGCCGAGCACCAGGTTGGTGACGGTCAGCGCGGTGGGCCGCAGCCCGAGGCGCTGGGCGACCAGCGCGAAGACCGCGCCCAGCCACTGGCTGACCGACTCGCTGAACAGGCCGCCGCCCCGGTTCACCCGGTAGAAGTCGGCGACGGTGGGACGGGCCTCAGCCACGGTGGTCGCGGATTGCACCGGCGTAGTCTGCCAGCCGCTCCCGCGTCTCGGTAGGCGACAGGGCCAGGTGTTCGAGGATCGTGTAGCGATCGGGGCGGGTGTTCGGCGCGAACTGCACCGCCTCGACGAACCGGTCGTCGTCGAGGCCCACGTCGGCGGGGAGCCGGGGCAACTGGTGCCGCTGAAGGCAGGCGGACATCTCGGCAAAGCGGCGGTGGTCGCCGCGCAGGAAGGTGCAGAAGAGCGCGCCCAGCCCGGCCAGCTCGCCGTGCGAGGCGGTGTCGGGGAAGAGCGCGTCGACGGCGTGCATGATCTCGTGGCAGCCGCCGCTGGCCGGCCGGCTGGTGCCGCAGACCGCCATCGCCAGGCCGCTGGAGATCAGCGCCTCGGCCAGCACCGTGACGAACGCGTCGTCGCTCGTGTCGCCCGGGTGGTGGAGCACCGCCTCCGCGCCCGCCCGGGCCAGCGAGGCGGCCAGCCCGTCGACCGGCTCGCCGCGGACCTGCCGGGCGAGTTCCCAGTCCGCCAGGGCGCTGATGTTGCTGACCACGTCGCCGATGCCGGCGCGGTTGTGCCGCTCCGGCCCGGCCTCCACGAAGTCGAGGTCGACGATCACCGCGATCGGGATGTGTACTCCGTAGGAGCCCTTGTGACCCTCGCTGACCAGGCTGGCCACCGGGGAGGCGATGCCGTCGTTGGCGAGGCTGGTCGCCACCGAAACCATCGGCAGCCCGCGTCGGGTGGCCGCGTACTTGGCCACGTCGATGGTCCTGCCGCCGCCGATGCCGACCACCGCGTCGTAGGAGCGGGTGCGCAGCTTGCCGCCCAGGGCGTCGGCGGCGTCCAGGGTGCCGCCCGCGACGGTGAAGACGTCTGCGGAGCGCAGCGACGGCCGGACCAGCTCGGCGATCTGCTCGCCCTGGCCGGGCCCGACGACCACCGCCACGTCGCCGCCGGCGGAGATCCGGCCGTCGGCGAGGATCGCGCCCAGGTCGGCCACCGCCCCCCGCCGCACGTCGATGTGCAGCGGGGTGAGCACCGTACGGGCTAGTAGCGGCACGCGATCTCCCGCGCCCGGGCCAGGTCGGCGTGGTTGTCGACCTCCACCCAGGACACATCCCCGATCGGGGCGGCCCGGACCTCGCCGCCCCGATCGGCGAACTCCTGGTAGCCGTCCTCGTAGTAGAGGTTGGGGTCGCGCCGCCAGGTGGCCTCCAGCGCGTCGGCGAGCGCGTCGGCCACCGCCGGCTCGATCAACGTGGCGCCGATGTACTCGCCGTACGCCTCGCCCGGGTCCATCAGCTTGGTGATCCGGGTCAGCTGGCCGGCCGCGTCGAAGGTGGTCTTCATCTCCTCCTCGGCCAGCGGCTTGATCGTGTCGACGGCCAGCAGGACGCCCGGGCCGCGCTCGGCCAGCAGCGTCTTCTCCACGCTCACCGGGTGCACGGTGTCGCCGTTGACCAGCAGCACGCCCTCGGCGAAGTGCTCGCGGGCCAGCCAGAGCGAGTACGCGTTGTTCCACTCCTCGGCCTTGTCGTTGTGCACCAGGGTGATCGTCACCCCGTACCGCTTCTCCAGGTCGGCCTGGCGCTCGCGGACCGTGTCGGCCGCGTACCCGACGACGATCACCACGTCGGTCAGCCCGACCTCGGCCAGGTTGCGCAGCGCGATGTCCAGGATGGTGATCTCGCCGTCCACCGGCACCAGGGCCTTGGGCAGGGTGTCGGTGTACGGCCGCAGTCGGCGTCCCGCGCCGGCCGCCAGCACCATCCCGATCATGCGGAACTCCTGTTCCTGAGGGTCCGGGTCACCGCTGGAGGATAGCTCCGGACGGCGGTGGGCCCGACCGCAACCGGCCTGCGGGGCGATCTCAGCCGGGCAGCGCGGCGAGGTCGGCGAGGACTTCCAGCCGTTCCTGAGCGGTCAGCGCGGTGTACGGGCCGGCCGCCCGGCGGTCGGTCTCCTGCTCGATCGCCCGCCGCTCCGGCAGCCCCAGCGGCAGCTCCGCCACGCTGGTCACGGTGTGCCCGGCGGCGGTCCACGCGGCGGCGTGCGCGTCGGCCCGGTGGTAGCGCAGCGCGCCGAGGCGGTTGAGCAGCTGCACCCCGGGGGCCAGCCCCTCCGGCTCGTACGGCGGGGCCATCGCGGCGAAGGCCGGCGCCGGCTCGGCGTCCGGCTCGTCGGCCCGCAGCAGCGCGTACGCCAGCAGCCGGCCGGCGGCCTCGACCAGCCGCGCCACCCGGTCGTCGTGCCCGGCCCACAGCTCCTCGGTGACCTCGGCGTGCACCTGGTAGATCTCGGCCAGGAAGTCCGCGCCGCGCTCGGTGGCGGTGAAGCCACCGTCCGGCCTGCGCACCACCGTGCCGTGCGCCACGTGCTTGTCCAGGTTCCGCCGGGTCACCGCCGGGTTGCGGTAGCGGGTGACCGCGGCGAAGCCGGAGCCGTCGATCACGCCGCCCGGCGCGGCCAGCCGGGTACGGAACTCGACCAGGAGGCCGGTGGCGGCCGGCCCGCCGTACCGCTGGCTCAGCTCCGCGCCACCCCCGTCGCGGCCGGCCAGCATGCCGGCCACGAAGACCCGGTCGATCGCCGGCGCGACCAGCCCGGCGAACCGGTGCGGCGGGAGCCCGACGTCGTGGTTCACGAACCGATCGAGGAGGGGCTCGGTGGGCACGGATGAAACAGTAGCCAGGTGGGACGGCTTTCGCCGCCGTCCGGATCCGGCCTTGTCCCGGTACGCATCGAGGGCCCACCATGTCCGTACCGGTGCCGCCGTCCCACAGGGGTGATGTGTGATGCAGGTTCGCGAAGCCATGTCCAGCGAGGTTCTGATGGTCGGCCCGGAGCACACGCTCCGTCAGGCGGCCCGGATGATGTCGGCCCGCGGTGTCGGGTCGGCGGTGGTGGTCGATCCCGACTCCGAGGGGGTCGGGATCATGACCGAACGTGATGTGTTGAACGCCATCGGGGCCGGCCTGGACTGCGACGTCGAGCGCACTCGGGCGCACGTGAGCTGGGAGGTCGTCTACGCCGGTCCGGACTGGACGGTGGAGGAGGCGGCCGGCGCGATGGCCCGGGGCGGCTTCCGGCACCTGGTGGTGCTGGACGGCCGCGAGGTGGCCGGGGTGATCTCGGTACGGGACCTGATGCGGGTCTGGGCGCAGCAGCGGCTGGCGGTCCGGTGAGCCCGCCGGTCGTTGCCCCGGTGTCTCGCCGCACCGGCCTTCGGCCGGCGAACACGTAAGTCCCGCTCGGGTCCGCCCCCGGATCGCCGCCCGCATGTTGAACTTGGCGTGTATGCGGCTCGGACCGCCGGGGGCAGGCCCTAGGCTCGTGCGCATGACCGCCGAGCAACTGATCTCGTTCGCCCGTGGAGCTCCGTCCCTGGACATCGTGGATGTCGAGGGGCTCAAGGCCGCCGCCGTCCGTGCCTTCGACGCCGACCCCGCCGGGGTCACGGCGTACGGCACCTCCGTCGGCTACCCGCCCCTGCGGAAGTGGATCGCGGCGAAGCACGGCGTCGAGGCGGACCAGGTGCTGGTCACGAACGGCTCGTTGCAGGCCGACGCGTTCCTCTTCGACCACCTGGTCCGGCGGGGCGACGCCGTGGTGGTGGAGCGCCCGACGTACGACCGGACGCTGCTCAACCTGCAGAAGATGGGCGGTGAGATCCACGGCGTGACGATCCAGCCGGACGGCCTGGACACCGCCGAGCTGCGCAAGCTGCTGGAGTCCGGGGTGCGGCCCCGGCTGGCGCACGTCATCCCGAACTACCAGAACCCGGCCGGCGTCACCCTCTCCCTGGAAAAGCGCCGGGAGCTGCTCGACCTCGCCGCCGAGTACGAGTTCACGATCTTTGAGGACGACCCGTACGCGGACATCCGGTTCCGCGGGGAACCGCTGCCGTCGATGCTCTCCCTGGACACCCGCGACGTGGTGGTGCACGCCTCCAGCTTCACCAAGACGGTCTGCCCGGGCGTCCGGGTCGGCTATTTGATCGGTCCGACCGGGCTGATCGCCGACATCGCCAAGCGGGCGACGAACCTCTACATTTCGCCCGGCATGGTGTCCGAGGCGATCGTGCACCAGTTCTGTGTCTCGGGCGATATCGACCGCTCGATCGCAACGGTCAGCCGGGCCCTCGGCGAACGGGCCCGGGTGCTGGCCGAGTCGCTGCGCCGGCACATCCCGGAGGCGAGCTTCGTCGAGCCCGACGGCGGCTACTTCCTCTGGGTGGAGCTGCCCGAGGACGTCGACGTCGACCGGCTCGCCCCGGCCGCCGCCGAGCGCGGGGTGGCCGTGGTCAAGGGCAGCGACTTCATGATCGACGGCGGCCGGCACGCGCTTCGGCTGGCCTTCTCCGCGGTGACCGCCGACCGGATCGAGGACGGCGTACAGCGCCTGGCGGCGGCGATGGAAGCCGTTCGAGGCTGATTCACTGTCGGATTTCCGACAGAAGAGTGAGGTGGTCCGCCCCGGGGTCTTCCTCGGGGTGGTCCCCGGCCGCACAATGCTGCGAGCGTCGCTCGCGTTCGTGCCCGGGTTCCCCTCGGCGCCCCCCGACCGCTCGACGCGCGCAGCACCACCCCCGCCCCCATGGCGCCGGGTGGGCCGTGTCGCCCCTCACCCCCCTGACGCGGCCCGGCCCGCCCGGCGCCTCCCCAGGAGTGCGGCTCTCCCGCCTGGCCGGCCCGCGCCCGCCGGGCGGAACAACGGCCTGCGGCCCGCCAGCGGTGTAACGGCGCGCGGCCTGCCGGCGGCGTAACCTGCAAGCCGCGGCGAGGGGAGGGGTGTGATGACCGATCGGGTGGGGCGGGAGCAATCCGCGGCGCCGGACGGCCGGCGGGTGCGTTCCTGGGCGGCGCCGGTGCGGGCGATGACCCGCCGGCTCAACGCCGACGGTTCCCAGCGCGCCCCGGAGCCGCGCGATCCGGAACGCACCTCGGTGGTTGACTGCGCGCTCTACGTCGATGGGGAGCGCCGGCCGGGCCACTGGAGCTACCCCGAGGCGCTCGCCGCCGCCCGCCGGGAGCCGCACGGCTTCGTCTGGCTCGGGCTGCACGAGCCGGACCTGGCCGAGATGACCGCCATCGCCGAGACGTACGGGCTGCACGAGCTGGCCGTCGAGGACGCCGTCAAGGCGCAACAGCGGCCCAAGCTGGAGCGGTTCGGCGAGGTGAGCTTCCTGGTGCTGCGGACCGCCCGGTACTGCGAGCACACCGAGCTGACCGAGAACTCGGAGGTGGTGGAGACCGGGCAGGTGATGCTCTTCATCGGCCCGAACTTCCTGATCAGCGTCCGGCACGGGGACGCCTGCCGGCTCGCCCCGGTGCGGGCCGACCTGGAGGCCAAGCGGGACCTGCTGGAGCACGGGCCGTGGGCCGTCGCGTACGCGGTCACCGACCGGGTGGTCGACCTCTACCTGGAGGTGGCCGACCAGATCGAGGACGACCTCGACGTGCTGGAGGCCGACGTCTTCGACCGCGCGGGCAGCGGACGGATCCAGCGGATCTATCAGATGAAGCGGGAGCTGGTCGAGTTCAAGCGGGCGGTGGCCCCGCTGCAACGCCCGATGCTGACCCTCACCGCCCAGGTCAACCGGGAGGTGCCGCAGGAGATCCGTCGGTACTTCCGGGACGTGCAGGACCACCTCAGCCGCACCGTCGAGCAGGTCAACTCGTACGACGACCTGCTCAACTCGATCCTCCAGGCCCGGCTGGCCCAGGTCACCGTCGAGCAGAACAACGACATGCGCAAGATCGCGGCGTGGGCGGCCATCGGCGCGGTGTGGACCGCCGTCGCCGGCATCTACGGCATGAACTTCGAGAACATGCCGGAGCTGAAATGGACGTACGGCTATCCGGGCATCTGGGCCGTCAACCTGGCCCTGTCCTTCGTCCTGTACCGCTGGTTCCGCCGCAACGGCTGGCTCTGACCCGCACGCAAGGTGGGGCCCCCGCTTAACGCATTTTGTATAGGCGGGGCCCTCGCCTAACACCTCGGGCCGCAAGCGCCGGCCGCGCGGGGCAGTCCCCCGCGCGGCCGGCGCTACCGGAAAGGCACCGCGTCAGCGACCGCCGGCCTTGGCGCCGTTCTTGCGGGCGCCGACCGCCTTGCTGATGTCGTCGGCCGGGCGACCGGTGGTGCCCCGGGCGCCCTCGGCGACCGAGGGGACCTTGTCGTTGGCGTGCACCACCGGCTGCTTGCCGGGCGTGGTGGTGGAGGCGCTGTCGCCGCCCGCCACCGTCGAGCTGCCGGCACCGGTCGGGCCGCCGGCCACCCCGGAGCTGCTGGACATGGTGGACGCGTCGGTGACCTTGGCGGTCGGGTCCGGGGTCTCCACCACGATGGTGTCCACGTCCTCTCGCATCGGCTCCAGCTTGCCGGCCGGGTCGTACTCGGCCCACTCCTGCTGCTCGCGGCGGCGGCGTACGGCCATCGCGCCGGCCAGGCCGGCGACGGTGCCGGCGGCCAGCAGGCCGGTCATCAGCCCGCCCCGCGACTTCTTCTGCTTCTTCTTCGCGGCCTTCATGTTCTTCGCCTTGACCTTCTTGCTCACGGCGGCCTGCTTCGCAGCGGCGGCCTTGCGCCCGGTCACGGCCTTGCCCCCGGCCTCGGCCTGCGCGTTGCGCAGGGCCAGGGCCAGCGGCGCGAGCGCGGCAGCGGTCGACGCGAACCCGCTCGACGCCCGATCCCGCACCATGACCGCGGTGGGCGCGACGGCTACCCGGGCTGCCTGGACCCGCGGTCCCATCGTGGCGCCGGCACCCTTCGTCGCGTACGTCGCGGCCTGCCTCAGGTGACCGATGCCCTGGTTCAGCTCGGCTCTCGCCAGCTGCCCCTGGGTCTTGCGCCGCCCGATTCGAAACACGGTCCCACCTCCTGGGTGTTGTTGCTTGCATCCTCCACCTTCGGATGCCTCCGCGATGCCAGATCGGGCACATGGGAGGATCCGCATGGAACTGACCAACGAGTGAGGAGTACCCGTGGCCGAGGCTGTCTACGCCACCTTGCACACCAACGCTGGCCCGATCCGGCTGGAGCTCTTCCCGAATCACGCTCCGAAGACCGTCCGCAACTTCGTGGAGCTCGCCGAGGGCACCCGCGAGTACACCGACCCGCGTACGGGTCAGCCGGGCAGCGGGCCCTACTACGACGGCACCATCTCGCACCGCGTGATCAGCGGCTTCATGGTCCAGATGGGCGACCCGACCGGCACCGGCCGGGGCGGCCCGGGCTACAAGTTCGGTGACGAGTTCCACCCGGAGCTGCGCTTCGACCGGCCGTACCTGCTGGCGATGGCGAACGCCGGGCCGGGCACCAACGGCTCGCAGTTCTTCATCACCGTGTCGCCGACGCCACACCTGAACAACCGGCACACCATCTTCGGGCAGGTGGCCGACGAGCAGTCCGTGAAGGTGGTCGACTCGATCGCCAACACCCCGACCGGCCCGAGCGACCGTCCGCTGCAGGACGTCGTGATCGAGCGGGTCGAGATCGAGCGGCAGCCGGCCTGAGCGCTCCGCGAGGTACCTTTGCTCGCATGAATGAGCGCCCCGGCCGGGTGACCGGCAGCAGCCGGGTGGTGGGTACGCGTCCGACCGACGGGCGGTGTCCGCGGTGAGCGAGTCGCCACCCACCACCCCGGTCTGCTACCGGCACCCCAACCGGGAGACGTACATCCGCTGCACCCGGTGCGACCGGCCGATCTGCCCCGACTGCATGCGGGAGGCGTCGGTCGGCCACCAGTGCCCGGAATGCGTGGCCGAGGGCCGGCGGAGCGTACGCCCGGCGCGCACCGCCTTCGGCGGCGGGGAGACGGGCCGGCACGGCTACGTCAGCAAGGTGCTGATCGCCCTGAACGTGGCGGTGATGCTGCTCTCCATCGCTTCCGACCGGGGCGGTGACGCGGCGATCGGCGGTTCCGGCTTCGGTGGCCTGCTCGGCGGCAGCACCCCGCTCACCAACTGGGGGGCGGTGCTGGGGCTCGCGATGTTCCCCGACGGGACCGTCGGCGGGGTTGCCAACGGCGAGTGGTACCGCCTGGTCACCGCGATGTTCCTGCACTACGGCGTGCCGCACCTGCTGCTCAACATGTGGGGGCTCTGGGTGCTCGGCCGCACCCTGGAGGCGGCGCTCGGCCCGCTGCGCTTCCTGGCGCTCTATCTGATCGCCGGGCTCGGCGGCAACGTGGCGGTCTACCTGTTCAGCCCGCCCAACCAGCCGTCGGCGGGCGCCTCGACCGCCATCTTCGGCCTGTTCGCGGCGATCTTCGTGATCATGCGCCGGCTGGGCCGGGACACCTCGGCGATCGTGCCGATCCTGGTGATCAACCTGATCTTCACGTTCACCGTGCCGAACATCTCCGTCGCCGGTCACCTCGGCGGGCTCGTGGTCGGTGGGCTGATGGCCCTCGTGCTGGCGTACGCCCCGCGTGGCCGGCGCACCCTGTTCCAGGCGGTCGGCGGGGCGATCATCCTGGTCGCGCTGATCGGGGCGGTGCTGGTCCGTACCGCGATGCTCACCGGCTGAGCCGCGGGCACTCGGCAGCAACCGGGCGCCGCACTACGCGGAGCGGGGTGGTTAGGCGAGGGCCTCTGCTATGCGAAATGCGTTAAGCAGGGCCCCCTCCTTGCAGCCGGGCGGCGCGCAGCGCCGCGGCGACGTCGGCGGGCGCGGCATCCAGGTCGTACCGGCCGAAGAGGTGCAGCGACTCGCCCGTGTCGATCTCCAGGATCTCCGTGGCCAGGCCCGCCCGACTGCGCCGGTCCACGGTGATCGCCTCGACCGCCGCCCACGGCAGCCGCTGCCGGCCGGCGAAGCCGCGGATCAGCGTGATCCCCTCCGGGTCGACCGCCACCCGCACCGGGGCCACCAGGTCGCGTACGCCCCAGCCGGCCAGCACCGCGCCCGCGGCCACGGCGAGCACCAGCTGGATCCGGTCGCCGCCGGCGAAGAGCAGCCCGAGCCCGGTGACGAGGACCGCGCCGGCCAGCTTGGCCACGGGCAGGACGGACGGCACCCGCCACTGGCGTACCGGGGAGGACTGGTCGGTCACCGCTCCAGCATGCCAGCCCTCCCGGGCCACCGCCGCCGCGCGCTCGGCGGGGCTCGGGGTGTTGAGCGGGGGCCCCGCCTCTACAGGCGTTGAAAGGGGGCCGCTGCTTTCGCGTCCGAAGGACGTAGGATCGCAGGCAGCCGAGGTTACCGGGGAGTAGAGAATGAGTGACGCGGTCATTGTCGCAGCGGTGCGTACCCCGGTCGGGCGACGCAAGGGCAGCCTGGCCGGCGTGCATCCGGTCGACCTGTCGGCGCACGTGCTGCGCGCGCTCGCCGAGCGGACGGGGGTCGACCCCGGCCAGGTCGACGACGTGGTGTGGGGCTGCGTGTCGCAGGTCGGCGAGCAGTCGTGGAACATCGCCCGCAACGCCGTGCTGGCCGCCGGTTGGCCCGAGTCGGTCCCCGGCACCACGCTGGACCGGCAGTGCGGCTCCAGCCAGCAGGCGCTGCACTTCGCCGCCGCCACCGTCCTGTCCGGCCAGGCCGACCTGGTGGTCGCCGGTGGTGTCGAGTCGATGACCCGGGTGCCGATGGGCTCCAGCGTGGCCGGCGGCATGCCGTTCAGCGACGCGATCCTGGCGCGCTACCGCGGTGTGGCGGGGGTCGCCACGGACAGCCCGCTCCCCTTCAACCAGGGCGTCGGCGCCGAGCTGATCGCCGAGCGCTGGCGTTTCTCCCGCACCCAGCTCGACGAGTTCGCCCTGGCCAGCCACGAGAAGGCCGCCGCCGCGCAGGACGCGGGCGCCTTCGACCCCGAGCTGGCGCCGGTGGCGCTGCCGGACGGCGGCAAGTTCGCCGCCGACGAGGGCATCCGGCGGGAGACCTCGCTGGCCAAGCTCGGTGAGCTGGCCACGCCGTTCCGAGCCGACGGCGTGGTCACCGCCGGCTCCGCGTCGCAGATCTCCGACGGCGCCGCGGCGCTCGCGGTCACCACCAGCGAGTGGGCCAGCCGGCACGGCCTGCGCCCGCTGGCCCGGGTGCACACCGCCGTGGTCGCCGCCGACGATCCGGTCGCCATGCTCACCGCGCCCATCCCGGCCACCGCGAAGGCGCTGCGCCGCGCGGGGCTGGGCATCGAGGAGATCGGGGTGTACGAGGTGAACGAGGCGTTCGCCCCGGTGCCGCTGGCCTGGCTGGCCGAGACGGAGGCCGACCCGGAGCGGTTGAACCCGCGTGGCGGGGCGATCGCCCTGGGCCACCCGCTGGGCGCCTCGGGTGCCCGGATCATGACCACGATGCTCCAGCACATGCGGGACAACGGGATCCGCTACGGCCTGCAGACCATGTGCGAGGGCGGCGGCATGGCCAACGCCACCATCGTCGAGCTGCTCTGATCCGGCGGCGATAATTGCCGGCGCGGGGGGCGGCCGGTGCCCTAGCCTGCGCAGCGTGACGACCTCCCCCATCTCCGCCCCGGAATGGTTCAGCGAGGACTGGCGGGACGACGCGCTGGCCTGGGCGGCCGAGGCGCTGGCCCGGTCCGGGCTCCGGGTCACCGGCCCGGTCGAGCCGCGGGTCCGCCCCTGGTCACTGGTCTGGCGGGTGCCCACCGACGCCGGCCCGGTCTGGTTCAAGGCCAACAACCCGGGCACCCGGTACGAGGCCGGCCTGCTGGCCGCGCTGGCCCGGCTCACCCCCGACGCGGTGCTGCACCCGCTCGCGGTGGACGCCGACCGCGGCTGGTCGCTGCTCCCCGACGGCGGCCCCAGCCTGCGCGACGTGCTGGCCGGTGGGCGGGACCTGGCGCACTGGGAGCGGGTGCTGCCCGGGTACGGGAGCGTCCAGCGGGCGACCGCTCCGCACACCGGCACGCTGCTGGAGCTGGGGGTGCCGGACCGGCGCCCCGGGCGGCTCAGCGACGGGTTCGGGGAGTTGCTGGCCGCCGAGGACGACCTGCTGCTCGGCGCGGAGGGCGGGCTGAGCGGCGAGTTGCACGAACGGCTGCGCGCCTATCGGCCGGAGTTCGACGAGCTGTGCCGGCGGCTCGCCGAGACCGGCATCCCCGCCACGATCCAGCACGACGACCTGCACGACGGCAACGTCTTCGCCACCGCCGGCGGCTACCGCTTCTTCGACTGGGGCGACTCCTCGGTCGCCCATCCCTTCGGCACCCTGCTGGTGACGCTGCGCTCGGTGGCGTACGCCTTCGAGCTGCCGGCCGGCGACCCGGCGCTGGTGCGGCTGCGCGACGCGTACCTGGAGGGCTGGACCGACCGGTACGACCGGGCGACCCTGCGCGAGGCGGCCGACCTGGCGATGACGACCGCCAAGGTGAGCCGGGCGCTCTCCTGGCGGTCCGCCCTGCGCACCATTGACCCCGCCCGGGCGGAGTACGCCGACGCGGTCCCCGGCTGGCTGGAGGAACTGCTCAGGTGAAAGGCGGGGCCTCTTCATGACAGACGTCTGTTGAGAAGGGGGCTCGCCTTTCAGTCGGACAGCCGGTGCGACGCGCGGGGTGGAACTTCCAAAAACGCCGGCGTGACCCACGTCACCCCTGTTCACGGGTCGTTGGGCAGGTCATGGACGTGTTCTCCCGAACGTTCCTGCCCGCCGCCGCCGAGACCGGCCTGGCGGCCCAGACCGTCACCCGGCACATGCCGATCTTCCGCCGGTGCGTGGGCTCCGGCGACGCTCCGGTGCTGGTCACCCGGTGCAGCCGGCCCGATCAGCCGGTCGGCGCCGACTACCTGCTCCTGCTGACCCACCGGCGGCTGGTGGTCACCCGGCAGACCCGGCTGCTGCACCGGCTCCAGCTGCACCTCAACACCGAGCTGCGCGAGCTGAGCAACGTCACCTGGAGCCCCGACCCGCGCCTGCGCGCCGTCGAGCTGGCCGCCACCGCGATCGACGGCGTCCGCGAGCGGTTCCTCATCCGCACGGCCAACCCGAAGCAGGTGTGGCAGCTCGACGAGCTGCTCCACCACGCCTTCCGGACCCGGCTGCGCAGCCCCCGCGAGCGGATCGTCGCCACCATCGGCGAGGCCACGGCCGCCCGTCCCACCGGCCTGCGCGCCGCCACCCTGGGTTGAGCCCGACTCCTTACCTGATCCGAACACGTACCTGACGTCGGCGCCGGGCACCGGTCCCGCATCATGGGCCGGTGACCGTCGACGCACCGCAGCGCGGTCTCGTCCTCGTGGTCGAGGACGAGCCGGCCATCGCCGACCTGGTCCGGCTCTACCTGAGCCGGGACGGCTTCGGCGTACACCTGGAGCGGGAGGGGGCGGCCGGGCTGGCCGCCGCCCGCCGGCTGCGGCCGGTGGCCTGCGTCCTCGACATCGCCCTGCCCGGCCTGGCCGGCACCGAGATCTGCCGGCGGCTGCGGGCGGCCGGCGACTGGACGCCGGTCATCTTCCTCACCGCCCGCGACGACGAGGTCGACCGGATCGTCGGGCTGGAACTGGGCGCGGACGACTACGTGACCAAGCCGTTCAGCCCGCGCGAGCTGGTCGCCCGGGTCCGGGCGGTGCTGCGGCGCGCGGCCGGCCCGCCGTCCGGCGCGGAACAGCCCCGGGTGGTCGGGCCGGTGACCCTGGACCCGGCCCGCCGCACGGTCACCGTGGCCGGCGCGCCGGTGCAGCTCACCTCGACGGAGTTCGACCTGCTCGCCCACCTGATGGCCCGTCCGGGCCGGGTCTTCACCCGGGAGGAACTGCTGGCCGGCGTCTGGGGGTACGCGGCACACGGCGGCACCCGGACCGTTGACGTGCACGTCGCCCAGGTCCGGGCGAAGCTGGGCGCGGCGAGCGTGATCCGTACCCACCGGGGCGTCGGGTATGCCGCCGATGCCTGAGCCCGCCGCGTCGCCGCGCCGGCGGTTCCCCGGCACCCTCACCGCCCGGGCGGTGCTGGTCACCTGCGCGGTGGCGCTGGTGTCGGTGCTGGTCACCGCGCTGGTGGCGGTGCCGCTGGCGGTGCGCGGCGCGGAGCGGCGGGACCAGGCGGCGCTGGCCGCGCAGGCCCGGCTGGCCGCGGACGTGCTCCGGGTGCGGGCGGTCCGGCAGCGGGACAACGCCGGGGAGCGGCTGATCCGCCAGCTCCGCGAGCAGGAGATCGACGTGTACGTGATCCGGGACGGCCGGGCGGACCGGCCCGGCCTGCCCCGGCAGGTGGTCAACCGGGTGGCCGCCGGCGGGAACGTCTCCGGTCGCCGGCTGGTGGACGGAAAACGCGCCCTGGTCGAGGGGCGGGCGTTGCCCGGCGGTGGCGGGGTGGTGCTGACCCGGCGCACCCTGGCCGGGCCGTGGCGGCAGGTGCTGCGCGGTCTCTGGCTGCCGCTGCTCGCCGGGCTCGCCGCCGGGGTGGCCGCCGGGCTGCTGCTGGCCCGCCGGCTGGCCCGGCCGATCCGGTACGCGGCCACCGCGGCGGCCCGGCTGCGGGCCGGGGACCGTACGGTCCGGGTGCCGGTCGAGCCGCCCGACGAGGTGGCCGACCTGGCGTACGCGCTGAACGGGCTGGCCGCCGCGCTGGCCGTCAGCGAGGGGCGGCAGCGGGAGTTCCTGCTCTCCGTCTCGCACGAGCTGCGCACCCCGCTCACCGCGATCCGCGGCTACGCCGAGGCGTTGGCCGACGGGGTGATCGACGCCGACGCCGTACCGGAGACCGGGCGGACCGTGCTGGCCGAGGCGCGACGCCTGGATCGGCTGGTCAGCGACCTGCTGGCGCTGGCCCGGCTGGAGGCGGCGGACTTCCCGCTCGAGCCGGTGCCGGTGGACCTGACCCGGCTGGCCGCCGACGCGGAACGCACCTGGTCCGGCCGGTGCGCGGCGGTCGGGGTGCCGTTCCGGGTGGAGGTGCCGGCGGCGCCCGTGCCCGCGTACACCGATCCGGGGCGGATCCGGCAGGTGGTGGACGGGCTGCTGGAGAACGCGCTGCGGGTCGTACCCCCGGGTGCGCCGGTGGTGCTGGCGGTCCGGCCGGCCGGGGCGGACCCGGCCGCCGGCGGGATCGTCGAGGTCCGTGACGGCGGGCCCGGCCTCACCGACGACGACCTGGCGGTGGCGTTCGAGCGGGGGGCGCTGCACCAGCGTTACCGGGGGGTGCGCAAGGTGGGCAGCGGGCTGGGCCTGGCCCTCGCGGCGGGCCTGGTCCGCCGGCTGGGCGGGGACATCGCCGCCGGGCACGCGGCCGAGGGCGGGGCGGCCTTCACCGTCCGGCTGCCGGCAGGTCCTTACCTGCCCCGAACACCGGCCTGACCTGTCGCCCATCCGGGGGCGCGATGCTGGATCCACCACCGACGAAAGGGAGAGTCATGACACGGCACGGATTCGGGGTCGCGCTGGTCGCGGCGGTCGCGCTCGGCGTGGCGGGCTGCGGTCCGGCGCAGGTGGCCCAGGACACCGCGAAGGACACCGGGGTAGAGGTGGCCGCGGCGATGGGCGCGGAGGGGCAGGCGCTCGCCGCGATGGGCTTCGACCCGGCCGATCTGGAGGTGGCCGGTGATCGGGCACCGTCCGCCGACCCGTCCGGCAGCGCCGAGCCGAAGGGGAAGCGCGGCGAGCGGGCCGAGGAGGGGCGCAACCGGCACCGGGCCCGGGTGCTGCTGCGGCGCAACACCCTGCACGGCGAGGCCGTGGTAGGGACGAAGGACGGCGGCACGAGGACCGTCGTGGTGCAGCGCGGCGAGGTCAGCGCGATCGACGGCGACTCGATGACCGTCAGGTCGACCGACGGCTTCACCCTGACCTGGAGCTTCGGCGAGAAGCTGCGGGTGGTCGAGCGGCGGGCCGCGGTGCGGGCCAGCGACGTGAAGGTGGGCACGAAGGTGGGCGTGGCCGGCGCGAAGGACGGCGACGCTGCCGTCGCCCGGCTGATCCTCGTCCCGTTCAAGCAGAAGTGAAAGGAGGGGCCCCCGGTTAACGCATGTCGTTGTACCGGGGGCCCCGTTGACACTCAGTAGACGCGGGAGCCGATGAAGTCGTCGTGGCCGTAGCCGACCGGGTTGGCGTACGACCGGGACTGGAACGACCACTGCTGCCGGGTGCTGGTGGAGCAGCCTGCCAGCCGCAGCCGTGGCGTGCCCAGCCACGGGTTGTCGAAGGCCATGCAGAGGTTCGTCGCGCCGGCGGGCTTGAGCTGGTTGCCGGCGAAGACGAACTTCTGGTTGGCGCCGCCGTGGCAGTCGTAGATGTTGACCGCCGTGCCGGAGGTCAGCGAGCCGCCCGCCACGTCCAGGCAGCGGTCGTGGGAGAGCTCGGAGTGCAGCGACTGGCGGGTCGGGTCGTACCAGAAGCCCTGGTTACGCCCGCCGTGACAGCCGTACGACTGCTGCACGGTGCCGTTGCGCGAGTCGTATCCCTTGCCGTCCACGCAGGTGCCGGTGGCGGCGTTGCGCAACTGCTTGAACTCCAGCAGGCCCGGGTAGAGCACGCCGTCGCCGGTGCTGGCCGGGTCGACGCAGGTCGCCCGGTCGAGGCCGGCGTTCCAGAACTGGGTGATGCACTGGGCGAACATGCCGTGGCCCCGGTAGTTGGGGTGGAACGACTGCCGGGCGGCGTTCTCGTCCCAGATCCCGACCTCGATGTAGAGGCCGCGGACCGAGGTGTTGTCGGTGCACACCTCGTGGCCGTGGAAGAGCCGGCTGGCGTCCAGGTAGCGGGTGCCGGTGTTGGTGGCCGCGGTCCGCAACGCCGACTCGAACAGCGGCACCGCCTTGTTCCGGGCGAACGCGGCGTCGGCCAGGTACAGCAGGCAGCCGCCGGCGTACCAGCCGGGGAAGTTCGGGTTGTCCTCGACGTCCGGGCTGCCCGGGCTGGGGTATGACATCAGCACCAGCTCGTAGTCGGAGCGGAGGTACCCGGCGCCGGTCATCGTCTGCCGGATCGAATTGAGCGCCTGCTCGACCGCCTGCCGGCTGCCGTCGGTGCGGATCGTCCACTGGTCGGTGTACGTCGGCCAGCAGGCGCCCTGGAAGAACACCCGGCGGACCGCGCAGTCGGTGGCGACCGGGCCGAACTGGATGGTGCCGTCACCGTTCGCGCCGACCACCACCCAGATCAGCTTGACGTGCGTGTTCCGGGCCTTGATCGCCAGTTGGTCGCCCTGGTTGAGTTCGTTGTGCTGGGTGGGGCCGCCCGCGATCAGGTTCCACGGGGTGGCGCCGGAGCAGGCCAGGTTGTATCTGGTGTCGGCCGGGATGCCGGTACGGAAGACCGCCTGGTCGTACGAGCGGTCGCACCAGTTGCCGGCCTGGTGGGTGCCGGGGACGTAGTTGCCGACCCCTTCCCCGGAGATCTCGCTGTCGCCCATGGTGATGAGCGAGCTGCGGCGTTGCTCGATCGGGCGGATGTCGGGTGAGCCGTAGAGGGCGGTGGCCTCCGCGGCGCGGACGGCCTCCAGGCTGGCGGAGAGCGGTTGGACGGGGGGCCGGTCGGCTGCGGTGGCGGGGGTGCCGGGACCGGCGATCAGCTGCAGGACGAGAGCGGCGGCGAACCCGAGGGCGAGGGCCCGGCGGGTCACCCGTTCGCGCCTGGCAGGGGTACCAGACATCGACGCACTCCTTTCGCCTCGATCGCGGGACGTCGATCGAGTTACCAGACGGTAACGCCGATGTCGAGGTATGTGAATACCTCTCAGGAACCTTCTGGTGGGATGCGGAAAGTCACCTCCGGCCGGGCGGCAGGGCGTAGCCCGCGTACCCGCGCCAGCGCAGCGACCAGCCCGCCGGGACGACCTTCGCGCACTCCGGCCGGCTGCCGGAGCAGACGATCGCGTCCACCGAGGACGGATCGGCGGGCGGCCGGTCCGGCAGCACCGACTGCAACGCCACCAGCTCCGGTGGCCGCCCGTCGGCGTCGCGCAGCAGCAGCCACCAGGGGTACTCCCAGTTGTCGTACTGCTGGGACAGGCCGATCCGGCGGGCGCCGCTGTCCCGTACCCCGGCCGCCGCCCAGCGGAAGTCCGCCGCCCACTGCGGCCGCCGCACGAACCGGGTCTCCCCGTCCGAGGAGGTCAGCAGGGACTCGGCCCCGAGCAGCCGGCGTGGATAGCCGTACGCCAGGGTCAGCGCCCCGGCCAGCACGGCCACCGCCACCCCGGCCGCCACCGACCGCCGGCCCGCCACCGCCCGGCGCCGGAACATCGCGTCCAGCCAGAGCCCGGCCAGCGGGACGGCCAGCACCAGGGCGTAGAGCAGCAGCCGGTTCCCCCAGGTCTGCCACTTGATCATGCTCGCGTGCAGCAGCACGACGGCCACCACGACCACCGCGTACGCGCGCAGCGCGCCGGCCCGCTCCGGGCTGATCCGGCGCGGCCGGGCCAGCGCCAGCACGGCCCCGAGCAGGGCCAGCGAACCGGCCACCGGAAACGCCGCCCGGTCCTCGTCCGGGTACCAGGCCGGCACGGGGAACCGCTCGTTGCCGAAGGTGATGGCCCGGTCCTGCGGGTCCACCCCGATCGCCCGGGCGCCCCCGTCGATCACCGTCGCGCCGGCCCGGCTGAGCGGGAAGAGCGGGGTGTCCAGGGCGGTGTGCCCGATCCGGGCCAGGTTGACCAGGACGGCGGCCGGATCGTGGCGTTCCATCGGGATCGAGTCGCGCAGCCGGGGCGGCCCGAGCGGATGGCCGAACTCCGCGGTCTCCCGGGCCAGGAACGGTCCGACCAGGACGGTGGCGACCAGCACGATCAGCAGGGAGCCGCCCACGGTGGCCGCGACGGGGCCGGCGGGGAACCGGCCGCCCCGGGCCCGCGGGCCGCCGCCTCCCGCCGCACCGCCACCCCCGGCCCCATCACCCGATCCCGCCGCGTCCGCCGCGTCGACCGCGCCCGCCGCTCCCAACGCGCCGGCGGCGTTGGGTGCAGACATGGCGGCGAGTACGGCCGGCTGCGGCGCCCGGCGCTGGCGGGGCAGCAGCGGTGCGGCACCGGAGGGCGCGACCGCCGCCGTACCGGCGGTGCGGCGGGTCAGCCGCAGCTGACCGACCCCCCACAGCACCAGCAGCGGTCCGACCCCGATCAGCCCGCTGGTCTTGGTCACCGCGGTCAGGCCGGCGGCGGCGCCGAGGGCCAGCAGCGAGCCGAGGCCGGCGCGCCGGCGCAGCCCGTCGAGGGCGAGCGTCGCCGCGCAGGCCACCCAGGCCGCGACCACCAGGTCGGTCTGGGTGCTGGTGCTCTGGAGCACCACCATCGGGGTGGTGGCCAGCACGAACGCGGTGAGCAGTTGGGCCCGCCGGCCGCCGCCGAGCTGTGCGGTGACCCGGGTGACCGCGAGCAGGCAGCCGACTCCGGCGCCCCACTGCACCAGGTTGTGCAGCCCGTCCCCGCCGGTGAACAGGCGCAGGTGCAGCAGCAGGTACTCCGCGCCCGGCGGAATGGTCACCTGCCGGTGGATGGCGGTCGGCCAGAACTCCAGGCTCCGCTGCGCCACCCAGTGCTCGACCTTGGGCAGGTGATAGGTCTGCGAGTCGAAGTTGTTCGGCTCGGCGAGCAGCGCCACGACCAGCTCGCCCAGGACCACCGCCAACACCGCGCCGGCCAGCAGCCGTTCCGCCCGTCCCCCCGTACGCCGAAAGGCCCGGACCGCCGCGGCCCGCTCGCGCGCCCGGCGCGCGGTGCCCCGACCGGCCCGGCGCCACCATGCCACGGCCAGCGCCGCACCGAGGAACAGCAGCCACGCCGCCGCGAACGCCGGCCGGGTGAGCGCGCTCGCCGCGCCGAGCAGTTCCACCGCGAGTACGGCGAAGGCGCCGACCACCAGCGCCGCACGCAGCGCGGCCAGCCGCACCGGGGCCACCGCGTCGGTGGCGTGCGGGCGCAGCGCCACGGTGAGGACGCAGAGCGCCAGAACCGGTACGACGACGAGCAGTGACCCAGCCCACGACATGGGCGAAAGTAAACATCATTCACCTGGGCGTCCGGCGGCCACCGCTGCCGGCGGTGCTGACGCCATCGGGACGGGGTGCCAGGCTACGCTAGGTCCGACTTGCCGTCGCCACCGTGGAGATCCCCGTGAAGCTC
This sequence comes from Micromonospora sp. NPDC050686, assembly GCF_040654475.1. NCBI lineage: Bacteria > Bacillati > Actinomycetota > Actinomycetes > Micromonosporales > Micromonosporaceae > Micromonospora > Micromonospora sp. NPDC050686. The sequence goes on from NZ_JBFAID010000005.1 coordinate 208,764, forward strand.
TCGATCCTCATGCCGGTCTACAACGAGGAAGAACGCATCGCGGATGCCCTCAAGCAGGCCCTCGCGGTGGACTACCCGTGCGAGATCGAGTTGGTCGTGGTCGACGACGGCAGCCGGGACGGCACCGGTGAGATCCTCGGCCGGGTCGACGACAGCCGGCTGCGGGTGATCACGCACCAGCGCAACGCGGGCAAAGGCGCGGCGATCCGCACCGCGGTGAACGCCGCCGAGGGTGAGTACATGGTCATCCTCGACGCCGACCTGGAGTACGACCCGCAGGACATCCCGCGGCTGCTCACCCCGGTCCTCGACGGCCACGCCACGGTGGTGTACGGCAATCGGACCTTCGGCAGCCACAGCGCCTACAGCTTCTGGTACGTGATGGGCAACAAGGGCGTCACCATGGCCGCCAACGTGCTCTTCAACTCCTACATCGGCGACCTGGAGACCTGCTTCAAGCTGATGCCGGTCGAGCTGTACCGCTCGCTGAACGTCCGCTCGAAGGGCTTCGGCATGGAGGCCGAGGTGACCGGAAAGCTGCTCCGCCAGCGGATCCGCCCGTACGAGGTGCCGATCAGCTACCGCGCCCGGGGCCGCGAGGAGGGCAAGAAGATCACCTGGAAGGACGGCGTCGAGGCACTCTGGATCCTCGGCCGCGAGCGGGCCCGCCGCCGCCCCACCGCGAGCTGACCGACGGCGGGCCCACCCCCCGTCACGCCCGGACCGCCCCCGACCGGGCGGGCCCGACTTGCGGCAAGTCCGCCCTGTCCAGGCCGCGGAAGGCCCGACTCGCGGTACGTCGGGCCCATCCACTCCGCGGAAGGCGCGAGCCGGGGCGGCCCGTCAGCCGAGGAAGGCGTCGATCGACCGGCGCAGCCCGGCGGCGTCCAGCCCGTGCCAGCGTTCGTGGTCGGCCGGGTCGCCGTACCGGCGCAGTTCGGTGTCGCCGACGCCGAGCGCCAGCAGCCGGTGCGGCCGGTCGGCCAGCGCGCGGCCGGCCACCGCCGCCGACGTACCCGCCAGGTACGGCTCGACGAGCACCACCTCGGTCCCGGCCAGCGCCCGCAGCCCGGCCGTGTCGAACGGGCGCGGCGTGTGGGTGTACGCCACCGTCACGTCCCGCCCCTGCGTCGCCGCGAGCGCCGCGTCCAGCGTCGGACCGACCGCCACCACCAGGGGCGCCTGAGCGCCGCCCCGACGCAGCACCCGCAGCCGGTCCGCGTCCGGGTAACCGGTGCCGTTGCGGCGCTCGGTGAGCCGCAGGTAGACCCGGTCGTCGTCGCGGACCACGGCCCGCAGCAGCGCCGGCACCTCGTCGGGGTGGCCCGGCACGTGCACCCGCCATCCCTCGCCGAGCGAGTCGAAGAGCGCCACGTCGCCCGGGGACATGTGGGTCCGTCCCTCCCGGGAACCGTCGTACGACGCGCCGACGCTGACCAGCACCGCGCCGACGCCCTGGTGGCCGAGGTCCAGCTTGATCTGCTCGTACGCCCGGTCCACCAGGAAGGTGGCGTACGAGTGCACGATCGGGCGCAGCCCGGTCAGTGCCAGCCCGCCGGCCACTCCGATCATCAACTGCTCCCGGATGCCGACGTTGAGCACCCGGTCCGGGTGCCGCCGGGCGGCCGGGGCGAACGCGCTGGCCGAGATGTCCGCCAGCACCAGCGCGGTACGCGGGTCGTCGTCCAGCAGGGCGCCCGTGGTGTCCACGAAGGTCGTCCGCATCCCGGTCACCGCCAGCTCTCGATGCGGGCCACCACGACGTGCGGCTGGCCGGGCCGGTGGCCGGTGAGCGCGGCGTACAGGGCGGCGTGGTCGCGGCCGTCGACGGTGTCGGCGGTCCAGCCGTTGACGGTGAACCGGCTGGCGATGCCGCCGGGCCAGCCGTGGCTGGCGGAGTCGTTGTCCACCACGACGGCGGTGAGCGTGTCCAGCCCGGTGGCGCCGGCGTACGCGATCGCCTCGTGGTTGGCGCCCTCGTCGAGTTCGGCGTCGCCGGTGAGGACGTACACCCGGGAGTCGGTGAGGCCCTGGGCCCGCAGCCCGAGCGCGGTGCCCACGCCGAGGCCCAGGCCGTGGCCAAGCGAGCCGGTGCCGATCTCCACGCCCGGGACCAGCAGCCGGTCCGGGTGGTGGCCCAGCCGGCTCGCCGGTCCGGCCAGGTCGTCCAGCCAGCCCTCGGGGATGAAGCCCTTCGCCGCGAGCACGGCGTAGTAGGCGGCCGGGCCGTGTCCCTTGGAGAGCAGGAAGCGGTCCCGGTCCGGGGCGTCCACGGTCTGCGGAGTGACCCGCAGCACCCGGTCGTAGAGCACCCAGAGCACGTCGATGGTGGAGTGGGCGCTGGGCCCGTGTTTCTCGTCGCCGGTGATCCGGCGCAGCAGCGGCGCGAGCACCTGGGCGCCGTCGGTGGAGGTGATGGTGGCCATGCGGATAGCGTGTGAGTTGAAGTGCGCTTCAACTCAAGGACCGGGTGATGCACGACTCACTGACCATCGGCGAACTCTCCGCGCGTTCCGGGGTGGCGCCGTCCGCGCTGCGCTACTACGAGCGGCTCGGGCTGGTCCGCGCCGACCGCACCGGCGGCAACCAGCGCCGGTACGCCCGCTCCGAGCTGCGCCGGGTGGCGTTCATCCGAATCGCCCAGCAGGTCGGAGTGTCGCTGGACGAGATCCGGACGGCGCTGGACTCGCTGCCCGCCTCCCGCACCCCGACCGCCGCCGACTGGGCCCGCCTCTCCGCCGCCTGGCGGACCCGGCTGGACGAGCGGATCCGCCTGCTCGCCAAGCTGCGCGACGACCTGAGCGGCTGCATCGGATGCGGCTGCCTGTCGTTGCAGCGCTGCACCCTCTACAACCCGAAGGACAACCTGGCCGCCGAGGGCGCCGGGGCCCGGCTGATGCTGCCCCGGCCGGCGGCGGACGACGTCACCCCGTCGTGAGCAGCACCTTGCCGATGTGGTCGCTGGTCTCCACCAGCCGGTGCGCCTGCGCCGCGTCGACCATCGGCAGCCGCCGGTCCACCACCGGCCGGACCGTGCCGGCCGCGACCAGCGGCCAGACCTGCTCGCGTACGCCGTCGACGATCGCCGCCTTGTCGTCGAGCGGCCGGGACCGCAGCGCGGTGGCCGCCACCGAGGCCCGCTTGGCGAGCAGCGCGGCCAGGTCCAGCTCCGCCTTGCGGCCACCCTGCATGCCGATCACCACCAGCCGGCCGCCGTCGGCCAGCGCCGCCACGTTCCGCCCCAGGTAGGACGCGCCCATGATGTCGAGGATCACGTCCGCGCCGCGCCCGCCGGTTACCCGGCGGACCTCCTCGACGAAGTCCTGCTCCCGGTAGTCGATGGTGTGCGCGGCGCCCAGCGCGCGCAGCCGCTCGTGCTTGACCGAACGGGCGGTCACCACCACGGTCGCGCCCAGCGCGGTGCCGAGCTGGACGGCGAACGTGCCGATCCCGCTGCCGCCGCCGTGCACCAGCAGCGTCTCGCCCCTACCGAGCCGGGCCAGCCCCACCACGTTCGACCAGACGGTGCAGGCCGCCTCGGGTAGCGCGGCCGCGTCGACCAGGTCGACGCCGGCCGGCACCGGCAGCAGTTGCCCGGCCGGCACCCCGACCCGCTCCGCGTAGCCGCCGCCGGCCAGCAGCGCGCAGACCTCCTGGCCGACCGCCCACCCGGTCACGTCGCGGCCGGTCGCGCTGATCACCCCGGAGCACTCCAACCCGGGGTACCCGGGCGCGCCCGGCGGCGGCGGGTAGTGCCCCTGCCGTTGCAGCAGGTCGGCCCGGTTGACGGCACTGGCCCGCACGTCGACGACCACCTCGCCGGGGCCGGGCTCGGGGTCGGGCACCTCGGCCCAGACGAGTGCCTCGGGTCCGCCGGGTTCCGGGATCGTGATCGCGCGCATGGCTCGTTCATACCCCGCCACCCGCGGGTGCGGGGTAAGGAGGGGGCCTCTGTTAACGCTTTCGGTAGCGGAGGGCCCCGCTTGACACCTCATACCCGGGGGGCGCCGCCCGAGCGCGGGGTAGCTGGGCACAGGACGGCCAGCTCGCGCGGGACGGTCATCCGTACGAGCGGTGCCCATGGCAGACTAGGCACCGCCACCGCCGCCCTACGAGGCGCGGTGCCGGGAGGGTTCGCCTAGTGGCCGATGGCGCTGGTCTTGAAAACCGGTAAGGCAGCGATGTCTTCGTGGGTTCGAATCCCACACCCTCCGCCTTGATCAGTCGCTGCTGGCCCGACACCACCGGCGGGTGCGTTCGGTGGGAGGCGTGGGCGGGGTATGAAGGTGCGCAGGATTCCCGTGCAACCGGAAGGACCCGTCCCGATGACCCTGGAACGACCGATCGCCCCGGACCCGTACGAACTCCTGCCGACCGTCCCGGCGTTCACCCTGACCAGCGACGACGTGGTCAACGGCGAGCCGATGGACGCCCGGCACGCACACGGCAGCGCCGGCGGTGAGAACGTCTCACCGCACCTGGCCTGGTCGGACTTCCCGGCCGAGACGCAGGGTTTCGTGGTGACCTGCTTCGACCCGGACGCCCCGACTGGCAGCGGGTTCTGGCACTGGGTGCTGGTGAACCTGCCCGCCTCGGTGACCGAGCTGCCCCGCGACGTCCGGGAGGCCGACCTTGGCGACGCGTTCACCGTCCGCAACGACTACGGCGAGCAGGGATTCGGGGGCGCCGCGCCGCCGCCCGGTGACCGCCCGCACCGGTACGTCTTCGCGGTGCACGCCCTGGACGTGGAGCGCCTGGACGTCGGCCCGCAGGCCAGCCCGGCCTTCGTCGGTTTCAACCTGGCCTTCCACACCCTGGCCCGGGCGGTGATCCGCCCGACGTACCAGGTCAAGGAGTGACCCGACTCCGCGGTCCCGCGCCACCCGCCCGGGTGCCGGGGCCGCGGGGCCGGCCGGTCAGCCCGGGACCCGGGCGACCGCGAAGACGGACTGGCCGAACGGCGGGCGGACCTTCTGCTCGGCGGCCTTGGTCACCGGGAGCACCAGGGTGTCGTAGACCTTGACCATCGGGCCCTCCTTCGGCATGAGCCGGAAGACCTTGGTCGCCATGAAGTAGCCGATCAGGCCGAGGGCGTTGGCGTACCGCAGCTCCTCGACCTGGAGGCCCGCCTCGGTGAGCGCGGCGCCGAGCGTCTTCTTGGTGTAGCGGCGCACGTGCCCGGTGGCGACGTCCGCCGGGCTCATCGCGAACTGGAACGCCGGCACGATGAGCACCACCTTCCCGCCCGGCCGGACCAGGTCGCGCATGCTGCGCAGCGCGCCCACGTGGTCCTCGATGTGCTCCAGGACGTTGTACGACACGGCGGCGCTGTAGTCGCCGCCCTCCGGGTGCGGCAGCAGCATCTGCCGGACCTCGATGTTGGGCCGGTCGGCCAGCCGCTCCTTCAGCGCCACCAACCGGTCCGGGTCGGCCTCGGTGGCGGTGAACCTGGGCAGCAGCTCCGACCACTCCAGGGCGTAGTCGCCGAGACCGCTGCCGATCTCGATCGGGTCGTCACCGAGGTGGGGCACGGCGAGCTCCACGAACCAGCGGCGGTGGTTGACCGCCATCGCGAGGCCTTCGAGCACCTCGGACTGGACGCGCTGATCCCCAGTGATATCTGCCATGCGTCGATTCCTCACGATATGACTCGACCCGCGCCTGGACCGAATGAGTCAATCAGCTACGGGCACGGCAGTAAAATTGGGGGCCGTTGCGAACCGATTGCGGTCGGGGGTGGCGCGAGATAGGCGGTCGGCGAACCCGGCACATAATACCCAGAACCCTGAATCATGTCACGGCCAGGCATTCTTCGACTACGCTACGAATTGTTATGACTACTCGCGAAACGGGCCGGTCCGGCGGGAATCTGCGCTCGGTCACCCCTCGCGAGGGTCCGGGCAGGTCGCGTCGAGGAATTGATTGCGCAGGGTGTCTGGATGATCACGCAAATCGCATACGGGCTCGAGGGGAATGCGACCGGCCGTGCCAATTTGCGGGCAAATGCCGATGCATTGTCCATTTCGCCGGCAATGACGTCGATCACCTTACCCACGCCGCGGCCCGGCGTTAACCGGTGGCCTCAGGCCGGGCGGAGGCAGCAGCCCTGGCAGATCTTCGGTTTGGGCAGGGTGAAGGCCAGGCAGCAGGTGCGGCGCTGGACGGTCGGCGTGCCGTCCGGCCCCGGCACCAGGTCGACCAGGTCGGCCAGGTCCAGCGCGGCCAGCAGGGTGCCGATGCTCTCGGTGGAGGGGCCGGGCAGCGCGTCGGCGGCGCGCAGCACGCCGTGCGCGATGCCGGAGGCCACCGAGCCGAGCAGCGTACGGGCGCCGACCCGGACCTCCGCCTGGATGGCCGCGATCAGCGGGACGAGGTGCGCGTCGAGCAGTGAGGCGCGCAGCGCGGCGATGAGCTCGGCCTCGTCGGCGACGACCCGTACCTCGGGCGGGCCGGCCAGGGCGAGTGGGTCGGTGGGCAGCACCGCGACGGTGGTCGAGCGGCGCAGGCCCATGGTGAGCAGCGGCCGGTGGTCCGCGAAGTGGATCAGCACGTCGCTGGGGTCGAGCAGCGGCACCCGTCGCGCGGAGGCCCAGCCGAGCACCGCCGGCAGGGCGGCCCAGTAGCTGTACGCCTTCCAGGCCAGCGCGGCGCAGGCGTGCGGGGTGCCGCCCCAGCGCCGGGTCGCCGCGGCCAGGAACTCGGGCAGTCGGGTGCCGTCGACCAGGGTGGTGGCCGGGGACCAGCCGAATTCGTCGGCGACCAGCAGGCCCGGGGCGAGCCCGGGGACGTCGTCGGTGCCGAACATGGCGCGCAGGGTGTCGGTCACCGGGGCCAGCGGGGCGGCGGTTGCGCGTCCAGGCATCACCGCTGTCACCAGAACCGTCCCCTTGTCCGATGTGTGTCCGTCGAGATAAGGCTAGCCTAACCACACTCGTCGGGCCGGGGGAAGGCGTGGCTGGGGCGGAACCGGGAGGTCCCCGTCACTCCGGGGTAGGGCTGCGGGCTGGTACTACCCGTCGACGCCGGACGAAAACCGGCCACCGCGACGCGGGTCGCCCGCGAGAGGCCAGGCGAGCATCGACAGATTTACCTGAACTGTCAAGGTTCCTGTCGACAAGCCGCCAGTCCGGTACCCGTCCGGCCACGGAACGTGAAACTGATATTCCCGGCCACGAGGAAGCTGATGACGACCTCCCCCATCGAGCGAGCGGCCGACTCGTTCGCGGCGGAACTCGCCCGGCATCGCACCGGTCGCGGCCTGACCAAGAAGCAACTGGCCACCCTGATGGGCTTCGACCCGTCCTACGTCAGCCACGTCGAGGGGCGCCGGCACCGCCCCACCGAGGACTTCGCCCGGCGGGCCGAGGCCGTCCTGGAGGCCAGCGGCGCGATCTGGCAGCGCTTCCGGGAGTACGACGAGCTCCGGCACGCCCGGTCCGCCCCGCCGCACCGGGAGCCCCCGGCGCCCGGGCAGTGGATGCCACCCGGGACCGGCCTCATCGTCGAGCGGGAACAGGCGTCGCTGCGCTACGCCGACGAGGCGTACCACTGCGTCATCCGGCGGGAGCTCTACAACGCCGGCACCGAGCCGGTCACCCGCTACCTGGTCCGGGTCGCCGTCGACCGCTACCCCAACGACCCGGGCCGCTCCAACCGGCACCATCGGGAACACCCGCTGACCTTCGCCGAGCTGCGGCTGCGCGCGTACCGGGAGGACAGCGGCGAGCGGGAGCCGATGCACTGGCGGGCCAAGCACGACCGGGACGCGTTCAAGGAGATCTGGCTCCTCTTCGAGAACGCCGACGGGCGCTTCCCGCTCTACCCCGGCGACCGGGCCACCATCGAGTACGCGTACCAGGTCGGCCGGGAGAAGTGGGGGCCCTGGTTCCAGCGGGCCGTCCGGGTGCCCACCCGGCGGCTGGAGGTCTGGCTGGACCTGCCCGTGGAGGCGGACCCGCAGGTGTGGGGGGTCGAGACCTCCCTGTCGGCGGAGGAGGGGCCACTGCGTACGCCGGTGGTCCGGCGCGTGGACGGCGACCGCGCCATCTTCGAATGGGCGACCGACGACCCGCCGCTGAACGCCCGGTACCGGATGCAGTGGCGGTTCCGGAGCCGGCGGGTCGACGCCGACCCGTCCCGGCGGCCCGCCGTCGCCCGACCCAGCGACCGGATGCGCGCCCTCGGCGTCGTCCAGCGCGGTGCCGACCTGCTGCGCCAGCCGGCCCGGCAGTTCGACCTGCCCCGCGACGAGCGGACCGCCCGGGAGGTGGTCGATCGGCTGGCCGCCACGCTGGACCGGCTGGACGAACTGCACCCGTTCAGCAAGGGCGTCGGCATCGCCGCACCGCAGCTCGGCCTGGGCTGGTCCGCCGCGATCGTCCGGCCGCCGGACCGCACGGACGAACCGGTGGTGCTGCTCAACCCGCGGGTGGTCGACGCCGCCGGGGACGCCGACGAGCAGTACGAGGGCTGCCTCTCCTTCTTCGACCACCGTGGCCTGGTGCCCCGGCCGCTGCGCGTCGACGTGGAGCACGCCCAGTGGGACGGCAGCCGGGTGATCACCGCCTTCGAGTACGCGATGGCGCGGCTGGTCGCCCACGAGATCGACCACCTGGAGGGGCGGCTGTACGTGGACCGGATGGCGCCCGGGGTGCCGCTGGTCCCCGTCGAGGAGTACCGGGAGACCGGCAACCCCTGGCGGTACTGACCGCCGCAGGGGGACCGGGCCGCGTGCCCCAGGGGGCAGGGGCACGCGGCCCGGCTGGGGGGAGGAAAGTCGTCAGACGGTGCCGAACGTGTCGTACCGGATGTGTTGCGGGGGAACCCCGTCCTCGGCGAGCGCCCGCAGGGCGGCCCGGACCATCCGGGTGGAGCCCGACACGTAGCAGTCGTGCGAGGTCCACGGCCCGTACCGGGTGACCACCTCGGAGATGTCCCCCTGCTCGCCGTCGAAGTCCGGGTCCTCGCTGCACGCCGGGGTGACCGACAGCCACGGGTGGGTCTCCACCAACTTCTGGAGGCCGAGGAGCGCGTACAGGTCCTCGGCGCGGCGGGCGCCGTAGAAGATGTGCACCCAGCGGGTGCGGTTGACCTTGGTCAGTTCCTCGACGAGCGCCTTGATCGGGGCGAGCCCGACGCCGCCGGCGACGCAGAGAATGTCCCGGGTGGACGCGGTGTCCAGGGTCATCGACCCCATCGGCGCGGCCAGCCGCAGCAGGTCCCCCGGCCGGGTCCGGCGGACCAGCGCGCCCGACACCCAGCCGGCCCCTTCCGGCGTACGGACGTGGAACTCCAGCACGTTGTCGTCGTTCGGGGCGTTCGCCACCGAGTAGGTGCGCCACACCCGCGGGTGGTACCGGGGCACCTCCAGGCTGACGTACTGGCCGGCCCGGTAGGGCAGCGGGTGCTGGAGGGCGCGGACGGTCAGCACGGCGGTGTCCGGGCCGCGCCGCTCGTGGGTGAGCACCTCGGCGTGCCAGTACGGCGGGTTCTCGTCGGCCTCCGCGCCGGCCAGCATCTTCGCCGTGATCGCCTGGTACGCCTCCCGCCACGCCTGGTCGTACTCCAGGTTCCAGGCGTCGCGGGCGATGCCGCCCAGCGCGTCGAGCAGCGCGACGCCCATGGTCTCGTAGTGCGCCGCGTCGACGTGGTACTTCCGGTGGTCGCGGCCCAGCGCGCGCAGGTACTCGTCGAAGCTCTCCGGGTCGTCCACCGTCTGGGTGGCGGTGACGATCGCCTCCAGGATGCGATTCCCCTGGCCCGCCATCTGCACCGGGAAGAGCTGCCGCAGGCTCGGGTCGAGGAGGAACATCCGAGCGTAGAAGTGCTCACTCAGCCGGTCCCGATGCTCCTCCACCAGGGCCCAGCTCTCCTTCAGCAGCCGTGCGAAGTTCTCCACCGGGGTTCGCTCCTTGGGGGACTGCGGATCGGACGCCCACAGAATGTCCACGGAGCGTGTGCGCCGGTCGCACAGAGTGTGCGACCGGCTCGCATCGCCGATCCGGTCGTGCCGGCGGGCCGCCCGGTCGGGCAGAGTGGTGCCGTGACCGTTGAGCTCACCCGCCCGGTGTCCCGCCGCACCCTGGGCACCGAGACGCTGCTGGTGCTCGGGTTGTCGCTCGGGCAGTCCGCGGTCTACGCGATGGTGTCGATCATCGCCAAGCTGACCGCCGAGGGGCCGCTGTCCAAGCAGACCGCCTCGCTGAACACCTCCCATTCCGCCCGGCCGTACCTGGACCTGACGTACCAGCTGCTCGGCATCTGCTTCGCGCTGCTGCCGGTGCTGCTCGCCGTACACCTGCTGGCCCGGGACCCGGGCGACCCGGCGCGGACGCTCGGCGTCGACCTGCGGCGGCCCGGGTCCGACCTGGCCCGCGGCGCCGGGCTGGCGGCGCTGATCGGCCTGCCCGGCCTGGCGCTGTTCTGGGCGGCGGCGCAGCTCGGCGTCAACGCCACCCTGGTCCCGGCCGCCCTGCCGGCGCTCTGGTGGGCGGTGCCGGTGCTCATCCTGGCCGCCGTGCAGAACGCCGTCCTGGAGGAGGTGATCGTGGTCGGCTACCTGGTCACCCGGCTGCGCCAGCTCCGGTGGCGGCTCGGCGCGGTCATCGCGGCCAGCGCCCTGCTACGCGGCTCCTACCACCTTTACCAGGGCTTCGGCGCGTTCGTCGGCAACGCCGTGATGGGCGTGATCTTCAGCCTCTTCTATCTGCGCACCCGCCGGGTGGCCCCGCTGATCGTCGCGCACACCCTGCTCGACGTGGTCGCCTTCGTCGGTTACTCGCTGCTGCCGAAGGAATGGTTCAGCTGGCTCTGACCGGATCCCTCCGCCGGCGCTGAGCGGCCCGGCGCCGGCCGTGACCCAGCCGCGGCCGGCCGGTAGGCCCAGATCGCCCGCGCGGCCAGCCGGTCGGCGGCCGCCGCGTCCCCGGCCGCCGCGACGAGCACCGCGGCCCCCGGCAGCAGCCGGGACGCCAGCCGCAACGCCAGCCAACCGCCCGCCTGCGCACCCAGCGGCAGGGCCAGCCGCCACGCCGCCTCCGCCGCCCACGGCCACGGCTGCGGCTGCGCCCGCGGCCCGTCGGCGGCCCGGGCCGCCGACAGCGCCGCGCGGGCGCTCGGCGCGTCCGGATGCACCCGGGTCAGCACCAGCAACTCCACCGCCCGTTCCGGGTCGGCCGGGTCCCGGCCGTACGTCGCCGCCAGGCGCAGCACCAGGTTGGCCTGGGTCCAGAGCACCGCCGCCAGCTCGGCCACCGGTGCGAACAGTCCGGCCACCGCCGCACCCGCCCCGCCCATCCCGGCCAGCCGCACATACCGCCGGCTGGCCAGCCGGGCCAGCGCATCCGGGGCCGCCGCCGGGTACGCGGCGCGCAGCCGCTCGGCCCAGTCGCCGGCGCGCGGCCCGAGCGCCTCGACCGCCGCCAGCGCCAGCAGCTCCGGCGCGAGGCCGGGATGGTCGCGCAGCCGCGCGGTGAGGGACGCCAGATCCAGTTCCCGGGTACGCCCCGCCGCGCGTTCCGCCGCGCCGGCCACCGGCTCGGTTGCCGGCTCGGCTGCAGCGGGCGGGCCGGCCGGGGTCGGCTCGCCCGCCGGGGTGGCCGTCTTCCCCGGGGTGGCCGATTCGCTCGGGGTGGCCGTCTTCTCCGAGGTGGCCGGCTTCTCCGGGGTGCCTGGTCCGGCCGGTGCGGCCTTCGGCACGGACGTGGTCTTCCGGACGGCCTTCTTCGGGGCGGCCGCCTGCCGGGCCCGGGGTACCCGCTTGGCGCGGCTGGGCCCCCCCGTGGCCTGCGGGTCGGGGGCAGCGGCGTCACTCGGGAGGGCGGTCGGCGCGGCGGGGTCGGCGGTGCCCGGCTGGGCCGGAACGACCGTGGTCGGGCCGGTGTCGGCCGCGGCGGGCTCGGGAATGCCCGGCTGGGGCGGCAGGATGGTGGCCGGCCCGGTCCGGTCCGTCGCCGGTGACGCCTCCGCCGTCGGGTCGGGTGCGGGATCACCGGCACCGGTGCTCGGCTCGCCGACCGGCGCGGGCGCCCGCCCGGTGGCCGACTTCCGGGGCCGGGCCACCCGCTCCGCTGGTGCCCGGCGGGCCGCCGCCTTGCGTGCCGGGTTCGAAACCGGCTCCGTCGCGTCCGTCTGCGTCGTGTCTGGGGGGCGCGGGCTCAACGGAGGATCGGCGGGAGCCGGCCTCGGCGTCCGGCCGGCGGGTGCCGTCCGCGTCCGCCCACGGACCGGGTCACCGCCGCCGGTGGTCGTCCGCCCGCCGGCCGGGTCACCACCGGCGGTCGCGTCGCGGTCGGGAGCGGGGACGCCCGCGCCGGCCGGATCCGGCGGCTGGAAGAGGACGTTCGGTGCCGCCTTGGCCCGCGGTGTCCGGCTCGCCGGGCTCTCACCCCGTGCAGTCGACCGCCGGCTGTCGTCGTCCGACTCTGGTCCGGTGGCCGTCGGCGGGGTGAAGGTCGCCTTCGGTGACCGGCTGCGCCGTGGGCGCTGGGCGGGCTCGTGGGGCGGGTCGCTGGGCGGCTGCTCCTGCATATCGACGAAGCCTAGTCTTGAACCGCCTGCGGCACAGCGTGGAAACGCAGGCGCCTCGACCTCATGCGGGGGGCGCTCCCGAGCCGGCCCGCTAGTCGCTTTGCTCCCGGCCGGGCCGTACCTGTATCCTCGGGCGCGGTGGTCTCCGGACCGCCGGGGAGACTTCGCCTAGTCTGGTCTATGGCGCCGCACTGCTAATGCGGTTGGGGTCTTAAAGCCCCTCCCGGGTTCGAATCCCGGAGTCTCCGCGCGAAAGCCGGGTGTGTAGACTGGCCGAGCACGAGCGCCCGTAGCTCAATGGATAGAGCATCTGACTACGGATCAGAAGGTTAGGGGTTCGAGTCCCTTCGGGCGCACGAGGTTTCACCTGCGGAAACGTCCCTCAGGCGATCGAAAGCGATCGAACTGAGGGGCGTTTTTGGTGCCTCTCCAGGGGGCGCCGACGCCTCAAGCGTCGGCAGAAAACTTCTCAGAGTGGCCGAGCTCTACTCTCATAGTGGTCGGCCCGCAATCTGTGATCACGTCGATGCCTTGCTTCACACGACGCGCTGAGCAGCTCGGACTCTGCACCTCATAGCCGTTGTCCAGCTGCGCAACCGCACCGAAGGTCGCGGCTGCGCCGACGCGAAGAATCCGCCGGGAAGACCTCATGGAAGCCATACGCGCTGAATCGGCGACTGTCCAACGTCGTCTACGCCCGCGAGGTCACCGACCAGAAACGCATGCAGGCGGCGGATCCGGGAGGGCATTCGGGGACGACTCTGCTATCCAGCGTGACCGACCTGACCCCGGACATCGGCCCTTCGGGCAAGCCACTTCCCGGACCCGCCACCAGCCAGCCTAAACCCGCCCCCGAGCGGTGTCTTGACATGAAGGGGTGTCGTGGGGCGGACAGCGCGCCATCGTCAAGATGGCCGGCCGGCGTACCGGCCGACCATCTTGGTTCGGGTTTCCGCATCGATATCCGTCCTGCGGCCCGGCGCGATCATTGCCGGGTGTGATACCTCGGCGGCTGGGGGTCAGCCCGCACTGAGGTTGGTGCGGCGGACGATCCACCAGACGGCGAGGAGAGCCACCGCGGTCAGGCCCAGGTAGCCGGTCGCGACGATCAGGTGGAATTCGGGGATCCGGCTGCCCGGCTGGTACTGCAGGTGGTGCAGAAGATGGTTGTCGAACTCGCAGGAGAGGATCTTGCCGCCATCATTGTCGGGCGGGCAGAGGCGTTGAAGGTCGACGCCGCTGAGTTGGCGCCCGGAGGCGTCGAACGCGCCGGACGGCCCGTCGGCACCGTATTCGATCATGCCGCCGTTGACGACCAGGGCGTTGTCGCGCAACAGACCACCGTCCGGGCCGCCCACTCGTAGCTGCGCGGACAGCGGCTTCATCAGGGTGGGGTAGCGCCACTGGACGAGGTAGGTCAGGCCGATGAAGCCGACGATCACGCCGAACACGGCGGGGAGCGTGCGCTTGATCGCGGCGCCGAGTGCGACGCCGACCGTGAACCAGCAGATGCTGATCGCGACCGGCAGCATCCCGGTGTTCAGGAACGGCAGGTAGTCGAAGAGGGTTCCCGGAGCGACCAGGGTCATCGTCCGCTGCAGGTGGTCGCTGACCCCGGCGACGGCCGCGGTCACCGCCGTCACGAACAGGCCGAGCATGCCCAGCTTGGTCCACAGCCAGCGCTGAGGGGACACGTCCTGGCTCCAGGCCAGCAGCAGGGTTCGCTGCTCGTGCTCCCTGGTCAGCAGCGGGACGCCGATGAACACGCCGATCAGCAGCGGCATGTACTGCACCAGCCGCGACAGGGCGCCCAAGGTCAGGACCAGGGGCGAGGACCCGGCGAGCTGCTCGCCTTGTGGGGAGTTCTCCGGGCAGTACGCGTTGCCGCACTGGTGCCACAGGTCTGTCAGTTCCATGGACAGGTAGGTCATCCAGCCCACCAGGACCGCGGCCAGGACGAGCATGCTGATCAGCGACCAGCGGTGCTGCCGCCAGGTCAGCCACAGCAGACCGCGGAAGCCCCCGGCGTACCCGAGATCGTCCTGGCGCTTCGTGGGGGTCGCTTGGGTGACCGGGCTCATGCCGCTGTCTCCAGATCACGGTGTGCCGAGGACGATGCCTTGAGGTAGGTCAGGATCAGCTCGTCCAAGGTGATGGGCTGGGCGGTCCAGCCGGGGGCGACGACGGCGTGCGCCGCCGGTGACGCCGGCTGCCGGAGCACGAACATGGACTGGCGGTCAGTGTGCCGCTCCTGGACGATCGCGCCGGGGCCCGGTGGCTGGTCCGCGCGGGGTCCGGTCAGCCGCACGTGGCTGTCGAGCAGCTCCTCGACATCGCCGGTGAGCAAAGGCCGGCCCGCGTCGAGCAGCAGCAGATGGTCACCGACGCCACTGAGCTCGGCGATGATGTGGGTCGACAGCATGACGGTCATGTCGCTGTCGGCGGCCTCCGCCATGAGTTCGCCGGTCACCTCGGTGCGGGCCACCGGGTCCAGGTTCGCGAGCGGCTCGTCCAACAGCAGCAGCGCCGGACGGGAGCCCAGGGCGACCGCCAGCGCGACCTGCGCCCGCTGCCCGCCGGACAGCTTGCCGCAGCGGCGATCCAGGGGGATGTCGAAGCGCTGAAGCCACGACAGCGCCCGCCGCTGGTCCCACACGCGGTTCATCGACCTTCCGAAGCGGAGCATGTCCGACACGCTGAAGTCCCGGTACAGCGGCTTGTCCTGGGCCAGGATCGCGACCCGGCTCCCGGCAGAACGACCCCCGTTGGAGGACCTGCCCTGCACCACCGGCCGGCCGTGGACCAGCAGCGAGCCGCAGGTGGCCGCCAACGTACCGGCGATGATGCTCATCAGCGTCGACTTGCCCGCGCCGTTCGCGCCGACCAGCGCGATGATGCGGCTGGGGGGCAGTTGGAAGCTGCACTTCCGTAGCGCCCAAACGGTGCCGTAGCGCCTGCCCACGTCGCGGGCTTCCACGGCGATGGACTGCTCGCTCATGCGGCGCCTTCCTTCTTCTGGAACCCAGCGTCCGGTGCCGGTTCTGCCTGCGTCCGGGCGCCGCCGGTCGGGGCCCTGCGCGCCGAGTTCTCCACGATCACCGAGGCGAGCAACGCCTGGACGTCCTCGTCCTCCAGACCGGCCTCGCGGGCCTGGCCGAGCCACCGGGCCAGGCTGCTGCGTAAGCGGGCCATGACATGGGGATCCGCGTGGCCGAGCGTTCCGCTGACGAAGGTGCCCGCCCCCTGCCGCGCCTCCACCAGGCCGGACAGCTCCAGTTCCCGGTAGGCCTTAAGTACCGTGGTCGGGTTGACCGTGCATGAGGTCACCACGCTGCGCACGGTGGGAAGTTGGTCCCCGGGCTGCAGCGTCCCGATTCGTAGCCCTTCGCGCACCTGCCGCACCAGTTGGGCGTAGGCGGGGACGCTGCTGGATCGGTCGACATGAAAGTTGATCACCTGGTGGTCCTCCTTGTCCGCTCCGGGCATCGCGGATTGTTCTGGTAAAGTAGAACACCAGTTAACCAGCATGACAAGGACCTACCCGGGCGGCTGGCGGCATCGAGGCGACGAGGACTTCCAGCACGGCGAACTGCTTGCGGGTGAGCGCGACGTAGCGCCCGTCGCGGAAGACCTCCCGGCGGAACGGGTCGAGCGGCAGGCCCGCGGAAGCCTTGTCGTCGATCCGGTCGGCAGCGGTGAGCATGAGGATCGGGATGCCGCTGCCGGAGGCGACGATGCGTCGGGCGACCTCGTCACCGGAGGGGCCGGGGATGTCGCGGTCGAGGACGGCGAGGTCGTAGGAGTTGACGCTGAGCAGTTCCAAGGCGCTGTCACCGTCGCCGGCGACGTCGGCGGCGATCGCCTCCAGCCGCAGACCGTCACGGACTGCTTCGGCCAGGGACGGCTCGTCCTCCACGATCAGTACGCGCATGTCTGAACCTTCTGACCGGCACAAAATATCGCCGATGTGTGCACACTCGGCAACGCCTCAGCCTGCCGATGCCGGCGCGGGGCGGGGCTGGTCCGACGGCACCTCCGCCGCGCTGCGCCACCCGCGGCGCGACGCCAGCCCGGCCAGCACGGCGCCGGCGGCGTTGACCAGGACGTCATCCACCGAGGACACCCGGTCCAGCCGCAGGACGTACTGCGCGGTTTCGACCAGGACCGAGCAGCCTGCCCCGAGCGCCAGAATCCGCGGCACGGACGCCAGCGCCGCGAAACGCATCGGAGCGAAGAACCCCAGCGCCGCGAAGATCAGCAGGTTGCCGCCGACCCCGAGCGGCCCCATCGTGACCAGGTCCCGCAGTGGGACCAGGCTCACCCGGCCGGGGACGACGCCGGCCCCCGGGCCCGGCATCAGGGTCAGCCACACCATGGGCACCGTCCCGTAGATCATGCCCACCTCGGCCAGCGACATCCGCCCCGCCGAGGTGACGCCGGTGGCACGTCGACGGAGCGCCAGCGCCCACACCACGAGCGCGGCCAACGGCAGCCCGACCAGCATCATCAGCACCACACCGTTCTCCGTGTCGTAGCAGCCGTGCCACCGCCCGGTCAGGCACCTCGGAGCGGACATCATGAGCGGCCGCCGCAGACCGAACGCCGCGCTCGCCAGGCAGAGGACCACCAGGCTGGCGAGCACGATCCGAGGCGTACGACGGGGCGGTGTCGACGGAGACGCGCTGTGGTTCATGCCCCCATTAGAGACGGCGGGCTGTTGCGGTGGCGTAAGCAGTTCTGGATACGTCCCCGATTGACGTCCGGACAGATCTACGTGAGGCTATGGAAGCGCTCCCAACGGCGAGCTTCGACCCCCTAGGAAGGGAAAGCTCGTGCGTCCCACCACAGCACTGCTTCCGGTCGTGCTGGCCACCGCCCTCGGCGGTCTGGCCGTGCCGGAGCCCGCCCTGGCCGCGGCCGGCCCGGCGCTGGCCGTCGACGCCACCGCCGGTCGCCACCCGATCAGCCCGTACGTCTACGGCATGAACTTCGCCGACGAGGCCCTCGCCCGGGAGTTGCGGCTACCGGTGCACCGGTACGGCGGCAACGCCACGACCCGCTACAACTTCCGGGTCGACACCACCAACCGGGCCTCGGACTGGTACTTCGAGAACATCCCGAACGACAACCCGGACCCGGCCAGCCTGCCCAAGGGCTCCGAGACCGACCGCTTCGTGCAGCAGAACAAGGCCACCGGCACCGAGACCATCATGACCGTGCCGATGATCGGCTGGATCGCCAAGGACCGGTCGAAAGCGTGTGGCTTCAGCGTCGCCAAGTACGGCCCGCAGGAGTCCACCGATCCCTGGGCGCCGGACTGCGGCAACGGGAAGAAGCCGGACGGCAGCCTGGTCACCGGCAACGACCCGAAGGACACCAGCGTGGCGGTCGGGCCGCAGTACGTCGCCGACTTCGTCACTCACCTGAAGGATCAGTTCGGCGCCGCCGGTGCCGGCGGAGTCCGGTTCTACAACCTGGACAACGAGCCGGACCTGTGGCACGCGACCCACCGCGACGTCCGCCCCGCCGGGCTGGGTTACGACGAGCTGCGCGACCGCACGTACCAGTACGCCGCGGCGATCAAGGCGGCCGACCCGGGGGCGAAGACGCTCGGCCCGGTCGGTTGGGGCCTGAACTCGATCTTCTATTCCGGGCTGGACCAGGACACCTGCGGGCGGACCGGCTGCTGGTCGAACCCGCCGGACAAGGCCGCGCACGGCGGCCAGGACCTCGGCCCGTGGTACCTGGACCGGATGCGCGAGTACGAGCAGCAGCACGGCACCCGGATTCTCGACTACTTCGACGTGCACCTCTACCCGCAGCAGTCCGGCGTCAGCGGACCGGACGCCGGCGACGCCGCCACCCAGGCGCTGCGACTGCGCTCGACCCGCCAGCTCTGGGACCCGACGTACGTGGACGAGAGCTGGATCAACCAGCCGGTCCGCTTCATTCCGCGGCTGCGCGACCTGGTCGACCAGCACTACCCGGGCACGAAGGTCGCGATGACCGAGTACAGCTGGGGCGGGTACGGGTCGCTCAACGGCGCGCTCGCCGAGGCGGACGTGCTCGGCATCTTCGGCCGCGAAGGGCTCGACCTGGCCAGCCTCTGGACCGCGCCGACGGCCGACCAGCCGGTGGCCAACGCGTTCCGCATCTACCGCAACTACGACGGCAGGGGCGGCGCGTTCGGCGAGACCTCCGTCCGGGCCACCAGCGCCGACCAGGGCCGACTCGCCGTGTACGCGGCCGAGCGCACCGCCGACAAGGCGCTGACCCTGGTCGTGGTCAACAAGAGCGGCGACGACCTGACCAGCCCGGTGGCCCTCACCGGCGGCTCCGCCGGCAGCGCCCAGGTGTACCGCTACAGCGCGACCAACCTGGCGGGGATCGTCCGGGCGGCCGACCAGCCGGTGACCGCCGGCGGCTTCACCGCCACCTTCCCGGCCAACTCGATCACTCACCTGGTGCTGCCACGCGGCGCCGCGCCCGGCGACACCCAGCCACCGACCACCCCCGGCAAGCCGGCCGCCGGCACGATCACCGGCGACAGCATCGCGCTGAGCTGGGCGCCGTCGACCGACGACACGGGCGTGACCGGCTACGACGTGCACCGGGTCGACGCCACCGGCACGGTGAAGGTGGGCAGCGCCACCGGCACGGCGTACACGGTGACCGAGCTGACTCCGGACACCCCGTACACCTTCGTGGTCACCGCACGGGACGCGGCGGGCAACGTCTCGGCGGCCTCGCCCGGGCTCACCGTGCGGACCGCGCCCACCACCACTCCGACCGGCGGCTGCTCGGTCGGCTACGCGGCGAACAGTTGGCCGGGCGGCTTCACCGCGACCGTCACGATCAAGAACACCGGCACCACCACGATCGACGGCTGGAAGCTGGCCTTCGACTTCCCGACCACCACCCAGAAGGTCGATCAGGGCTGGTCGGCCGCCTGGAAGCAGAGTGGGGTGAGCGTGACCGCGGAGAGCATGAGCTGGAACGGCCGGCTGACCCCCGGCGCGTCCACCAGCATCGGCTTCAACGGCTCGTGGACCGGCGCCAACCCGGCACCGACCGGCTTCACCCTCAACGGTCAACGCTGCGGCTGACCCGCGACGGCCCGCTCCGCCGATCAGTCGGCGGAGCGCGGCCGGGCGAGGACTGGCGGTACTGCTACCTCGACGGCGCCCTGGTCCGCGAGCCGATGGATGCCAGCCGCCGCTGAGCCATCCGCCGGTCCGGCTGCGGACCGGCGTCGGGTCGACCGAATCATGCGTAAACGTCGATGTTAGCGCCATCATTATCCCGACCATGGGTGTCCGGCCCGGTCCGTGGCGCTGGGCAGGGTGCTGCCCAGCGGGAAGTCGGCGAGGAAGGTCCCCGCCCGAGCGCTGACGGCGTGCGACGGGCTGAGGTAGCTAGCGCGTTACGACTTGACGAACGTCATGTTATCGCCCACATTCGATGGTCAAGGCCGACGACACCCGTGGCTTACCGGGCGAGCCCGCTTCGTCGGATCTCGATTCACGCGTGCGCCAGAGCATGCGGGCGTTGTTGTTAGCGCTAACAGCTCCCTCATCGGAGGAGGATCATGTCTGCCTTTGGTAGGTCTCCATCCCTCGCGCCGCCGTCGCGGCGCGGGCGTCTGCTGCGGGTCGTCGCCGCCGGCGTGACGGCATTGGTGGTCGGTGGCGCCGCCGCGGCGGTGGTGTCGACCCCCGCCGCCGCGGCGACGGTCGACACGAGCGCCTGGTACGTGCTGGTCAACCGCAACAGTGGCAAGGCCCTGGACGTGTACAACCTGGCCACGAACGACGGCGCGCGGATCGTGCAGTGGGCGCGCAACGACGGCAACCAGCAGCAGTGGCAGTTCGTCGACTCGGGCGGCGGCTACTACCGGTTGAAGTCGCGGCTGTCCGGCAAGGTGCTGGACGTCTACAACTTCTCGACCGCCAACAGCGCCAGCATCGTGCAGTGGACCGATCACAACGGCACGAACCAGCAGTTCCGGCTGGCCGACTCCGACGGCGGCTACGTCCGGTTGATCAACCGGAACAGCAACAAGGTGATGGAGGTGCAGGGCGCCTCGACCGCCGACGGCGGGAACATCGTGCAGTACGACGACTGGAACGGCAGCAACCAGCAGTGGCAGCTCGTCCGCGTCGACGGCGGGACCAACCCGACCACGCCGCCGCCGGGCGGTAGCTGCGATCTGCCGTCGACGTACCGCTGGTCGTCGACGGGCGCGTTGGCGAACCCGAGGTCGGGGTGGGTGTCGCTGAAGGACTTCACCCACGCTCCGTACAACGGCCGGCAGCTGGTGTACGCGACGACGCACGACACGGGTACGTCGTGGGGGTCGATGAACTTCGGACTCTTCACGAACTGGTCGGACATGGCCTCGGCCAGCCAGAACGCGATGCCGTTCTCGGCTGTCGCGCCGTCGCTGTTCTACTTTGCCCCGAAGAACATCTGGGTGCTGGCCTACCAGTGGGGCGGGCCCGCGTTCTCCTACCGGACGTCGACCGACCCCACCAACGTCAACAGCTGGTCGGCGCACCAGACGTTGTTCACCGGCAGCATCTCCGGCTCCGGTACCGGGCCGATCGACCAGGCGCTCATCGGTGACAACACGAACATGTACCTGTTCTTCGCCGGTGACAACGGCAAGATCTACCGGGCCAGCATGCCGATCGGGAACTTCCCGGGCAGCTTCGGCTCGAAC